>DATEBV010000259.1:0-40470 GCA_035287205.1 Chthoniobacterales bacterium | reverse complement strand
ATATTTCACCTCGGGATCACGAGTCACATTTCCGATCAGCTGAACTTTATTGAGATTAGCCATAATAAGAGTTTAGGAGTTTAAGGGTTAATAACTACCAGGGCAGGAACCTTGGAAGCATTATAATCATTTAGTTACCGTATAGCGAGAACTGAATGATTACAAAATATTAGGCTGCCGCAGCGACTTTTTTTCCAGCGTTGGCTGTTTTCTTAGCCTTCCCAGCAACCTTCACATTATCTTTGCGGAAGTAATTCTGTAATGTGACTTCTTCCATCAAAGTTAACTTCTGCCGCAGTTTAGTAATCGTAGTAGGTTCTGCACTAGCAACAAAATTTACATAGTAAGCCGACCGAAGATGATTATGGGGATAAGCGAATTCTTTGCGTTCAAGGCGCTCTATTTTTTCAATGGTGACCCCTTCAGCATTCATGATTTTCTCAAGACGCGCTAAGAGTTCATCAATCCCTTCTTCTTTAATCACAAGGGCAAGGAGGATATCGTATTTATTATTCATATTAAAAAGTTGAAACGTTAAAAAGTTGAAAGGCTGCAGAAGAAAACCTCTTGGCTACCTTGCGGTGAAATGGAGAATGAGGTAAATATACTAAGTGCTAAGAATGATCAACTATAAAGCCACAAAGAATACAGAAGTACTAAGTGATGAGTAATACGTCAAGAGATACTAAAGTTAGTTAAAAGTGTTCATTGCAACATCGATGCCTTCACATTGCACGCATTCAATGGCTTCAATAGCACGGTTAATTGCTTCCTCCACACGCAACATTTCTTCCTTGCGAAAACGAGAAAGAACATAATTAGAAAGCGAGATTTCTGATGACTCAGAAGCTTCAGGAGCTCCAACCCCGATACGAAGTCTAGGAACAGCTTCTGTAGAAAAATGCGTTAGAATTGATTCCAAACCACGTTGTCCTCCTGCGCTGCCTGAACGCCTCAATCTCAACGTCCCAAGAGGAAGTGCTACATCATCGAGTACCACCAAGGTCTGCATCGCCATATAATGAAAGAAACGCGCATAAGATCCTACAGCAGTACCACTGAGATTCATAAAAGTCATTGGCTTCATAAGAGACAAAGAGGATTCCTTCATAGGGGGAGCTGTTATCTTGGCGATTTGAGCATTCCACGTTGACTCCAACGCAAAGTTGACTTTATGACGACGCGCAAGTGTATCAAGAACAGCAAAACCAATATTATGACGTGTTCCTTCATAGCCACGGCCTGGGTTACCAAGGCCTACTACAAGACGAAGAGGCAAGCGTTCAGATTCACCCTCCTTCGGAGGACGAATCTGAACCAAATGATCGGATAGCGAAGTCGTAGTATGAATGCATTTCATAGAGCAAAAAACTTGACAAAAGCATACCTCCCAATGGCACCCATTATACCTGTTGGCCGAATATACTCATTATGAATGAAAATTAGTTTTTTTGCGCTGAAATTGTTATCTTTAGCAAGGAGGAAGAGTGAGTCGCTATGCGAACATAACGTAAGCTCTGACAACGAAGCTAGGGGCAACAAGAGCAAGTCAAAATTCCTAATTTTCATTCGTGATGAATATAGGTGCGCTTCGTTATTTCTTCGCTTCTTCAGCAGCTGGCTTCTTCTCCCTAATGACTTCAGGAGCTTGAGGTGTTTCTGAAACCTTAGAAGGATCTTCAACTTTTGGTTCTGCCACCAAGAAAACTGTCAAGTCAGCATCACCTGTTGTCTTCACCCCAGCAGGTAAAACTAAATCACGAATGTGCAAAGACTGTCCTACGCCAAGTGCTGAAATATCAATCTGTATACTCTCTGGCAAATCCTTAGGTAAACACTCAATTGAGAGATGCCTCACAAGCTGTTCGAGCAATCCACCATAGTTTTTAACACCATCAGCTTCACCAAAGGATACCAAAGGAACCTCCGTGTGGAGTAATTCATCCATTGATACCTCAAGAAAATCAACATGGAGAATATCTCCACGCACAGCATGGTGCTGAACCTCTTGGATCAAAGCAAGAGCCTTGGTTGTCTTTTTATCATTAGCAATCTCTAACTCCACAAGAATATTTTCTCCTGAAGCATGAGCAAGGAGACGCTTGATCTCTTGATGACAAATCTCGAGATTGCTTGGCTTACTTTTAGGGCCATAAATATTAGCGGGAACAGCACCACGCGCGCGAAGCTGTTTGACAGAATTACGGCCAATATGCGTGCGAGACCGTGCTGAAAGTTTTACCTGTTTTGCCATAATAATCGAAACTATTCATCCATTGGGCTGAAATAGTTATTGTGAGTTAATAGTTACTTAGTTGATGTGTTTGTTAAAAATATACCTTTCTCCGTTGATATTTAGGATTTTTGACTTGTTATTTTCGACGCTGCTGCATCGTCATCACTCCTGTTACGTCTGTAGCAGAAGCTCTTCCGTCTAGCTAGCACCAAAAATCCCAGCATCAAAAAAACTAACTCTCAACCGAGCAAGGTATAGTGAGTCGCTATTTGATTCTAAAGAGCGAACTTACCGACTCGTCTCCATGGATACGACGGATACCTTCCCCGAGTAACTCGGCAATAGAAAGCACCCGCACGCGATCCCCTTCCTCTTGATGGACTGGAACGCTATCGGTAGTGATGAGCTCCTTAATTTCGGAACCCCTCAACCGCTGAACTGCTAAATCTGACAGCACAGCGTGCGATACACCAGCATAAATATCACCAACTCCTAAAGTTCGTAATATTTTTGCCGCACTCGTTAAGGTTCCAGCAGTTTCCGTCAGGTCATCAATAATAAGAACATTCTTTCCCTCCACCTCGCCAATCACATGAAGAGCATCAACCTCAGTTGCACTACGACGACGCTTCACCACAATAGCAAGCCCAGCTCCTAAAGCTTCAGCGTAAGTTGAAGCCATCTTGACACCTCCAACATCAGGAGAAACCACGACAAGGTTAGGAATATTCATCGTTCGAATATGCTCTACCATCACAGGCAAAGCATAAAGGTGATCGACTGGAATATCAAAAAATCCCTGTAACTGTTGGGCATGAAGATCCATCGTTAAGACTCGCTGAACTCCTGATGCCACAAGAATATTAGCCACCAATTTTGCTGTAATAGGAACACGAGGTTGGTCTTTTCGATCTTGACGAGCATAACCAAAAAAAGGAATTACCGCAGTGATACGATCTGCACTCGCACGACGAGCTGCATCGACCATAATAAGAAGCTCCATGATATTCTGATTCGTCGGTGGACACGACGGTTGAACAATAAAAACATCACGCCCTCGAATGTTATCATTAATTTTAACAAACGTCTCTCCATCGGGAAAAGACGTAACAATGGCATCACCCATTGGTTGACCTAAGTAAGCAGCGATATCAGCAGCTAACTGAGGATGGGCCGAACCACTAAATATTTTCATCTCAGGCATTGATATTAGACTATTCGGCTAATTGGCCGAATGTAAGTTTAAGGTAACTACCAACGGCACTTTATTTCTGCGAAATAAAGTGCCGTTGATAAAATTGGTCGATACTGTACGCGGGAGAGATTTGAAGTTTTTACATTGCAATTTTTGACTCAAGCAAGGCGGAAGAGCGAAACGCTATGTGAACATAACGCAAGCGATGACAACGCTGCTAAAGTTGAAAAGAGTGTGTAAAAACCTCAAAGATTGAGCGCGCACTGTATAGCATGTAATCGAAGATTCCATTTTATACACAGCACAAGACGATTGCAAACAATCAAATATTCTGATAGGGAAGAGAATCATATCAAACAAAATGGCCATGGGCAATTTTAGCAACGTCACTTTATTTCACAGAAATAAAGTGATGTTGGTAGTTACGGTATCGTTGGTTCCACCTTCACCTGCTCTAAATGACGCAAGTAAGCTCCTTTCATAATATCACAACGTTCAGTAAGAGAAGGATCCACTTTTTTCATTTTTTTAAATAATAGCTCGTAATAAGCCCTTAGAGCCTGACGCTTTCCTTCATCTGTTGATGCTTTATCGGCTTTTAACTTAAGCTCAACAACACTGTCATTTTTTTCAACCTGAGTCCGCACCTGATTATAGCGAACTTTTAGCTGTAACTTTTTCTTCTCAATACTTTCAGTGGAATTAACAGGAGAAATTGGCGATACTTCCGGAACTTCGAAAGAAGAAGGAATGACGGCATTAGGGTCATTAGGTGATGGCGTCAAGGGAAGAGTTCCATCCTCTGCGGATGTTGTTTCAGATGGTGGAATCATCGAAGGATCTGTTGGAACAATCAAAGATTCAGATGTTGTTGAAGAATTTACTAAGGGATCCTTGACTCCCTTAGTAACAGGCAACGAATCTCTCTCGTCCGAAGAAGATGGCGTTATCATGCTATTATGACTCTCCTGACTAGGAAGAGGAGAGTCTTGCGTACCTACTATAGATGTATTCGTCGTCCCAGCCCTAGTTATCGTTCGTAATTTAGAGTCACTCACATCACTAGGGTCATTAGGAAGAGTGGAGGAAGACGCCGCAGTCACAGTAGGAAAAATACCATTCGTTGATGATAAACTAGGAATGATAGGAGCGCTGATCTCCGCCACAAGCATGGGCAAAAACAGCAAAGAAATTAGAAAAAAAGCTATTCTCTGTAAAAGCAATGAATAAAAAAACATGATAAATAATAGATCAGAAAAAATGTAACATTGAATAATAAGTAGCCAAGGAGATTTACAATAAAAACCCATAGCGACTCTCTGCTAATGCAACACAACGGGCATGGTTTTCCGTTGCAGATTCACTATGAAGAGTTTGGGTAATGAGCTCTTGACAAGCGGGGATATCTAAACTTTGAATTGCTTTTTTTATCCTAGGCACCATTGGCGCACTAACACTAAGTTCATCAATACCAAGTCCTACAAGAAGTGGTGTAAAAAGAAGATCTCCTGCTAACTCACCGCAAAGACCAACCCAAATACCAGCATCGTGAGCAGAGTCAATAATCTTTTTTAATGTCCGAATGACCGCTGCATGAGCAGGATTATAAAGATAGGCCACTGATTCATTACCCCTATCAATACTCAAAAGATATTGAATGAGATCATTAGTGCCTATACTAAAAAACTTGACCTCTCTCGCTAAGAGATCCGCCGTCATGGCTGCACTAGGAACTTCTATCATGATACCGACTTCAAGTTCTTCTTGAAACGGCACGCCTCGCTGTCGCAACTCTTGCTTTGCCTCTTCGAGAACGGCGTTAGCCTCTCTAAGTTCTTCAACTCCTGAAATCATCGGATACATCATTCGAAGGTTTCCTGCGACAGCTGCCCTCAAAATAGCACGTAACTGCACTTTAAAAAAATCTTTATGCTGCAAACAAAATCGGATACCGCGACACCCTAAAAAAGGGTTTTCTTCTTTAGGATACTCCACAAATCCTAACGCCTTATCAGCTCCACTATCAAGCGTCCGAATGATAGCATTATAAGGCTTCATGCGTTCTGCAATTGTACAAAAAATTTTGTATAACTCTTCTTCTTCGGGAGGTGTCGACCGATTTAAATAAAGAAACTCCGTGCGGTAGAGACCTATCCCCTCCGCTCCATTAGCAAGAATCGAGCCCATCTCTTCGGGCAATTCACTATTTGCCGAGAGAATGATAGCGCGTCCATCGCGCGTTTTTGAAGCGGTTTGGCGAAGTTCTTTGAGATTCTTTTCAATCGTTTCTTGTTCTAACTTCATCCCCTGATAACGCGCTAGCGTTTCAGAACTCGGATTAACAATCAACACCCCATGATAACCATCAAGTAAAACAGCCTCACCATCACTAACTTCAGAAATAATATTGTGCAATCCAACAACAGCAGGAATCCCTAATGCTCTTGCAATAATAGCTGTATGAGAAGTCTTGCTTCCCTTTTCAGTAGCAAAAGCAACCACAGGATCATCATGTAGCATTGCTGCATCTGAAGGCGTGAGTGAGTGAGAAACAATAATATGATGTCGGTTGGGCACATAAACACGCTGTTTTGGCTTTCCTAAAAGATGATGAAGAAGCCGACGCGAGACATCTTCAATATCAATCGCACGCTCTCGCAAATAAGCATTTTTGATCTGATTAAAATGCGTACAGGAGCGCTTCACAATGGAATGAAAAATATGTTCAATATTTAAAAGCTCCTTACATAGGGACTGGTGAACTTCTTTTAAAAGAATAGGATCTTCTAATAAAAGTAAATGAGCATCAAAAAGACTTGCATCGGTTACTCCAATGGACTGAGCCATCCGTTTTTTGATATCAAGAATCTCGCTTTGCGTTGCACATCGAGCTTCCTCAAAGCGCTTCATTTCATTATCAACTTCGGCCTCTGAAATCTCGCGAACGGGAATTGCTTGTTCGTTAGGAAGGTACTTAAATACAATTCCCTCAGCAATTCCAGGAGCTACAGCAATTCCCTGATATAAGCGTTCAGATCCTCCCTCCTTTGGAGGAGGGATCTGAACCAAATGATCTGACTGCGAAGTAGTAGTATGAATGCGATGCATAGTGTGTCGTGAAGCTACTGCTATTTAAGCCTACAGTCTATAATTCAGAGCTTAAGGCTCTGAACGGTTATCAACTAGTTTGTTAACATCGATACCCAATAACAAGAAGAATATGTTGCAAATTAATTTAACACGCTAAAACTACTACGAACCGCCAACTTGCCAACTACGAACTGATTGGCAACACTTGCAATCCATAGTAAATTTAGAGTTTAGAAAGCAACTCTCTTGCTCTGATAAGTTAGCAAGAGCTGTTGAGGATATTCAATGCGCAAGATGTCAGCGAGTTCAATTTTTTTTATGGACCTCCTCCAGTTTGGTGGCTTTTTTTTCAGGATGTTTGCTTATTTGCAATAGTCTTATACTGATGTAGCAATTATTTACGATAGGCCTTAAGGCCTATCTAAGTGACTTAACCATGACTACTTTTTGGATAAAATTGAGTCTTCGATTACATATTAGGCCAATTTTAGCAACGTCTTTTTTTCATTTCGCAGAAATGAAAAAAGGACGTTGGTAGTCACATTAATTCGGAGATCCCTTATTCCTCCCCAAAACGCGAATCAATTAACTTCTCAAGTTCTTCCAGAGCTTGGAGAGCATCATCTCCCTCAGCAATCACTTGAAGAACAGATCCGTGACCTGCCGCAAGCATCATTAATCCCATAATACTTTTTCCATTCACACGCTCTCCTTCTTTTTCAACCCAAATTTCCGAATTAAAACGACCAGCTGTTTTTACGAAAAGCGCTGAAGGGCGTGCATGCAGACCATTACGATTTTTAATCACCAACTCTTTGACAGAAGAGACCATACTCTCATTATTTTGTGGGCGATCAGATCCACCCTCCTTTGGAGGGTGGATCTGGTCGGAATGAGAAGTCGTAGTCTGAATACAATGCATAAATTCTTAATTATTCGGCCAACAGGCCGAATAACAGTTGTTCGTTGTTAGTTCTTGGTTATTAGTTTCCGTTCCCAGCCTCTTCTTAAAAGTTTACCAAAGCGAAGCGATATTCTTATTTGTTCGATTTTTAAGCAGTCGCTTCGGCAAAGAATTCTAACATATCTAGAAAAACTTTACTCACTAGGTTAGCCAAATATTTATGAATTACTAATAGGCCCATTATATCAACGTCTCTTATTTCACAGAAATAAAGAGACGTTGGTAGCTACCCTTATCGATCTAACGTTGTTTTCATCGCATGGAGCAAGCGATTGTTAAATTCTTGAGCTGCATGATGCCCCATAGCTTGAAGCTTTTGATCTAAAGCGGCAACCTCTACCAAACGAGCCAAATCACGTCCAATACGAACAGGAATAGTTATGTGAGGCACTTCAATACCGAGAATCTTGACAAATTCACGATCAAGTCCCACACGATCTATATCTTCGACATCATTCCAATCCTTAAGAGTGACCACAAGATTCAGGCGCTTTTCCGAACGAACCGCTCCAATACCAAAGGCAGCAGCGACATTGATGACACCTATACCACGCACCTCCATATGAAAACGGGTTAAATCACTACTGGAACCAATGAGTTCACGCCCTTCGAAATTACGAAAACGAGTAATATCATCACTGACGAGACTATACCCACGTTCAATAAGCCCAAGAACACATTCACTCTTACCAACTCCACTTTTTCCCTTAATCAAAACTCCCACACCAAAGATATCAACCATACTACCAAATTCAGAAACAACGGGAGAAAAATCATCCTCAAGAGCAATCGTTGCCGCATTAATAAACTGCATTGTAATCATTGGAGTTCTAAAAACGGGAGTCTTCGCTTCGGCTGCAATTTCTAAAAGTCCCTGAGGAAGAGATCGCCCACGCGCTACAATTAAAGCAGGTATCTTGCGAGCAAAAAGTTCTTTAAGCCGCACCGTGCATTCTGAAAGCGCAAGGCGCCTAAGATAACTCAATTCAACATATCCAATAACCTGGAGACGCTTGTGAGCAAAATAACGAAAAAAACCAGCCAAAGCCAATCCTGGACGATTAATTGTGGGCTCCTTAATAATGCGCCCCTCACCTGAGTCTTCGCTCATTAATTCCATACAAAGCGACTCCCCATGCTTTGCGAAAAATTGGGCTACGGTAAGTGGATTGGAATGTTTTTTAGACACGATAAAAATAGTTCTTAGTTTCTAGTTCTTAGTTATTCAACTAAGAACTGGCGTTGTTAACAACGCCTTGCATTACATCACAAATGACTCACCAAGATAAAGTTTACGACTAATTGGATCATGAAGAAGAAAATCCTTATCGCCCTGACTCTCCACACGCCCCTCAAAAATCAGGTAAGCACGATCGGTAATCGCCAACGTCTCACGAACATTATGATCTGTAATAATAATAGCTAATCCCATCGCACGAAGATCAGCAATGACCTGCTGCACATCATAGACAGCAATTGGATCGACACCGCTGAAAGGCTCATCAAGCATCAAAAGCGAAGGATTCATCACTAACGAACGAGCAATTGTCAAACGACGTTTCTCTCCACCACTTAGTGTCAAAGCTTCATTCTTTGCTAAATGATCAATACCAAAGCGTGTCAAGAGCTCTTCACATCGTTCCTTCTGCGCCTTCTTTGTAGTTTCCGTCATTTGTAAAACTGCCATGATATTCTCCTCCACCGTCATCTTGCGAAAGATTGACTCCTCCTGTGGCAGATATCCCATACCCAAACGCGCCCGTTGATACATAGGATAATGAGTCACATCAACTCCTTGAAAAAACGTTTTTCCTCCATCAGGGCGTACCAAACCAACAATCATATAAAACGTTGTGGTTTTTCCTGCACCATTGGGACCAAGTAGCCCTACAATTTCACCACGCCGCACATGAATATCGACCCCATTAACAACCGATCGACCATTATAAATTTTAACAAGACCTTCCGTTTTCAAAAGCGGTTCTTCCTCAGAAGAGACAGATGACATCGGATGAAAAGCAGTAACATTCATGAAAAATCTAAGTTAAACCAGTAAAGGGGGAAGAGTAAAGAGGGAAGCGTTCCGCAACTCAATTTCCTCAAATTTATTTTCTTAAAATACCCTTTATCAAAATAAAAATTCCAAAATACTGATTGCTTCCTGATTTAAAAAATGCCTTTTACTCCTTACTCTTCGCTTCTTCTTTTTTTACTTGATCAACAATCATCGTGCGACTCTGGCCTTGTGTATGTAACGTTCCCTTTCCATTGAGGATCATAACAGTCCCAGGTTCTGTTGCTATCTGATAATTACTTCCTTGTTGAATCTGCGGCCAATACTTCAATGTAATATTTCCTGTTATAGGATCATAAATCGTCTCTCCAGCCTTCCCAAAAACCTTCACCGTTTCTCCCTGCTCATTGGGATGTTCCTGTTCGATAACAACATTCCCGGTGGCTGTCACGAGTTTTAATCCTTGTCTATTTTTATTCATCTCGACACGAAGCTTGTCACAAGAAAGCGTAAATTGAGGATCATGTACAACCACCTTATCAAAAAACTCCACTGTATTACTGCCATCATCAAACCATGCTCCCCCCTCAGCATCAACAAGCGTTCTTGCATTCTTAGGACGCGGCCGATTACCCAACGAAAGATTCCAGGGACTTGAAGGCGAAACTGAAGGCGAAACAGCAGGAGAAGATTGATGGGACTCCCCTCGTGATGTTGTAACGACAACAAAAAAAAGACAAATAGCAAATATTGCAACTAGAGACTGTCCACAAGCGAAGCAATTTTGAAAATGAATTTTTATTTTTGTTTGATGCATGGCTTAACTACAGAAAAGTAAAGAGTAAAGGATAACGAGTTTATTTTCTTTCTTTCGTTAATTATACTGTGCGCGGGAGAGACTTGATGTTTTTACATTGTTATTTTGACTCTAGCAAGGAGGAAGAGTAAGGCGCTATGTAAACATAACGTAAGCGATGACAATGCGGCTAGAGTTAAAAAGGGTGTGTAAAAACATCAAAAAATGACCGCTCGCAGTATAGTTCCTCATAACTCCTCGGAAGGAGCTGCATTACGTATTTCGGTATGCACATGTCCTTTTAAAACACCAAGACGCTTCATAATATCAAACTCCCCTGATTGCCCTATCATATGAAAGTCTTCCCGTTGAATCGTCGTCTCTGTATCCGTCGAGAGAATTTTTGTTTCAAGATTAAAAATAGATTGAGGAATGCTTACGGTAACATCCTTTCCATCCTTCTCAAAAAACTCCACCTTCAATTGATGGAGCTCCACCATAACTTCATTCATCTTTCGTGCTGACGCAGCGTAAAAATTCATCGTCAATCTTCCACTGCTATCATATTGAGGAATTACAACTCCTTTCATCTCCTCTCCAATAGGTGCTGGCAAATCAATTGGTCGTGAGGAGTTTTTATCCTTGCTCAAAGATAACCACCCCGAGTCGATCTCTTTTGGAGAAGGACCTCGAGTAAAATGATCGGGCCGTTTACTATCAGCGTGATTTAATTGTCCGTTTTGTTGAACTGAACTCTGAATAGCCGGAAGCATTACAGCAGATGATTTCTTTGCTTCAGGAGAATTCTGAGGCGATGGTGTTGGAATCGACATTGCACTCTCACCCCTAAGAAGCGTCATCAGAAAAAGAGTCACTACAAAAAAATAATTCATAAAAGAATAACTAAAGCCTATCCGAAAGTGAACCGATTTTGAAAATGGATTTTTATTTTTACTTCGTCTCTGGCTGCACAACAAACAAGTAACGAGTAAAGAGTTTATTTTCTTGCCTGCGGCAATTGAATTAAAAAACACTCCTATCTTCTATCTCCTATCTACCATCTTCTAATTTGAGAGTTTGATGAATCGCCATCAATGAACGCAATACTTTAGGCAACATGGCATGAGGAATTTGATTAGGGCCATCAGAAGGAGCCTTTTCTGGATCTTCATGTGTCTCTAAAAAGATACCATCTACTCCTGCCGCCATAGCAGCACGAGCCAAGACAGGAGCTAAGATCCCATCGCCTGTTGTTCGATCTCCACCTCCTCCTGGACGTTGCACCGCATGAGTTGCATCAAAGACCACGCGATATCCAGCTTCACGAATCCAATAAAGCGATCGCATATCAACCACCAAATTATTATATCCAAATGTTGTCCCTCTTTCCGTAAAAAAATAACGATGACACCCTGCGGCTTCCAGCTTATGAGCAATCGGCTTCAAGTCCCAAGGAGCCAAAAACTGCCCCTTCTTAACATTGACCATACGTCCCGTGTGGGCTGCGGCCTCAATCAGATCAGTCTGACGACAGAGAAAAGCAGGTATCTGCAATAAATCGATAAAAGGAGATGCTATTGCCGCCTCTTCCGGACTATGAATATCCGTGGTAACCGGCACACCAATAGAAGCTCCAACCTCTGCAAGCATTTCGCATCCTTCTCGTGCTCCAACACCACGGTAGGAAACACCTGACGTCCGATTTGCCTTATCATAGGATGCCTTAAAGATAAAACTTACTCCCACCTCTTGACAAATAGAGTAAATCTTCTTTGCGGCACGTAAAAGTGGCTTGTACCCCTCAATCACACACGGCCCTAAAATAAAAAGAGGATTATCAGCACCTAATGTTAGATTTCCCAAATGCAATGGCTCTAGGATAGAATCTAATGGGAGTGAGATTTCCTCTGGTTGTTGTAATGACATAGTAGAGCCTATTCGCAAGTAAACTAATTTTTAAAATAGATTTTTATTTTTGTTTAGGACTTGAGTTAGCTACAGAGAAGTAAAAAGCAATGAGTTTGTTTCCCTTCGATAATTGGTTTTAAAACTGCTCTATAATAACTAAAGGTTGCCCGAAAGCAAATAACTTTGACAAGATTTTTAATTTAGAACAGCTCTAATTACAAATCTTTTTTACTGCTATGCGGTAAATGAACTGCTTCTACTAAAAAGGACGGCCCCGACTAGTTTCCTAGTCGGGGCCGTTAATACTGGCGACGTCCTACTCTCGCACAACCTATAGATGCACTACCATCGGGGCTGCAGCGTTTCACTTCCGTGTTCGGGATGGGAACGGGTGGTTCCACTGCGCTAAGATCACCAGAGGACGAAGTTAATTGTGAAAATATTGACACAATTCAACCACGGATCTCTAGCGATCAGTTTTCTTGTCGTTATAGTATTTCAGAGAACAAAATCTTGGGATAATCCCAGTGATATTCACTGACAACTGCAGATAGTAGTAAAAATAACCCTTATTTAGAGCCTGTTTTGAACGAAAACAGTAAAGCCGAACGAGCATTAGTATTGTTAAGCTGAACACATTACTGTGCTTACACCCACAACCTATCAACGTAGTAGTCTTCTACGGCTCTTCAGGGAGAATTCATCTTGGGAGAGGCTTGGCGCTTAGATGCTTTCAGCGCTTATCCTTTCCGAACATAGCTGCCCGGCAATGCCGTTGACACGACAACCGGAACACCAGAGGTTCGTCATTCTCGGTCCTCTCGTACTAGAAAATGAACCCCTCAATTCTCCTGCGCCCACAGTGGATAAGGACCGAACTGTCTCGCGACGTTCTGAACCCAGCTCGCGTACCACTTTAACCGGCGAACAGCCGGACCCTTGGGACCTTCTCCAGCCCCAGGATGTGATGAGCCGACATCGAGGTGCCAAACCCTGCCGTCGATATGAGCTCTTGGGCAGGATCAGCCTGTTATCCCTAGCGTACCTTTTGTCCGTTGAGCGATGGCAATTCCACATTCAACCACCGGATCACTTGGGCCGACTTTCGTCTCTGCTCGACATGTGCGTCTCGCAGTTAAGCTGGCTTATATCCATGTACTCGTCACCCGATTATCAACCGGGTTGAGCCAACCTTCGCACTCCTCCGTTACTCTTTGGGAGGAGACCGCCCCAGTCAAACTGACCGGCTGCCAGGGTCCCTTACCCAGATAATGGGCTAAGGTTAGATTTTCCAATTCTGAAGGGTGGTGTTTCATTGACGACTCATCTTTGTCCGAAAACAAAGAATCAAAGTCTCCCACTTACACTAAGCATCATAACCGAAAAACCAGTGACAGCGTACAGTAAAGGTGCATAGGGTCTTTCCGTCCTACTGCGGGCAGGCGGCATCTTCACCGCCAATACAACTTCGCTGAGCTCCTCGTTGAGACAGCGGTCAACTCGTTACACGATTCGTGCAGGTCGGAACTTACCCGACAAGGAATTTCGCTACCTTAGGACCGTTATAGTTACGGCCGACATTCACGGGGACTTAGGCTCAGAGCTTCGTCTTACGACTAACCCCTTACCGTAATCTTTCCGCATTGGTCACGTGTCACACCCTATACGTCGACTTTCGTCTTAGCAGAGTGCTGTGTTTTTGTTAAACAGTCGGTTGACCCTACTCACTGCGGCCTCTATTGCTAGAGGCACCCCTTCTTCCGAAGTTACGGGGCTAGATTGCCGAGTTCCTTAACGAGGTTTCACTCACGCGCCTGAGCACATTTATGCCCACCCACCTGTGTCGGTTTACGGTACGGACGACCTTAGGAACACGTATAAACTTTTCTCGATACATTATTCAAAGAATCCGTTTCGGCCGAAGCCTCCACGTCACCTTGCGGAACCGCCACTTTCAATCGGCGACTCTTCTCCTAACATATGTCCTCTATACGCTTAACTAAAGTCGGTGCAGGAATATTAACCTGCTGTCCATCGACTACGCCCTTCGGCCTCGCCTTAGGCTCCGACTAACCCTGGGAGGACGAACCTTCCCCAGGAAACCTTGGGTTTACGGCGGCCGGGAATTCAACCCGGCTTATCGCTACTCATGTCTGCATCCTCACTTCTTGGCACTCCACCTAGGGTTTCCCCATGGCTTCAATGCGCCAAGAACGCTCCCCTACCACACACTTTTGGCGAACCAAAAATGCATCCAGAGCTTCGGTATACCGCTTATCGCCAATCATTTTCGGCGCAAGATCACTCGATGAGTCAGCTATTACGCACTGTTTAAATGATGGCTGCCTCTAAGCCAACATCCTCACTGTCTAAGTAATCTCACATCCTTTCCACTGAGCGGTATTTAGGCACCTTAGCTGCTGATCTGGGTTGTTTCCCTCTCGAATACGAAGCTTATCCCTCGCATTCTGCCTCCTGCACTTCACCCTACGGCATTCGGAGTTTGATTGAATTCGGTACCCTGGTGTGGGCCCTAGTTCATCCAGTGCTCTACCTCCGTAGGTCAGCGTGCAAGGCTCTACCTCAATAGATTTCGGGGAGAACCAGCTATGACGGGGTTTGATTAGTCTTTCGCTCCTACCCACAGTTCATCCGAGAACTTTTCAACGTTCACCGGTTCGGTCCTTCATCTCGTGTTACCGAGACTTCAACCTGACCATGGGTAGATCACCTCCGCTTCGGGTCTAGTACCAGCAGCTAGGCGTCCATTTCGGACTCGCTTTCGCTTCGCCTGCGTCCCAGAAGGACTTAGACTTGCTACTGATACTAACTCGCAGACTCATTAAGCAAAAGGCACGCCATCACCCCTTTCGGGGCTCTGACACCTTGTAAGCACATGATTTCAGGTACTATTTCACTCCGCTCATCGCGGTACTTTTCACCTTTCCCTCGCGGTACTAGTTCACTATCGGTTGCCAGCTAGTATTTAGCCTTACGGAGTGGTCTCCGTCGATTCATGCCAAGTTTCACGTGGATGGCATTACTCAGGAACTCCCTAGGCGTCATTTGGTTTTCGGTTACGGGTCTGTCACCCTCTATGGAGCGTTTTTCCATACGCTTCACCTAACCTCCTGACTACCACAACGGGGTCCTACTACCCCAGAAGACAAGTCCTCTGGTTTGGGCTGTTCCGCTTTCGCTCGCCACTACTTACGGAATCGCTTTCGCTTTCTTTTCCTCCGGTTACTGAGATGTTTCACTTCACCGGGTTTCGCTCCCTCTGTTCTATGTATTCAAACAGTGGTGACCAAATATTAATCTGGCCGGGTTATCCCATTCGGAAATCTACGGGTCATAGCGTATTTGCCGCTCACCGTAGCTTATCGCAGCTTATTGCGTCCTTCATCGCCTGCTGGCACCAAGGCATCCTTCATGTGCTCTTAGTAGCTTATATATATTATTTCGTTCTGAAATTCTCGTGTGTAAGAAGGCTATGCGCGAAGCATGGTGCATTTCTTACACGGATTCAGCTCTAAAAGTTGTATTTTTTTACCCTATCTGCAGATGTCAAAGAACTACCACTGGAACTTAGCCCAGGGCGATGCACTAGATTGTATAATTGCTTATACGAATTTTGCACAGCTAAAAATGTTTCGAATGGATCGGTAGTTTTCTTTACTTTTTATGGAATGTCAAGCAAAGAAACGTATGTAAAATTAATGTGGGGGGGGGAATATTTGAAAACTACTTCTTAAAAAATCTTGTGTCTGGCTAGAAACTTGGGCCTGACTGGATTCGAACCAGTGACCCTGCGCTTATCAAGCGCATGCTCTAACCAGCTGAGCTACAGGCCCTGAAAATCGGCTTCATAACTAGCGAAGCTGCAGTTTAAATGTAAAGTTGAAGTTCTAACAAAGACTTCAACTTAAAATTTTAACTTAAACTTACTGCAAAGTAATATGGAGGCACGGGGGTTCGAACCCCGGACATCCAGCTTGCAAAGCTGGCGCTCTACCAACTGAGCTATACCCCCGAAGAAGTAGCAGCTTGGTAGCCGCTGTTGTAACCCAGACGATCTAGGTTTACTTAAGTAGTAGACTCTTTTATCTTTAAGAGTAGAAACAATAGAAATGAAAATAGTTTTTAATAATTAAAACCTATCTTTTAACAGCAAAAACTGGATTGTGCGTTTTCATCGAACCTACTGAAAATTTTCATTTTCATTGAAAAGCTTTCGCTCGTTAGGATTTATCGCATAGCATTTCCGAAAAAATACCTTAGCGATCGACCTTCTAGTGCATTCTAATATGCTCTAGATTACTCCTTAGAAAGGAGGTGATCCAGCCGCAGGTTCCCCTACGGCTACCTTGTTACGACTTCATCCCAGTTACCATCCATACCTTAGGCACCTGCCTCCCTTGCGGGTTAGCGCAGTGACTTCGGGTACAAACGACTTCCATGATGTGACGGGCGGTGTGTACAAGGCCCGGGAACGTATTCACGGCGCCGTAGCTGATGCGCCATTACTAGCGATTCCAACTTCATGAAGGCGAGTTGCAGCCTTCAATCCGAACTGGGCCCAGATTTATCGATTTCCTCCACCTCGCGGTATCGGATCATTTTGTTCTGGGCATTGTAGTACGTGTGCAGCCCTGGTCGTAAGGGCCATGCTGACTTGACGTCATCCCCACCTTCCTCCCCGTTTCACAGGGCAGTCTGAACCGAGTGCTTCTGACCGAAGTCAAAGTGGCAACAGTTCACAGGGGTTGCGCTCGTTGCGGGACTTAACCCAACATCTCACGACACGAGCTGACGACAGCCATGCAGCACCTGTGCAAATTCTCTCTTACGAGAGTCGCTGGCTTTCACCAACTTAGAGATGCATGTCAAGACCAGGTAAGGTTCTTCGCGTTGCATCGAATTAAGCCACATACTCCACCGCTTGTGCGGGCCCCCGTCAATTTCTTTGAGTTTTAATCTTGCGACCGTACTTCCCAGGCGGCACGTTTAACGCGTTAGCTCCGGCACGGAAGGGGTCGAATCCTCCCACACCAAACGTGCAACGTTTACTGCTAGGACTACCGGGGTATCTAATCCCGTTTGCTCCCCTAGCCTTCGTGCATGAGCGTCAGGACCTGCCCAGAGATTCGCCTTCGCCACTGGTCTTCCTCACGATATCTACGCATTTCACTGCTACACCGTGAATTCCAATCTCCTCTACAGTCCTCTAGCATGGCAGTATCGAATGCAGTTTAGGGGTTAAGCCCCTAAATTTCACACCCGACTTACCACGCAGCCTGCGCACACTTTACGCCCAATGAATCCGAACAACGCTTGAGACCTCTGTATTACCGCGGCTGCTGGCACAGAGTTAGCCGTCCCTTCCTCTTTCGCTACTATCAGCTCACCCGCTGTTCACAGGTAAGGTTTGTTCGCAAATGACAGAGGTTTACAGGCCGAAGCCCTTCATCCCTCACGCGGCGTCGCTCCTTCAGGCTTTCGCCCATTGAGAAAAATTCTCGACTGCTGCCACCCGTAGGTGTCTGGACCGTGTCTCAGTTCCAGTGTGGCTGGTCGTCCTCTCAGACCAGCTACCCGTCATAGCCTTGGTGAGCCATTACCTCACCAACTAGCTGATAGGCCGCGAGCTCATCAAGAAGCGCCTTGCGGCTTTGACGTCGTAGAGATGTCCCTACTAGTCATATGCGGTATTAATTCGCCTTTCGGCGAGCTATCCCCCACTTCTCGGCAGATTACTCACGTGTTACGCACCCGTTCGCCACTAAATTTTACTAGTATTACTACCAATAAAATCCCGTTCGACTTGCATGTCTTATCCACGCCGCCAGCGTTCGTTCTGAGCCAGAATCAAACTCTCCGTAGAAAAGTTTGTGTTCCTCGCGCTAATGCGGGAAACAAATTCAGGCACTATTCTTAACTGCATCTTACCTCGAAAGGTAACTGCAGAATAATTTTTACTGAGCTTATCTCGAAAGATAAGAACAGTAAGGTCTGTTAAAACTTCAATTTATCGACAGAAAACGCACAATTCAGTTTTCGCTGTTTCATTTCTGAAGCTATAAGCTTCTAGAAAAATTGTTTATTTAAGTTAATTTTAAAAACCGTTGCGGGCTTTTAAAAAATAACTATTTTCTAAAAACCATTAATGGCTTTTAGAAAAGTATTTTGATCCATCCGACTTTCACTTCTGTGCAAAATCGGACTAGTGCTATCAAAGATCTATCCCGGGTTCTGCAACAGACAATAACGTTTCATTCCATAGTGGAAGTGAGAACATCTTTGCTGTCTTAAGCGCAGACCGGTAAAAGAACATTCCCGAAGTCAGATAACCTAAGTCATCGTCGGGATTGAGAAACATACAGTATTAAATGAATGAGTCAACAAAATGTTAAACTTTTTTTAAATTTATTTTAATAATTATTTTAATAAAATATGTTGACAAGATGAATAAAATCTTACGAAAAATTATTTAGACACTCCTTATAACTTCTTGCCTTCCTTCTTCTCTCGACGTAGAGCGGCCCAATGAGCCAATGCCTCATAAACCAAAGGCAGCATCGAAACTAAAATAATACCTATTACTACTGATTCAAAATGATGTTGCACCCAATCAATGCGTCCAAAAAGCAAGCCTGCTGTCATCATAGAAACAACCCAAAGAACACTTCCCATCGTACTATAAAAAGAAAATTTACGAAAATTCATCCCTGCGATTCCAGCAACAAAAGGAACAAGCGTGCGGAAGATCGGAAGAAAGCGAGCCAAGATGAGTGCTTTGGCTCCATGTTTTTCAAAGAAAAGATGAGCTCGATTGAGATAAGCTTTCTTTAGAATCAACGCATTCTCTTTAAAAATATGACCACCAATCGTTCTTCCAAACATAAAATTAACCATATTCCCGATAATAGCAGCGAGAGTAAGGAGGCCTAAGGCGTAAGCATAACGAATCCCTCCCTCTGGCTTAGCGGCAGCAAAGGCACCAATTGCAAAAAGAAGCGCATCTCCTGGTAGAAAGGGTGTAATCACGAGACCTGTCTCACAAAAAATAATCATGAAAAGAATGGCATAAACCCACGTTCCATAGAGCGCGACAATATGAGCAAGGCTTTGATCGAGGTGAATAAAGTTAGCTTGGAACCAATGTAGAAAAGTTATCATTTAGAAAATACAGATTAAAAAAAGAAAAATAGCCACAAAAGAACACAAAAAAAACACAAAAAATGTCCATAATCGAAATACTAATACTCTCTTGCCTATCAATAGAGATGAACAAATAGTAAGCAGAAAAAAACAAGAAATACTTTGTGGTATTAGAATTCGCCTAATTTTTTATTCTTTGTGTTTCTTTGTGTTCTTTTGTGACTATTTCTTTAGTTTCTTAATGCTATGACTCCAATCACTCATCTCTGGACTCGCCTCACCTCTCGCCAGCATGAAGATGCCTGGATTGAACGCCTTCTATTTGCTGGTCCTGAAGCGCTCGTTATTAAGGCATTTCCCGCTTCACGTACCTTACGACTTCAAGTTTATACCGATCAGAAAACGGCCAAATGCTTACTAAAATCTTTTGGCGGCTCTGTACGTCCTTTTAATGCTGCCTCATGGGAACCTCCAACTAACAAACGCCGCACTCCTCTTCACATTGCAGGCAGCTTACTCCTTTATAATGATCAAGAATCTTTACTGAAAGATCAAAAGAAAGCAGCATCTTCCAAAATTAAATCACTTGTAATCCCCGCTGGAATGGCCTTTGGAACAGGAGAACATGCAACGACTCATAGTTGCTTACGATTGCTCTGCAATATTGCAAAAACATGCCCTTCTTCTAATAAAGCCCATTGGTCTCTCCTTGACCTTGGTAGCGGATCAGGGATCTTGACACTCGCAGCAGAACTTTTAGGCGCTCAGAAAATACTCGGCATCGATTTTGACAAACGTTGTGTTTCCATTGCTCAAAAAAATGCGTTATTAAACAACCTCGCACGCTCACACTTCCGTCATGCTGACCTTCTGTGCTGGAACCCTCCTGGCATATGGAATGTTGTTGCTGCAAATATTTATTCTTCCGTACTCACCACAGTTGCTCCTAAGATTGTTGCTGCTATTGCTCCTCAAGGACACTTGATTCTCTCAGGCATTCTCGCCGTAGAACATGATGAGATTATTAATGTTTTTACGCAGCTTGGACTCAAAAAAACTTCAGTTATTATTCGAGGAAAATGGTGTGCCCTACATTTACACCAAATATAAATCCATTCTGAAAATTTCTTTTTTTGCTGAATTCCACTTTCACTCTATCAGCACAAGCCAATTAAAAAAAACTAGTAGTTACCAGTACCTATTAACACCTTAGAGTATTTAATGCCTTGAAAGTTCAAGGGAAAGTTTTTTTGTAACTCCTACACTTTATCCCCTAAACTCCTAAACAACTACCAAGGCGCCTACTTTGGTAGTAAAAAACTATTGAAATGTTATTGTGCAGGCGCCAACCAAAGCGCTTTTATAGGTTCAATAACCATAGTTAAACCAATGGCAAGCATGATAAAGGCACACAAAATAGTAAAAATTTCTATGATATTATCCCCAACAAATTTTTTGAGGTACTCGCCGAAATAACAACACAGAGCGGTCAATCCGTATGTTAAAATAATTGCTGTACTGGTACTGAAAATAACGCCCACTTGAAATGGTAATGAAGCAGTTGTTGTTAAAATAATGGAAATGGTACCCCCTCCCATACAAATGGGAATGACTATAGGATTGATAATAGATTTACTAAGAGCAGCACTCCTTGAATCTTCGTACTTATCTTTCCTGCCAAGCATTCCCCAAGCAGAACTAATGATCATTAAACCTCCTGCCATTTTGATATAGTCAATGGAAAGACCAAGAAAGTGTAAAATGCCTTTCCCAAAAAAAGAAACCATTAAACCTAATAATGAAGAAACTAGAAAAATCTGAAAAACTTCAACACGTTTTTGTTCTTCTTTAATTTTAGGCCGTAAATGAAGGTAGATAAGTGCTACAAGTAGGGGATTAACAATAACAATAAGATTTTTAAAAAGCAAAAAGGGAACTAAATAATTCATTCAAGGAGAATTCTACTACTATAGTCTATAGTCAATCTCTTACTTTTTTTCTTCCACAAACGCAGCAATCCTCTCCATCGCAACCTTGAGTTTGTCCATACTCGTAGCATAGCTACAGCGAACAAAGCCTTCGCCACTAGGTCCAAAAGCACTCCCAGGAACAACGGCTACTTTTTTCTCCTGGAGGAGTTGCAGAGAAAACTCCTTACTGCTAAGCCCTGTTTTTGTAATATTTGGAAAAATATAAAAAGCCCCTTGAGGACAAAAACAGTCCAGCCCCATTTCACGGCAGGCTCCTACGACAACATTACGTCTCCGTTGATACTCTTCACGCATACTGGCAACACTTAATTCTCCATGATCGAGCGCTTCCTTCGCAGCTTCCTGACTCATGATGGGAGCACAAAGGATAGAGTATTGATGAATCTTCATCATCGCTTCAATAATATCGACAGGGCCGCAAGCAAAACCAATACGCCATCCAGTCATTGCAAATGCCTTAGAAACCCCATGAAGGAGAACAGTTCGTTCTTTCATTCCGGGAAGTGCAGTAATTGATGTATGCCCCACTCCATCGTACATTAACTCACTATAGATTTCATCGGTAAGTACTAAAAGATCACATCGACAACAGACCTCGGCAATCTTAACCAACTCCTCTCGAGACATAATAGCACCTGTAGGATTAGTAGGAAAATTCAACATCAGGACTTTAGTTCGTGGTGTTATTTTCTTTTCTAAATCAGCAGCACAAAGAACAAATTTCTCTTCAGGTCGTGTCGCTATAGGAACAGCCACTCCATGGGCTAAGGCAATGGTGGGAGCATAAGAGACATAACAAGGTTCATGATAAATCACCTCATCTCCAGGATTAATTAAAGCGCGCAAGGCGAGATCAATGGCCTCAGAAACACCAACGCTAACGAGAATTTCATTCTGAGCAGAGTATGTTACTCCAAAGTGCTTTTTAACATAGGTTGCAATGGAACGCCTTAATTGAGGATCACCGAGATTGGAGGTATAGGAAGTCTTCCCTTTTTCCAGAGAATAAATAGCCGCCTCACGAATATGCCATGGCGTTACAAAATCGGGCTCCCCTATGCCAAGCGAGATGACATCGTTCATCGATTGAACGATCTCAAAAAAATCACGAATCCCAGAACGAGGAATCCCTTGAACAATGGAAGCAATGCGGCAAGACATATTATTTGGAGATGGGAGATAGAAGATGGAAGATAGGAGTCGAGGCCTTTGGCAAGAGCACAAGATGTAAAATATAAATCGAAAATACCATTAGCTATTCAATCAATTGTTCATAAAACCAAACTTTTAATTTTCATTAATTTTGCGAAGACAAAAAATAAAGTTTCCAAACAAGCATTATCCCAATCTTCCATCTTCTAATCACGGTGCCACCAAAAGTCGCTCGGAAGCTTCTTCCAAAGCATGCAACATTCCATGTTCTTTGTACGTTTTAAGTCGAAAGCGCGTTGCACATGATTGCACTGCTTCTATGGCACTTAATTTGTGTGCCACAAAGGAAGCTACATCACGCAATGAAGCTCCTTCTACAATAACCAACAGATCATAACCTCCACTCATGAGGTAAACACTCTCGACCTCTTCAAATCGAGCAATTCGGCTCGCAATCCGATCAAATCCTCCTTCTCTCTCAGGAGAAACCTTCACCTCAATCACAGCAGTGACCGCGTGAGGTTCATAATGATCACGATTGATGACGGCATGGTAGCCTAGAATTGTTCCATCCTTTTCTAGCTTGCTAATCTTGGCCATTACCTCTTTTTCAGTAAGACCGAGTTGCCGTGCAAGATCGGAAGGAGAGGTGTTAGCTTCTTTTCGTAAAATTTTAAGAAGGGAATCCATAAGTAGAGTCTGTTAACAGGTGAACCAATTTCAAAAATAGCTTTTTATTTTTGTTTGGTATCTGGCTTAGATACAGACAAGTAACGAGTAAAGGGTAAAGAGTAAAGAGTGTTTTTACAATCGGTTCACTTTCGGCTCTAGCGACTCTTTACCCACTCTTAACTTCCTCTTTTATGCTATCTTTTTAGATGCTTCCTTTTCCACCGCCCCCTTCATCACCACCAGCTATCATTTGGCAACAAATTGCTGAGCTATCCCTTCAAGATAACAACCTGACTTCAGATATTAGAGTCGGCGAAAATTCCATTGATCTTGTTGAGAAAAAGAAAGCTCCTTCCTCTTATCCATCTAAAGAGACAACGTTAGAAAATCTAGAAAAAGATCTAGCTGTTTATTTTTCTGAAACACTTCAAAATTCTTTGCAAGAAGAAGAACTTGATCAAGACAGTGATGAGAAAACAGAGATACTTCTTAGTGAAGCTGAAGAATCCTTAGATCGCATTACCAAAAAACTAGAAGAAAATTTTAAAGATCCTGCGGTATCTATAAGCCAAGCCATTCAAGAAGCGGAAAGAGACTGCATCAAAGCTTTTTATTTTTTAAGGAAAAAGTTTGCGACTCCACAACAGACTCCTCAATGGATTAAAATGAAAACAGGAGGGTGGTGTGTCATTGAACCAGCTCCCTATCCCACAACAATGATTTTATCAGGAGGAGGCATGAAAGGCATCGGGTATGTCGGTGCTTATAAGGCCATGGAAGAATCAGGAATACTCCAAAATCTTTCCCTGATTGCTGGTAGTTCTGCTGGAGCTATGATGGCATCCTTAATTGCTGCAGGGATGAATGCTCCCGCCTTACAATCAACTCTCGATCAAACTGACTATCTACAGGTACTTATAGGGCATTCAGAAGACCATCTTCTTTCAAGCCATGATTTTGATCATAAAAATGGTTTTTTTCAGGGAACTTATGCCATCACTCTCATGAATCAAGCGATGATTCAATCGATAAAAGCTTTCTTTGAATCTATTTCTTATGAAACCTTGGAAGAACAAATAAACTATTTAAAAACAGAGAATTTCTTAACGGAAGAAGAAACCTTGTCTATTTTTCAATTAAGGGATGCTCTCCTGAACACTGACCCTGATAATACTTTGGACTCGCATACAAGAAGTCTAATAAATACTAGACTTCTTTCCAAACTCGCTGATGCTAATGAAGTGCAAGGAGTCGACGGCGCACAGGAGTTGAGTGTATATAACATACTCGATGCTCCGAGCACCGGCGCGACGCCGCAATTCGGAGCATCAGTAGAGTTTCGAAAGAAGTCTATCACTTTTCAAGATCTCGCTCTTCTTCATAAAATAAATCCCTCTCGCTTTAAAAAACTCATTGTTACGGGATTTGATAAAACTAAAAAACAAGAAAAGTATTTTAATATGGAAAGTACACCTTTAATGCCTGTTGCAGAAGCGGTTCGTATTTCCATGTCGCTACCTGGAGTTTTCCAACCGATCAAAGATTCTCAAGGAGACATCCTTGAAGATGGAGGAGTAGGATCCAATACGCCTACTGAAGTAAGTACTGACCCAGAAACAACAATTGTTTGCGCTTTTGATGATAAGGGCACTTTCTATAACATTGTTAACCGTGAACCGTCACCATCTCGATTTTCTCTCAAAAAATGGTTCGAAACTTCTGTGGAATCAGCACTGAGTGGTAATAAAAATTTTGAAAAAGATATCAATCAAGATCATCAAAAAATCTATGATGCAGGGCCCAATGCTCTGGACATTTACCATGGCAAGCTCTCAACCATAAGCTTTCTTGCTTCTCCAGCGAGCATTCATGCTGCTCAGCTTCAGGCAGAAACACGCATGTGGGAGCAGTTAATTCTACGACAAAATCAAGCAACGTATCATAACTTTTAGAAAGTAAACCAATTTTGAAAATAGATTTTTATTTTTTTTGATACGTGGCTTAACTCAGACAAGTAAAGGGTAAAGAGTAAAGGGTAAAGAGTTTATTTTCTTGCCTTCGGCAATTGGTTTAAAAAATTGCTCAGTCGTCACTTTTCGCCCTGTCAGCCGAATAGTTAGTTCGTAGTTGATAGTTAACTTATTAAGAATGTTATTCTGTTATTGCAGGGGTTGAAGAGGTCATTTTTTAAGCATGTGGGCTTTAAGCAAACGAGCCTTTTTCTCATCCTCAATGCTATCAGCATTTTGCTGATTTATGACTTGCTGCTTAGGATTTACATTGGCATTTTGTTGACTGACTGCACTGCGCAGAGCATTTTGACGGGCAATTTTTCGATGAGTCGTCCTACGTATGGAATCTTGTTGAGTGTCATTATTTATTTTTAGCAAAGTATTGTCTGTTGTCGCTAAAATAATATCTGTTGTCAGAAGGGTTACAAAGAATGTCGCAAGTAGTTTTTTATTCATAGATGGGAAGAAAAAAGATCCATCGCTGTTATCAACAACGATGGACCTTGGAGTATCAGAAAAACCTCTTTTAATTATTAAAAGAGTTTTACTAGGAGAGGTTATACGATTATAACCAATCCTTTATACCAGACATTGCGTCTCTTGATAGATACAATGTTGGAATAATTGGCGTTCTTATTGACGTGCAGCGGAGGCGGCAGCATCGGCACTACCTTGCGCATTGTGTGCAGCTCGTTGAGCTGCTGCTGCTGCGGCAGAAGCAGCATGACTACTTGCGTTGCGCGTAGATGCAGCGCTTAAATCTTGCGCAGCATCACTAGCAGTTCTTAAATTCTCCGAATGCTGCGCGGCATTGTCACGTTTTTGCGCGGCATTGTCACTGCTTTGCGCAGCATTTTCATTGTCTTGATTTGCATTATCTCTCTTTTGCACCTCATTGCCCGTAATTGCCGAAACAACACCCGTTGTTAGAAGAGTTGCTAAAAGCGTTGTAAGTAGTTTTTTATTCATAGTCTGATTAATGGGTTAAGTGTTACTACAATCATGGAACTTTCCATGATGAGTAGAGTTCTTCCGAAACTCTACTTATACTAACGAATTGCTTCGTTGCTCCGGTGCTCGAACCATCGAGTACATCTGTACACTCAAGTTCTGCGCTCCGTAAGCGTCTTGCACTTCATTAGCATAAGCGATTTTAGAAAAATCTCTAATGAGCGGAATCTAAAATAAGATTCACCCATAAAGCCTGGTCTTTTCAAAAAACAAGTGCAACAAAAAAATTAGGCATGCTTTCCTATAATCCCCTCTTTAATCCAAGCTAATGCCTTGTCATAACTGCGACGCTCTAGGTAGTGGCGCAAATGAGGATCTATCTCCGTTGGCAATAAGGCGACGCAATGTTCAATTGATTCAGAGGCTTCCTGTAGCTTTTTCAAATGAGTCGCTGTATCGCGATTGCGCAGGTCATGATTAGCAATAACATCCAAGCGTGCTTGCAAAGCTTGAGCGAGATGGTTCAGAAGTTCTCGCGAATGCAATGTGTGAAGAGATAGTTCCATTGTAAGCATTCAATCCCCGCTACGCAGCGACTGAAGTAAAATAAGAGGTTTTTATTGTATCGTTTTCTTTCTTAAAAAAATCGTCATAATATGCCTGAAAAAAGAAATTAATAGAATACCACTCGCCAAGATAGACTTTTAAGCTATAGCGAAAAAGTCAACTAAGAACTAAGAACTAGGAACTAACAGCTTTTATTCGGACCGTTGGCCGAATAATTATGTTACTCTTCACTCTTTACTTCTTGATCAGTCTCAGGCTGATCAAGAACTTTGCCCTCTTCTTTCGCATGGAATTTCACACTAATGAGCTTCGTCACGCCTCGTTCTTCCATAGTCACGCCGTAGAGCATATCGGCGCGTGACATGGTCCGCTTATTGTGAGTGATCACAAAAAATTGACTCTGACCGACAAAGCGATCAAGAAGTTTAATAAAACGACCAATGTTTGATTCATCTAAGGGAGCATCCATTTCATCAAGAACGCAGAAAGGACTAGGCTTCACCATATAGATGGCAAAGAGAAGAGCCACTGCCGTCATCGTTCTTTCGCCACCACTGAGTAACGAAATACTTTGGAGCTGTTTGCCTGGAGGACGAGCGATAATTTCAATACCACTCTCAAGTGGATTACTGTCATCCACAAGAAGGAGGTTTGCCTTACCACCACCAAAGAGCTCCGTAAACATTTCTTGAAAATTAACTCTGACCCGTTCAAACGTCTCAGCAAAGAGAACTTTTGTTGTCTTATTAATGCGTGAAATCACCTCCAAGAGCTCCTCTTTAGCATTAATGAGATCCGTATTCTGCTTCTCAAGGAAGTTATAGCGCTCTTCAAGTTCTTCAAATTCTTGAATGGCCTCTATATTCACCGGCCCCATCGAATCAACACGTTCAGTAAGCTCGGCCACCATTACTTCAATCTTTTCCCATGGAATAGCATTTTCTCTAAAATCTATTTCTGCTGGTAAATTGCTTTGTTGTTCTGGTGATCGAACCATCGAGTCAGTCTCCTCGATTGTTAAATTTCCATCTACGCCTGTTTCAAGGGGCTCTTCCATGCTTCCTTTTTGAACAAGGGATTTGCGTTCTTTGGACACTGTGATCACCTTGAGCAATGCATAGCTATCAGGCTTAAAATTCGTAAGGTCTATTTGATAACGTCGTGAAATATGATCTCGAATTGACTCAGCTCGTAGGCGTAGCTCTGTTAAACGAACTTCCTCTCGCGAACGTCGATCTTGCAATTCCATGAGTTCCTTACGCACGGTACGAAGACTGATTTCTAACGTTTCTACACGCTCTTGCAACTTGGAGCGTTCGCTGGTTTTCTGCGCAATCTCTTGCTCTACAGCTAGGAGTTCCTCTTTCCATTGCGTAATATTTATTAGCAAACTGCTCGATTCCGTTTCAAGAGAAATCACTTTTTGCTCTTGATTGGTAATATCACGCTCTCGAGAAGCAATCGATTGAGCGAGTTCTCGTAAACGTGCTTGCAACGGCACACGTTGTTGCGTGAGAGCCTGCTGATGCTGGCGTTCCGTCGCCACGCGCAATCGAACTTCGGCTAAGGCTGCTGCAGCCTCAGTCTCAGCATCACGTAAGGTAGCAATCTGAGCTTGTGCGGAAGAACGTTCCTCCCGAACTTGAGCAATTTCTGTAGCAAGAGCATCGAGTTGTTGTTGATCTTGGAGGATTTGTTCCTCTAATTTCTGCGACTGAGCCTCAAGCGTTCCTACCTCCATGGCGAGAGCCTCGGAACGTCTGCGCGTATCATGAAGTTCTCGGGTAGCAAGAAGTTCATCGCTTCGAGCAGAAGAAAGGAGAGATTGAGTATGATTGACATGATCACGAGCTTCTCGAAGACGCTCGATGGCCTGCTCTAAAGCAGTTATGGCTGCGTCCCGAGCAGTGGCTAAGCGCGTTTCTTCCTCACGAAGAGTTGTTACGTCTCGTTCTAAAGCCGCAATTTGAGATCGACGTAGCAATGCTGAAGAAGAAACTTCTCCATCTGCACCACCATAGGCCACACCATCACGAGAAATAAATTCTCCTGTACGTGCTGCAAAAGCAAGATTGGGATGTTCTTTCTTTAATCGAAAGGCCGTTTCGAGATCGGCTACCACAGCAACTCCTTCTAACAAACGTCCAACAACAACACGCACCGGTTCGGAAGCCTTTACTAAAGAAGAAGCCCAAACAAGCGCTCCTTCAGGAAGAGAAAGCGATTCTTGAGAACTATTGGGCCAATCAGCCATTAAGACCGCAGCACGCCCTTGAGCCGCAGCTTTCAGTGTTTGAAGCGCAGCAGCAGCCACGTCAGCATCTTTAAAAACAACGGAGCGACTTGCTGCACCAAGAGCCGCTTCCACCGCAGGAATATCTTCAGTGGGCACATCAATTAAAGCCGCTAATGTTCCCAGAATACCTGCTTGAAAAAAATCAGGCCGATTGAGACCACGCAAAATAGCCTGCGTTCCTTCTCCTAGCCCTTCGCCTTCACGTTCTAATTGACAAAGCAACTCTCGACGAGATTCTCGCTCAGCAAGCTGTTTACCTAGGGCATTCCACTCCACATCGGCATGCTGACGCGTGCGCTGTGCTTCATCATGAAAGGATTGAGCTGCCTCTTGCGCTTGCTTGGCCAAGGTCATCGCCTCTCCTGCCTGAACATGAGCTGTTACCGCAGTCTCAGCACGCACCGTTAATCCTATTAGCGTCTGCTCCATACTTGCCTGTTGGGATTGCAACTGTTCTAAACGCTGACGCGCGGCATCACGCCGGCCTGTGGCAGTAGACACCTTACCACGAAGATCAGAAAGACGGTTATCCATTGTGTGCAACCGATGAGCAAAAGCATCGGCACGACGCTCTGCGTCGATCCTCTCTTTCTGGGCCTCTGTAGCACGACTTGTGCCTGATTGAAGAGCACTCTCCTCCGTGCGCAAGAGATCAAGGAGTTCTGTTAATTGAGTCTCCGTACGCTCAAGCTCACTTTCCTGCTCACTAATACGTGCATGGAAAGCATCGATTTCTGCCCGGGCTCGTGTGGCCTGCTCACGAAATTCCTCCTTGCGCTCTCGGTTCGTCTCAACACGATTTTCTCCTGAAAAAATCTGATTACGCACATTTTGCAGTGCTGCTCTGGACTGTTCGATACCACTATCAAGAACTGCCAGTTGACTCCGCACGACACCACATTCCTCTTCTTGTTCGGCAATCTCACGTTCTTGCACCAACCGCACTTCAGCGCTCTGATCAATAGAGGCTGCTAATGCCTCGATTGAATGCTCAAGCTCCTTATAAGAGCGATGGGACAAGTGCGTATCCAAAATTGATAAATCACTTTGAAGCCCTTGATATCGCCTCGCCTTACCCGCTTGGCGTTGCAGCGATCCAATCTGGCGCTTTACCTCTTTGATAATGTCGGTAACACGCAGCAGATTGGAATCAGTATATTCTAATTTACGCAACGCTTCTTTTTTCTGTGATTTAAATTTAGTAATACCTGCAGCCTCTTCAAAAATAGCGCGTCGATCATCTGGACGGCTGCTCAAAATCTGATCAAGCTTTCCTTGCTCCATGATGGAGTAGGCACTTCGTCCAATACCAGTATCCATGAAGAGTTCATGAATATCCTTCAAACGACATGGCTTTCCATTGATAAGGTATTCTGATTTTCCATCACGAAAAACTCTGCGCGTAATACAAAGCTCATGCCACTCGACACCTAATTCCTTTTCACACTCTGCAAAGGTCAAGGAAACCTCTGCCATGTTATGAGGTTGACGCGTATCAGTCCCACCAAAAATAACATCGGCCATTTCACCACCACGCAACGCCTTGGCCGACTGCTCTCCCAAAACCCATCGAATAGAATCCAGAATATTCGACTTCCCACAACCATTAGGACCCACCACAGCAGTTACCCCACGATGAAAATGCAATACCGTCTTAGTAGCAAAAGATTTAAAACCGACTATTTCAAGAGATTGAAGGTACATAGAGTTCGAAAGTGAACTGATTTTGAAAATGGATTTTTATTTTTGCTTGGTACCTGACCTACCTACAGACAAGTAACGAGTAATTATAGCAGCCCTGTACGGTAGTCGGGAGAGGGAGGCTCGTGCAAATAAAAAAACAAAAGATTGATGAAAAAATCTTTCTTAAATCCAAAAGCCCTTTTTATTCAAAAGGCAAACAACCTCAACTTTACAAAAGAATAGGTATCCTGATAGAAAGGATGTAATGAATTTAATGCCTTCTATACCACCTGATTTTCTGGTTCCTGATCCTCCTACTTATATAATCCAGGCCTCTTCCGAACGAAAAATAGAAAATCCCGCGACAACAGCCATTCAACCCTCCAATGACTTACTCCTTCATCAAATCAAAAAGAGAACACCTTTTTCTAACAGCCAATTTTCTTCTCTTACTGATCATAAAATAGAAATCATTCCACAGGCTTCTGAGAATTTTAATAAAGAATATCGTTTTTTAGACCTCATAAAAGCTCAGACATCAACTTCCCCTGAAATTACCAAACGTTACCAACAGCTTGTTTATTTTTATCACCATGCCGGAACTTATCATCAAGCCGCCGCAGTCAACAAAACGGAACCAATAGGTTTTGGAATTTTAGCTGCCGAGGCTCCCTATATTGCTCAGCTCTGTGAAAAAGCAGCAGAAGTAACACTCACAACTGTTGATCTGTTGAAACAAGGAAATAATGCTTCCGGTCCGCTAATTCAGCGCTATGACTCGATCATTGAACATTACCAAAAAGCTATTGATGCTAAACAAGAATGCGTTGACATTGTCTTGCGCGGCAAAGGAGGAAATAGAGCTTTGTTAAAACTCCATCAAAAGATCGCTATAAATTATGAGAAGTCCATTGAAGCAGAAATTAAAGCCATCGCACTACAGAAGGGAAATTCTATAGATTACGATGCTATCGCTAAAAATTATTTACTAGCGATAGAAATGGCAGAACACATCATCGAAACACACAAAGCAATAGAAATGTGTGGTCATGAAATCGCCGAAAACTGTCGAGCACTGCCTCTTCAAATAGAAACAAAATCAGATGATATAACTTCTCATTCTAAAATCATCAACCTAAATCAGCAACTCACACGCTATGAAAAAACTATTCAACGTTATCAAAAAATTGTTCAAGATTATGAACATGCTGCTCAAGCTAAAGAGCTTTGCCATGATAATGAAGCCAAACTTCATATCCATCTTGCCACGTCACGCTACGAAGCATTAAAAGCATTTCAGGAAAATGACACTAGATCAGTAAATGAGTGGCATCTCATTGCAAACAATTATGAACAAGCACTAACGGCTAACGTTACTGCTGCTAAGATATCTCTTACAAGCAAAGATGATCCCTTAATATCTCGTTGGAATGTTGTGAGTTTTGAATACCAAGTTGCTGCCTATTGTAGAATAGGAGCTCTCAGAGCAAGGGAGGCAAATAATGAACCCTCCTACACCTCCTATACCACACAAGCTATTAATACTGAAACAAAAGTTGCTCAAGAAGCCGTTGCTCTTGACAATATTCAAAATTCTTCTTCCTGTGTGATTATGTAGAATCTCTTCTTAAGCGAATGATTTTTTTGTTCAAGTAGAACTAAAGCGCGAGTTAAAAATTTTTTACGTGCTCTTTGTGGTTAATTTCTGTTGATTACGGTAACATTAGAACAACAATACTTCAATTCGGTTTGAGCTCACTCTTCTTTTATCTCTTTTATCCCATCCATCCCTGTTAATTTTTTTCTTCTTTCATCCTCTTTTGTCCCTGTTCATGAATTCGTCTTATAATCCTATTGCAACTCTCACCGAGTACCTCCATTTCCCAAGTATTTCCACCCAATCAGAACATGCACCGGACCTTCAAGCCTGTGCTACATGGCTTTCGGAACTCTTTACCAAGATAGGCCTCACCACTAAAATTTATCCAACGGAAGGGCATCCTCTTGTCGTTGCACGAACGGAGTATGATCCAGCAAAACGAACCGTTTTAATTTACGGCCATTATGATGTGCAACCACCAGATCCTCTTGATGAATGGGCCTCGCCCCCTTTCGAACCGCGCGTAGAATCTACCACCGGAAAAATCTATGCTAGAGGAGCAGCTGATAACAAAGGCCCAACCCTAGCCCATATTTTAGGTGTCGCTAAAACGCTTGAAGAAAAAGGAACCGTCCCAGTCAATCTCATTTTCTTGATTGAAGGCGAAGAAGAAATTGGCAGTGCTCATTTGGAACCTTTTCTTAAAGCACATCAACAAGAACTAGCCTGTGATGTTATTGTGATCTCGGATACCGGCATGGCTCCTGAAAATAAACCTGCCATCACCTATGCGTTGCGTGGTGTTACAGCGATGGAATGTCTTGTCCGCGGTCCTTCTCAAGACCTCCACAGCGGCCTTTTTGGGGGAGCTATTGCCAATCCTGCTACGGTTGCAGCACGGCTTATTGCTTCTCTACATGATGAGCATGGCCATATTCTGATCCCTGGATTTTATGATGCTGTTCAACCTCTACAACCATGGGAACGCGAAGCTGCGGCTGCTCTAGAAAAAATCTCTGGAGGAGATGCTAGCATCAAAAATTTGGCAGGCGTCACCGAGGTCTTCGGTGAAGCAGGTTTTAGTACCCTAGAACGCCTAGGAGCACGACCTACTGCTGAAGTCAATGGGTTCGGAGGAGGATATCAAGGAGCCGGGACTAAAACGATCCTCCCGAAAGAAGCTTTTTTTAAATTAAGTTTCCGTGTAGTTGCGAATCAAGACCCTAAAACCATCCTTGATCTTGCCGCGAACTATCTTAAAAAACAACTCCCTCCGGGAGTTAGCTTAGAAATCAGCTTGGGGCACTGCGGAGAACCTTATGCTACCAACCCTCACTCAGCCGATGGTTGTGCTGCTCAAGAAGCCTTAAAAGAAACTTTTAATACAGATCCCTTCCTTCTCCGCGATGGGGCAAGTATTCCAATCGTTGCTAGCTTTAAGAAAATTCTTGGAGTCGATAGTCTTTTAATAGGACTTGCTAATCCCGACTGTGGTATGCATTCCCCCAATGAAAACATGCTCCTAGAAAACTTCCTTAACGGTATCCGAATGAATCAGATTTTGTTAGAAAAATTAGCTAGAGTTCAAGCTAAACTGAAGTAATAAGAAGAAAGAAAGAAAATAGCCACAAAAGAAACACAAAGAAACACAAAGAAACACAAAGAAACAGAACAAAAAAAAGAATTTAAGAACTCAAGATAAAGAATATTCGCTATCGTGAAAACAAGGAAGTCGGAATTGAGCTTTTGCTTCAACTTAGAGCGCTAATAGCTGCAAAACGGCTTAGTCGAACTAATCAATCAAAGTCACCGTTGAGTTTCTTTTTTTGTTTTTTTTGTGTTCTTTTGTGGCTATTCCTTCTGCCTGTTACGATGACGTTGGTCAAAATACTTCAGTTCAGTTTGAACTCACAAAAAAATTTCTATGTGCTACTTGTGATGCCGCTTTAGCGGCTTTGTGCTCTTTGTGGTTAATTCTTATTTCCACCGCAGCTTGCTTCTTATTTCCACCGCAGCTTGCGATTACTCATCATCGCTTTCATTATAAGGATCAGGAAGAGAAGGCCAATGATGATAGATCCAAGATGCTACTGGAAAATTCCACCTAGGCTTACTTGTTGGTGGTAGGCTGTGATTGCCTTCATCCTCAGAATTCATACTAGAAGAAAGTGGTGGCAAGATTTCCCCTCTCTGATCTTGCCCTACAATTGCTGTTACTACAGATACACTATTTTCTTCATGATGAACATCTTCTGTTTTCCCTCCCGTAGAAAAAATAGCGTTATTGACAGCAAATGCACCCTTCTCTGCATGAGCTTGATCAACAAGTTCCTCCGACTCATTAAAAAGAAAAGCCTCTCGTTGCTGTTCAATGGCAGTATTAATTGATTTGATCTCCAACTCAGAACTACCAGAGTCAGACAACCACTGCTCATAATTTGCTTGAAGTTTGCGTGCTTCCGTCAGCCTTTCTTTATAAAATTGTTTACTCTCTTCAGAAACGTATGGTTTGTACTTCATATTCTGATAGGGATCACATAATTCTCTTAAAAGATCAATATAGGAATTAATATCTTTCTTAAGATTCGAACGGATATGATACAAACGATTTGCTGACAAATTTTTAGTGGTAGACAATAAATCTGCATTTTTATCATTGGCGAGAGCAGTAATCATTGTGAGGTATTCTATTTCAAGAATTGTTTCAAAGCATTCTGTTCTTTCTAGATCAGAAAGCATTTCAAGCCGTTGACATTCTACTTGTTTTTGAGAATCAAGCTGTTCTCTTTGTTGCATTATTTTTCCTTCGAGTTCTTCTCCAAATAATGCCATTTGGATAAAATCTAACTTCTTAGTAACAGAGAAAGCTTGAAGAAGTTTTGTTATACCTCCTGTTGAATTTTCTTGAATGGTATAAAAAACTTTTCTCCGAGCTTCAATTAATTTTTTATCAATAGGAGTATTATTAATTTCATAAGTCCTTGAAAGAGAATTTTTAATAGCTGATTTTGGAGTTCCTATATTGAGAGGACTAAGAACTTCTCTTTCTTCTGGAGCAATCAATGCACTGGCTGAACTATGAAATGTATCACTAAAAGGATGAGTTAGAGAAAAAGAAGTAATCGTTGGATTTTCTTGAAATAATTGCCAGTCATTTGGTAGTTTCCATTCTTTTTTTCTTAAAACCCCAAATCTTTTTTCTACTACGCCTGCAAGGAAAGTACTTCCTACTAAAACCCCTGCCCACGCTGACTCTGTTGGCGTGAGCCACCAACAATCAGGTGTTTCAGTAAAAGAAACTGCTGTGCTATTACCAACATTCGATGTTGCAACACGAAACCCTATGGTATTACAGGCATCGTGAGGATCGATACTATTTTGAGCCGTGCTCTTCAAATCATTCATCCTCCCCCGTAGAGTATATTTACTATTCCAAGAACCACCTCGAATTACCACAGCTGTAGGATTTTTAAAAGTCTCTGTCCATTGAGCCACATTACCTCCCATGTCAAAAGCCCCATAAGAACTCATGGTAGTTGAAAATGTTCCTACTGGTGTTAATCGAAGACTGTCATCACCTGTAGCATATTTATTATAATTAGCTTCATTATTATAGGACCCCTCTTGACGATGACTATTCTTAGGAGACCAATAACTCCTTGTTGGAAAAGAATAATAATTTCTCTTCTCTCTGTTATAATAGGCTGCTTTGTACCACTCATCCTCATTAGGAATAAAATAACATGCTTCTTGATTACGCACCAGCGGTCCTTCCATGGCTCCATTTAATTCATAAGAACCTGTTTCTGTAGTGGTTTCATCTTCTTCCCCAACTGGCTTTCCATGATGAAGCCAGTTACAGAAGCGTGCTGCTGAGTAAAGTGTAACATAAGTAATTGGTAACTCTTCACACCCTTTAATTGGAGCATAAGCATAATTACCATTGATTCCTTTACGGCTAATCGAGGCAACTGCAGCATCCAAGCTCATCATACGATGATAAAGACCATAGGGATCACTCACAGAAGCCACTGCATTAAGAAAATCACAATACTCACAGACTGTTATATCATAAGCGCCTATGCTAAAAGGAGTCGAAACAGCTCCATGTCCTGTACTATCGGCTTGATTATCTGGATCCCCCACCAAAACAAAGGCTATGTTATGAGATTGATCGACTGCTTCTCCAGAAACGGTAATTTCGCCTTCTAACCGTTCAGAGCTCACCTCCTGCAGAGGCGAGCTTTGATCTGACTGTTCAGCAATAGTATGATTATTTAATTGTAACGTTTGTTGAGCAGGGATCTGAGCGGTTGCTTCTCCCTCTGGATCATACTGGGCATGAAGAAGCGTACAACTTAATAATAGAGACGTAACTATTCGACTAACAGGCCGAATAGAAACTGAAGAATGAAGGCTGAAGGAAGCAGGAAGGACTAATTTCATAAATAGGGAGAAAACTGCAGATAGAAAGAGATTAACGAAAGATGGGAATCTGAATCGCCTACAAGAGGTCATTTATTCCAACATTCCTTTATTTCGTAAAAATAAAGGAATATTGGGATAAAAACTTATCTCGTAATTGCTGACAGTTCTCCTTATTTCCTCTATAATTATTATACGCATCGTAGAGATTTTCGAGATCTTGGACATCAGCTCGTGGGTTAAAAAACAAGAAGAATTTCCTGTATTCTGCTATAGCTTCTAAGAGTGAGCTTTCACTTCTCGCTAACTGATTGACTGACATTCCCAACTCAATAGCTTTATCAATAAGAATGTCATACTGAAGATATAAAAGCACTTTGTTATAAAGAAGAGTTTTTTTTGTTTTCGCAATCTCACTATTGTAATATTGCTGTAGATCTTTTTGATAAACCACTTTCATACTTTCGTTTCTTTTCAATGTTTGATCAATGTCTCTAATTTCAGCAAGTTTCATGCTTAAAGAAAGCTGTATTTCTAAAAAATCCTTATTTTTTATTTGTCTCGGACCTACTAATCTGTCGGTTTTAATACTCCCTGAACCAGTAATTGCCCCTTTTTTATTACTTTTACTTTCAGTAGAAATTGAACTTTGAAAATCGCGTGGCAAAATGATTGAAGCTCTTGATGTTTCACCCTCCATCTCATTACTTGAATGAAGCGAGTTCACTCTTTCTGCTCTCTGATCAATAAACTCATTCCTTTTATTCAATAAATCGATGCCCAATTTTCCTCCAAGCAATGCCGAGGCACTTAGGGCAAGACCTGTAGTTTCATCGGGCGTTAGCCATGTGGCATCCGGTATTGCAGAAAGAAAAGGTACAGCATGATCTATCTCATCTTTTTGGGCCACACGAAATCCTATTGTGTTGCAGGCTTTCTGAGGATTCTCACTTTTGCGAGTACTCTTCTCAAGATCATTAGTACTGCTACCCCAATCATAAGGACTTTTCCAGGAACCACCTCGAATAGCAGATTCTTCCTCTTTTTCTGTAAGTTCCGTCCACTCAGCCACATTGCCACCCATATCAAAAGCGCCCCAAGGGCTCATTGTCGTTGAGAAAAAGCCCACTGGCGTTAACCGAAGAGTATCATCATCGGCAGCTAAATGATCATAGTTCGCTTCATTATTGTAAGTTGCTTTGAGATTATGAGTATTCTTAGGAGACCAGTAACTTCTGCTAGGAAATGCATAATAGCACCTCTTAATACCATTATAATAAGCGGCTTTATACCATTCATCTTCATTAGGTATAAAATAACGAGCATCCTTACTTCGAGTAAAGTGACCCTCTATCAGACTTCTTAAGTCATAAGCTCCTGTTTCAGTTGTCAAATCACCTTCCTTGCCAACAGGTTTACCGTTCTGAAGCCAATTACAGAAGCGTGCTGCAGAATAGAGAGAGACATAAGTAATAGGAATCTCCTCACGTGCAGGTAAAGGCTGATAAGAATAGTTACCTTGAGTTCCTTCCCTCTTAATACAAGCAACTGCAGGATCGTCACTCATCCCTTGATGGTAGAGAACATAAGGATCCTCACTTCTAGCCACTGCATTGAGAAACTCACAATATTCCTTAGCGGTAACATCGTAAGTTCCTATGCTAAAAAGATGATGAACAGAACCATAGCCTGTATGATCCGGTTTATTCCCTGGATTTTCCACCTTAACAAAATCCATTGATGGAGAAGGAGAAAGATCATTCTGCGCACCACAGAGTAACGGTTCAGAGGTCACCTCCTGCGGAGGCGAGCTCTGAACTAAATGGACAGCTGATTTAGCGTTTAATTGTATTGTTTGTAGAGAAAAGATCTGAACGATTACTAATATTGCTAGGGGGTATTGTTTCATTATCATCATTAGTCACCTCAGCGCGGCGACTGAAATAAAGACAGCTATTTCTTCTTATGATTATTCTTCCCTTTATGACCACTTGCTTTACTAGTAGACGCTGTGCTCGATGATGCATGGCTATCACTTAACTCTTCAGATTGCACCTCCTGCAGAGGAGCAATTTGAACTAAATGATCGGCCTTTTCGTTGACGGGGCTGCTTAATTGCTCTGTTTGTTGAGAGCGATTCTGCACTGCTACTTCGGGATGAGTAGCTATTATTTGATCACTGTCTACATTAGAATTAAGCGTTTCTTTTGCTTCCGCTTCAGACGACTTCTCTTGGGACAATGAATGACTTGGGATAGCAGAGGATGAAGAAACGCTCGTATTTTCTGTCTCTATAGCTTCAAGATTGATCTCTCCATGTTGTTGATGAACGTGCAGTTCGGAAACTACTGTTTCTGGTGAGGCTGTTGTTGGCGAGTTTGGAGGAACACTTCTCTTCTCTTCTGTATTATGAGGAAGAGAATCACGAGAAGGAGAATTCTTAAAATTTGAGCCTGAGTTTTCTGTATCAGCTTGATGAGCAGAGGATGAAGGTGATGAAGGTGCAGTTACCTCTCCTTTCACTACCTCTTGAGAAGTTACATCAGATTGTGCACTTGTATCAGAAGTTACTGTTTCCTTAGTCCAGCATCCTTTAACCTTATCCCAACAAGTTGGAGCAGAAACAGTAGAGGAATCACTCGATTCTACTTGATGGCCTGCAACTAAAGGTGATGAAGGAACTACAATCTCTCCTTTCGCTGGCTCTTGAGCCATCGCTTCAGACGTCGCATTTAGATCTGCAACAGCAGTCTCCTTAGTCCAGTAGCCGCTAATCTTATCCTTAATGGCACTCCAGCATGTTGGGGCAGAAACGGCAGAAGAATCACTCGGTTCCACTTGATGGCCTACAGCTGAAGGTGATAAAGGCACAATAGCATTTCCACTTACTGACTCTTGAGTTGTCACATCAGATACCGTACTTGGATCTATAACAACAGCCTCCTTAGTCCAGTATCCGCTAACCTTATCCTTAATCGCACTCCAATACGTTGGGGCAGAAACGACAGACGGATCACTCGGTTCCATTTGATGGCTTGCAGCTGAAGGCGATGGAGGCGCGCTTACCTCTCCTTTCACCTGTTCTTGAGTTGTTACATCAGATACAATATTTTGATCTACAGCGGCTGGTTTCTTGGTCCAGCATGAGCGAAGCTTATCTATTAATGTTCCAACAGAAAGGGAAGAAGGATTGGACGGCTCTATTGAAATTACATTCTGAGATGGTGCAGCAGAACCACTATGAACCGCTATCAATTCCACGCCTTCATGATCAGTGGCTAAAGCGTTGCTTTCAGCTCCCTCTTCTAAAGTTGAACCTCTTTTAGCACAACAATGCATTTTTTCCCAGCACCAGGCGGCTCCAGAACTCGCTGCAACAATTCCTGTTCCAACTGCTCCAGTAGTCCAAAGTACTGTAGCTAGAGGAACAGCGCCTGCAAGAGCTACTGACACCGTCTCGTTAGGCGTTAACCACATGGCATCGGGCACATCAGAAAGAAAAGTGCTCGCGTTAGGATCAATCCCTTTTGTAGCTACACGAAATCCTACCGTGTTGTAGGCTTTCTGGGCATCAATATGTTTTTTAGAGAACTTATCTAGAGCATTAGTGAAACTATTCACCTTATAATCATTCTGCCAAGAACCACCTTTAACAATCACCTTACTGCTATCTTCTTTTGCTGGAGTTTCTGTCCATTGATCCACATTTCCTCCCATATCGAAGGCCCCACAAGGACTCATTGTGGTAGAGAAAAAC
>DATEBV010000258.1:0-5350 GCA_035287205.1 Chthoniobacterales bacterium | reverse complement strand
TATTTTGCTAGCAATTCATCGAGAATTTCGTCTCCAGGTTGATATTGTCCATTGCGGGGTTTCTTATTTTTTTGTTGTATTGGTGTAGTCATATTTTAATATGTCATCGTTTGACCAAAACACAAAATTTCTGACACGCTCACTCCTTACGCCATCTTGTCACTTTCTATTTACGTTTTTAGGTTAAAAAATGAATTCCAAGGAAGGTTTCTCTTACAAAATTTTTCATTCTTTGCGTTCTCTGCGTTCTTTGCGGTTAATTAAAATTTCTTGTATTTTACGGTCGCTCTTCTTCTTTAGTTTTTAACATGTTAAAGAATTTTTATAAAAATTCTTTTTCTTTTTTCGTGTTCTTTGTGTAATCCCTTGTGTTCTTTTGTGGTTAATTTCTTTCTGCTTGAGAAACGTTGGTAGTTCCAAAAATTTATTTAAAAATTTATTTGACCCAATGATTTTTTCAATTCAAAATAATCGGTGTAAAAATTTGAACTCTACCAATCAACCCTCTAATCTCCTAACCTCTTAAACATCTGCTTATCTTTTTAAAAGGGAGATGAGCAATTACAAAAATTGTTTTATGAAGACCTCATATATCTTTATTTTAACCGCTTCGCTTACCTTATTACTAGGTACAATAAGGCTGCAGGCTGAAAATAGGCTGGAGGCAGGAGGCTATAGGCTAGAGGCTGAAAAAACTGACAAAGAAGTTCTTTTTGATACAACGAACAACGAACAACGAACTGCCAACTGTGACAATTCAGGTACAGACATGAATTGTCACTTGATGATGATGCCTTCAACGGTTGGAAAGGTTGTTGCGATACGTGAGGAAGTTGGTGCTGTTCGAGCAATCACAGCAAGTGGAGGTTCTGTGGGGGCTGTAGCCGCAGCTAGGTCAGCAGTATATACTCCTCCCAAACAGGCAATAGTTCATGATGATGAAGAACTCTATAATTGTGACTTCGATGATGATGCTAAGGAAGGGATGAAAGAGGTGATTAATAATGTAAAGAAACAGGCTATATGGCAAGCAGCAAAAGAAACGTATATTGACTATGCGGTGAGTGAAGATGCCTATGGTAATATGAGTGCTCAGGGAAAATCTACTAGGAGTCCTGAAGAATTTGAAGCTTATTTTGATGGGATGATTACAAAGGCAAAGCAAGAAGCTATTGAAGCAGAGGAAGTAGCAGTTATGGTTAAAGAGCAAGCAGATCTTTCAGGAAGTTCAGCTAAAGCACGGGAGAAGAGTATTGAAAAAGCTACGGAAGCTCACGATGCCTATGATAGTCTCATTCGTATTTACACGCTTTATCGAGAGCATGTTGCTGCGCATTACGAAGGTTGGAAATTGGATACTCAGCGTATAAAATATAATACAGATCTTAAAAAAGCAGAGACTAAGAAAGCTTATTGGGCTCGTGAAATTGAGGAAGACAAAGCAGGTGGAGGAAGACCACCAACAATAATTATACCTCCAGCAAATAATTGGCAAGGCAATGCTGGGCAAAATAACCCAAGCATAGTGGCGATGACACCTTCCGGAGGTGATGACAAGTTACTACAAGCTCAAATTAGAGCACAAGAGGCACAAGGTCGTTACTTGCAAGAGCAAGCAGCAATTCAAACGCTGCAATCGCAGGAGTTGACAAAGAGAGCAGAAGTTAAAAAAGTGGAGGCTGAAAGGGCTAGGCTATTAGCCGAAGAAAAGAATATAGCTGAAAGAATTAAAGCTGCGGAAGGGAAAGCAACAGCTGATAAATTGGAAACTGACGGGATAGGAGCATTAGCTCAAGAAAGGACTAAAGCTGCTGAGAAAGCAAAACGTCAAGCAGAGGAAATTGCAAACAAAGCTAAAATTATAGAAAAGACTTATAATGAAACGCAAGCAGAAGTTGATCGCTGGCAAGCAGAAGTAAAAACAAGGCAAGCAGAAGTTTTTAGAATTAAAGCTACCCTAAGTAAGGCAGAGGCAGCAGAACATGAAGCTGCTGAAAAAGTTCGAGAAGCAACAGAAAAAGCAAAAACTGATCGACTTGAAGCAGAAAAGGCAAAGGCATTAGCCGAAGAAAAAGCAAAAGAGGCAGAAAAGGCTAAATTTCAAGCTGAAGAAGCAGCAAGAGAAACTACCACTGCGAAAGGTACTCATGCCCATGCTCAAGCAGAAGTTGACACACTGCGTTCTGAAGAGAGAACAAAGAAAGCAGCTATTGCAAAGGTAGAGGAAAAAAGAGGTCAAGTTCTAGCTGAAGCACAAACTGCTGCTGAAAAAGTTAGAGAAGCAGAAGAAAGGGCAGAAGATGCTAGAATTGAAGTAGAAAAAGCAAAGGCACTTATTCAAAGAATGCAAAAATAAGCAAAATAACTAAAAATTCTTATGAAAATTTCTAATGTGTTTCTTTTAGGTGCATTATCTGTTTCGTTGAATCAACAAGGACTTTTGGGAAAGGATTATTCTATTCAACCAGCCGAATTATTAAAAAACGATACATCGCAAATTGTAGATAATAACAACTTAAGTGGAGATTTGAGTTGTTCTATGATGATGCATTTTGGAGGGCTAGAAGATGAGGTTTCTAAAATTGCTGATAACTTATTTGGACAAGGTGAGAGGTTAGGAAATGCAGGAGGTCGGGAAATAGCAGGAGTATTAGGGCATTCGCGAAGTGAGGCTATTGTTCATGGTACTGTTAGAGCTGCAGATCAAACTGGTGCTATGGTTACTGCTACAGCAACTACTGTGACAAGTAGTGTAGCAGGTACTGGTAGAGCAGCGGTGGCTTACTTGAATAGTGAGGCAGGAAGGGCAAATAGAGGTATTGAGAGCGGGGTGATTGATGCTGCGAATGTAGGTATTGATCATGCTCCGATTGGTTCTGCGATGGATGCATTGAGAAATGTTGAACATACGCTCAGTCCTCTAGGGAGAGAAATTGAAAGCAAGGGATATGAAGGGTGGTCTGTAGCACAAGCGGCCACTCATGCTGCAATCCAGGCGAAAGAGGAGATAGAGATTGCCGCTATAGCCGGGGGTGGAGGGGTTGTGGTAGGAGGTCTTGCTGCTGTGATGGTGAGTCGAACACAGGCTGCTGCTAGAGCCAATCTACTTGCGGCGCAGGCTGCGGATGCTGCGAAGGCAGCACAAGCAAGTCAAGGAGGTTCAGGCGAAGGAAGAGTTTCTTCTCAATCACTTGTTTCAGCATCAATGGAAGAGAAAGCAGAAGACTTTTTAGAACTCTCGGTAAAGCAAGCTTCTGTTTGGGAAGCTCAAGTGAATGAAGCCGTTGGTATTGCTACTAAAGCTCTTGAAGCTGTAAGTGAGGATCATCGTACGATCATGGAGCGCATTAAAGAACATCAGGCTGCCGTAGACTCTAAGGAAGCAGCAGCAAAGGAGGCTCTTGATCAACGTAGTACTGCTCTTAATAATGTTCCATCAGCGACTGCAGGAGCTATTGTGTATGGGGCTATTTCTGTAGTTTGTATGAATCCTGTGCCATTGGTTATGGGGGGGGTTTCATTGGTGAGGACTGTTCATCAAGGAATCAAGAGTCATTATGAAGTGAAGAAGAGGTCATTAGAAGCTGATGTTGCTTCCGTGGATCTTAATTATGCGAATGCAAAAGCAAAAACATTGACGGAGACTAAAGAAAAGGCTGAGGCGCTGAGTGCTGCGCTAACATTGATTAAGCAAGCTGCAGAAATTTCTCTCCTAGAGACTATCGATATCGCTGTAGCTTCTGATGCAGATGTAGCGTCTAGAGAGGATATGCTTGCTACTGTGAGAGAAGAAGCTCTTCACGATGCTATGGTTCTAAGGAAAGCTGCTGCTGCAGAACTTGTGGAGTGGGCAGTAAAAAATTTAGAGAAGACAAAGACTGATCGAGGAAATGCTGTTGAAGAGTTGAAAACAAAAGAAACAGATTTAGTTGTTGCCGAGAAAAAGTACAATTCTGGTCAACTCTTTAATTCCAAGCAAGAATTAGTTGCTGTAAATGCCGCTAAAGAAAATATTGAAGTAGCTAAAAAAAGTATTCAAGAATGCGATAAGGTTATTGCAGAGGCAGAGGAACATCTTCTGCATGCTCGATCAATTTTTGATGCGGTGGAGTCTCGTGATACCGTTGCTGCTCAACAAGAGAGTGCATTTCAAGAACTCGATTCAATTAGGGAGAAAACTGCAGCAATAAATCAAGAGCTCAAGAGTGCTGAAGATGCTTATCCTGCGATAGAACAAGCTTATAAAGCTCTTCCATTCTATTATGCGCAAGAAGAGAAAGCGGCTATGAACGCAGCGGAGGCCAAAATCAAAGAACTAAAAGCAACAATTGAGGAGCTGGCGAAAAAAGTGACTGAAGCTGAGAGTGCTGCGGAGGGAGCTACTAAGGCTTTAGATGATCTTGATGAGCGTGTTGTAGAATGGGATAATCTGAGAGCTTGGAATGTTGTTGTCATGGGAGAGCCCATGATAAAAAAATTCAAAGAAAGACTGGCACGAGAGCAAGCGGAAAGAGAAATGCTTAATGCTCGTAAAGAACAAGAGACGTCACTTGCTCCTGTAACAGGCTTTGGCGGAACTGGTTCTATAACGTTAGATACCGTTGCCAAAAACATAGAACAAACAGCGTTAGTTACGGTTGCTAAGAAGACATTTGTAGATGCGGCTGTGGCAGAAGATGAATATGCGGCGATGAAGCGTGCTAGGGCAGAAGAAAAAGCCCGACGACGCGCTGAAAAGGCACAAGGATGAAAAGACACAGGGATGAAAGAAGAAGAAATTAACAAGGATGGAAGGGATAAAAGGGATAAATAGAGAGTGTCTGGAAGTGAGTCCATTTTGAAAATAGAGTAGGCGTTCAGATCCACTCCTTCGGAGAAAGGATCTGAACCAAATGATTCGAGTGCGAAGCAGCAAAGCGTCTTTTGACTCATTTTCTTGCGCTTAATTCGTTCCTTGTCGGACTATTCGAGCAAAGTTTCCTCTTAATTAACTTAACATACAAATTATTTTATGAAAACATCACTTCTGCATGTTTTAGTAGTTTTTCTTTTCTTTTCGCTAAGTGAAAATAGGTTAAGGGCTGAAAATAGGTTAGAAGTTAGAGGTGATAGGTTGGAGGCAACTAATCAGGTTATAGAGTACAGGGTACAGGAAACAGGTACTAATCAGTGCACAGAGTACAGTTTGCAAAATGTAGGTAACGGAAAGGCAGAATTACCATTAGGAGAGATTAACCAACGAGTTGAATCCACTACGAACTACGAACTACGAACTGCGAACTGTGATGATAATCAGGTTACAGGGAACAGGTTACAGGGAACAGGGAACAGAAGACAGAGAACAGACAAT
>DATEBV010000257.1:0-4144 GCA_035287205.1 Chthoniobacterales bacterium | reverse complement strand
TATTTTGCTAGCAATTCATCGAGAATTTCGTCTCCAGGTTGATATTGTCCATTGCGGGGTTTCTTATTTTTTTGTTGTATTGGTGTAGTCATATTTTAATATGTCATCGTTTGACCAAAACACAAAATTTCTGACACGCTCCTGGTTTTCAGTTTCCTTTAGCCTATAGCCTTCAGCCTTTAGCCTATTTTCATCCTGCAACCTGTCTCTTATAACCTGATTTGTTGCCTTCAGCCTATTATCATTTTGTGCTAAGAGGCAACTCGTACTTAATAAAATAACTGATAAGTTGAATATATGTTTCATTGTTTTTATTTTTTCTCAGAAGCTTAGGCTTCATTTTCTGCTGCAGTTATAGCTTCCTTTGCTGCTATTTCTAAAGCATTGGCAATTTCTTTTAAACGAGTAACCTCCTCTACATTTCCTGCAAGCTCTGCTTCAGCAACCTTAAGACCAAACTCAGCAGAAATCTCATATTGCTCGACAGCCCTTTTCCAAAGTGTTACTATCTCTGGTTTGGTAACTGTTGAAAGTGATTTTTCAAGTGCAGTAATAGCCGCTTCTAACTTCTTAACATTCTCTTTCATAGCCTTAGCTGTATCTGAAAAACGCTCATACTCCTGTTCATTATTTAGAGCACAAGCTTCTGCAGCTTTTCTATAATAATCAGCTGCAGACTCTGATCCTTTTATAATCTTTTTCCATCCACTTACAATTTCTGGAACCTTAGAAAGCTCTTCTGCTTGAATATATTCTCCTCTACATTCGACCACTTTTTTCATTGATTGAACGGCATCTTCCCAAATATCGTATAATTTACGACTACTATTACTTCTACTTCTACAAATTTCACGCCATTTAATACTATCTTCAATAAATCGTTGTATCTCTTCAGCTACTTGGATCCAAGCAAGAGCTTGCGGATCGTCTCCCAATTCATGAGCTTCTCTAACAACATCCCAATATTTTTCAAAGGCACTAACAAGCTTATGATCTGCACCTCGTTTGAGGACATCCATAACATAATCTGACAGAATTTGACCTTGCTCTGCAGTCGATCTTGTCTCTGCAAGCCATTTATAACAGTACAATGATAATGCTTTACTTCTTGTAGAACTATCGACTCTTTGTCTCTTGATATTTGATTCTAGATCAAGATTTTTATCAGCTATAATACTTGAATTCATTCTATTACTTGCTTCTAATTTTTTTTCTTCTGCCTTTTCAATATCTTTTATCTGTTTGTCTATCTTTAACTCAAGGTATTGTCTTAGAACAGACAATTCTAAACGCTCTTTATCTTTACTTTCAAAATTCTTCTTAGATGCTTTATCCTTTTTTATTGCAACTTCAAGAAGCGCTTTTTGCATACAATATTCTGAAGCTTTTAATGATGTTTCCAGCACCTTTCTATATCTACTTTTGAGCTCATCTTTCCCTGCTTCTAGTGCTTCTATTGCTTTTTCCTGACAGTTTATCTGTTGTTCAAAAAAAAGGTCTACTATGAATTTTTCGCCAAGAAATTCATCCCTCGACCTCGACGACTGCCATTCTGAACCTTTGATTTTGTGTATTTGTTCCCAAACATCTAAAGCACGTTTTAAAAATACTACGGCCGCTTTATAATCAATAGTTAAATTCCCTTTTCCTTCTTCCTCTGCTTCACATGCTTTTACTTGATTCTTTTCCTGCAATTGGAGGCACTCACTTGTCAATTTTGCATTTTCAGAATCATAACTGTCATAAAAACACTTATGTAATTCTCCATTCTCTCCCCTAAAAACTAGTAGCCCTGACTGTACACCAAGATCATAGAAAGCAGACTCTAACATCTTTATCGCTTCTCTATAACCAACACCAAGAGTTATTTTTCCATTATTTTCTAATTTACATGCTTTTGCTTGGTAGCCTGCTTTCTTTTGAAGATATTTTCCTTTATTCTTCCATCCTTCACCCATACGATCTTCTTTTACAACATAGGCTAGAGCAGATTGTTTAAATTCCTCCGCAGCTTCTTCTAATGTTCCAGCAACTTCTCTATAACCCGCGGCTAAGATTGATTGGCCAGTATTTTCGGCTTCGATCACTTTGATTTTGTAGTCAGCTTTTGTATGGAGCGACACTCCTGACCAATACCAACTATTATATTCATTCTCTTTTCCTGTAGCATAGGCTTTAACTGATTGTTTAAACTGATCGATAGCTCTTTGATAGATTGCTGCGATTTCTCGAAAACATGCTGCAACTCCTATATTTTCAGAAGTTTCTATTTCACATGCTTTGGCTTCGCATTCTGCTTTTAATTGAAGAGATTTTTTTTCTTGATCATAAACACTTCTTAAGGATCTTCCGGCAGCCTCTCGATAATTTGTAGAAAGCTTAATATTATCAATATCTTCTAATTCAGAAGCTTTTGCTTGAAATCCTGCTTTTTTTTGATAACGCTCTCCATAATTTCCCAACTCAATGGCCTCACTATGCTTTCCTGCAGCATAACTCTCAGCTGATTTTTCCCACATATCTGCGGCATATTGTGATGTTGCAACAGCCTCCTTATAGCCTGCAGCAAGTTCTATTTTTCCAGCAGCATTCGCTTCACACACTTTAGCCAGGTAATCTGCTTGTAGTTGGAAAGAATTTCCTGAATAATGCCAACTGTTCCCTTCTTTCTCTTTTCCCTCGGCATGAGCTGCTAGTGATAGTTTCCATCGATCTATAGCGTTCTGTAATGTTGCGACAATCTCCCCATAGCTAGCTGCCAAAGCTGTTTTTCCAACATTTTCTGATTCACATGCTTTTACTTGGTAGTTTGCTTTTTTTTGGTAATACTCTCCACTATTTCCTAATTTAACTCCTTCATTATTCCTTCCTATAGCCTTAGCTTCAGCTGATTTTTTCCACATATCTGCGGCATATTGCAATGTTACAGCTGCCTCTTTATAGCCTGCGGCTAAGATTGATTGCTCTGCATTTTCCGCTTCAATTACTTTTATTTGGTAGTCTGCTTGCGATTGGAAAGAATTTCCTGCCCAATACCAACTATTAGCTTCACTTTTTTTTCCTACAGCATGAACCTTCGCTGATAGTTTCCACTGATCTGCTGCATGTTGTAATGTTTTAGCGACCTCTCTATAGCTAGTTGCTAAGATCATTTTACCTCCTTCTTGTGCTTCACTTGCTTGTGATTGGTAGTCTGCCTGTTTTTGAAGAGACTGCGCTTCCAAACTCCAACTACCTCCTTCACTATCTTTTCCTGAAGCATAGCTCTCAGCTGATAACTTTCTCTGATCTGCAGCTCTTTGAGAAATTGCAGCGGCCTCTCTATAACCTGCAGCAAGTTCTATTTTTCCTGTATCTTCTGCTTCACATGCTTTCACCTGATAGTCTGCACTGGAACATAAGGATCTACTTGCCCAAAACAAACTATTACCCTCACTCACTTTTCCCATCATATAAATCTCTGCTGCTTTTTTAAACTGATTTGTAGCGCTCTCTAATATTGCGACAGCCTCTTTATAACTTGCAGCGAGAATTGTTTCCTTGGCTTCCTCTGCTTCAGAAGCTTTTACTTGGTATTCTGCACTAGAACATGCCGATTTATCTGCCCAATCCCAGCAAGCCTTTTCATTCTCATTAATTACAATCCCCCTTTCTTCAGTTGCATGAGCAATATTTGTAACTTCACTACTTCCTGGAATTAATAAATTAGCTACCTCTTCCTCAATTTCCATAATCCCAGAATTCATCTGAGCAAAGAGGCTGCTTAGATTGCAAAAAAAGAGTGAAAAGAATATTAAAAATATATTAAAGTTATTTTTCATAGTTTTTACTAAATATTTATAATCGCTAACTATTTTCATCAGAAAGCGATTTTTAGGAAACTCTTAATATCGTTTGAACTGGACAGTAGTAAAATTAAATAAAAAATTCATTGTAATTTTATTTTTTCTCAGAAGCTTGAGCTTCCTTTTCCAATGTTTTTGCCATCTCTTCTGAAACTTTAGCTTCCTCTTTCAAACGAGCTACCTCTTCTTTATTACCTTGAAGTTCCTCCTCTGCTACCTTTTCATCAAACTCAGCAGATCGTTGATACTCTTCAGCAACTTTCTTCCAGGCCTCTGCTAATTCTGGCTCATTAGAAAGT
>DATEBV010000256.1:0-20786 GCA_035287205.1 Chthoniobacterales bacterium | reverse complement strand
CAGTATGAAGCATACAGCCCTGCATTAAAATTCTTCGTCCTCCTTGCCTCATCGATCTTCACTGCGTCTCGCAATGATGGTGATGAAATATCCACTCCTGAAGCATCGAGTAGCTCCTGCCACAAACTTCCACTAGCGCCGTCGATTGACTCGCTCGCTCCCGCTCGGCTCACCCCTACGGGGCTGCCTAAAGGCAGTCTATCCAGCGGCCTCCCGGCCACCTGTATTCCTTGCACTTCATCAGCATCAGCGATTTTTGAAAGAAGTCTATTATCTGAGTCTTTATTATCACACTCATCAAATTCATCAGTATTCTTCTCAGAACTAGCCTCGTTACGGAAATGAGAGGGAGGCTGAAGGGTTATGCAATTAGTTTCTATCACTTCCTTTTCTACAGATAGATTAATCGAATGTTGAGCCACTGTTTGAGGCACTTTCTTCATTTTTTTCTTCTTAACAGGGATAGATTTTTCTTCCAATTGAGATTTTTGAATAATCTCTTCCTTAATGTTTTCGACCAGATTACTCGTAATTATTCGGCCAACAGGCCGAATAGAGGCTGTAGGCTGTAGGCTATAGGCTATAGGTTGCAGACGTTGATCGGAATTTGAGAAATCACCCTGATGATTAGTTGATCCCATGGCACATTCTACAGATGGGGGAACCGAATGTTTATCCTCAATTGAAGGTTCCTTTTCTTGAGTCCTCATGTTAAGCTGATTGCTGTTTTTTTGAACATTATTCGCAAGCAGACAACTTACTATCTTTTGATTGCAAGTCTTCATTATAGTAGCAGTTTTATTAACCTGACGCTGAGCCTCTGCAAGCTGATCTGCAGAATTTTTCAACCAAAGCAAATAGTCCGAAGAACGAGGATAGACTTGAGCTTGATCACAACGGACCTTTGCGCCTTCTATGTTCCGGCTAGCTTCTCCTAATTTTAAGTGAATATCATCAAAAACTTGTTTATAACTAGTCTCTTGATTTTTGGCATTCGCATGCCATATCACTTCTGCACTCAAAGCTTCTTGAACAATTTTTTGAAATCCAGTATAATCAGCATGCGCCCACTGAGCCTGTTGAGCTATGTTGTTATAATTGATTCTAGCAGACTCATAATCTCCTTGGGCCACTTGAAGCTGCCGTATAGGAAAATTCTGTGCTATTGCCCAATGATGATGAGCCGCTGTAAAATTTGCCATTGCTTTTTGATGATCACTAACAGCTCTTTTGTACTCAGCTTCTGCTTGAACAAGGGGAGTCAGGGAGCTTGGAACTATTCGGCCGCCAGCAGGTCGAATAGAGGCTATAGGCTGTAGGCTGTAGGCTGTAGATACCGCTGCTGCGGTAGGAGATGGAAGATGGGAGATAGAAGATGGAAGCTCAGGATCACTGCTACAGACATAACTGGAAGAACTCTGATGATTCGCTGTAGCACATTCTACCGATAAATTAACCGAATTTTTATCTACGACTCCTAGGTGGTTGGATTCTATTGACCTCGAAACTCGACTTTCTCCAACGATCAATTTTTCAATAGTTCCTTCTGCACCTTCAACAACAGGATTCATCATCAATTTGGGCTTTACGCCCAAATAGGAGCTAGAAGATGGAAGATGGGAGATTGGGACAGAATCGTTTGCTAAGAACGATAATTGGTTATCAACATCCTTATACTCAACTTCATTTATTACACTTCCTTCGATTTTCTGGAAGCTGCAGCCTGGAGCCTTAACTTCCATCTTCCATCTCCTATCTTCCATCTCCTGCCGCTGCAGCGGCATCTCCAGCCTATAGCCTTCAGCCTTTAGCCTATCTTTCAGCTCATCTTCTTGTGCAAGAATACAAGCAGTGCTTATCAAGACTGCTAGGAAAAACAGATTGAAAATTTTCATAGTTTTGTAACTACCAAGGTAGGAAGCTTGGTAGGGTTGAAGAGTTGAAAAGTTGAAGTGTTGAAAGAAAAATTGTTTTTAACAACCGTTTACTCTAGGACAGAATCTAAGCAGGTTGGTAATTGTTTAGAAGTTTAGAAGGTTTTTGCAACTTCTTCTGCTTCCCGAGCTGCTTTATGGGCTGCCTGTTCAACAGATTGGGCACTTTTTTCCCAATGTTTTACTTCTTCTTTTTTTCCTGAAATATGTGCTTCGTAGGCTTTTTGATGATATTCAGCTACCAGTTGATTTGCTTCGACTGATTTTTTCCAGAGGGCTGCTACTGATTGGCTCCCATTTTTCTCTGCTTCGGCAGCTTTCTCAAATGCTTTTGCGGCTTTTTCTAGAGCTCTGGCGCTATAGGTAGCATAGCCAGCAGCCTCATCCAAACGACTATATTGATTTGATGGGATATAAGTTCCTAATGCTTCACCTTCCGCAGCCTTTCGATAATGTGCTGCAGCTACTTGTTTTTGCTCTGATATTTTGCGCCAGATATCAGAAAGCGGTTGATTTCCTTGATTAGAGATTTCAATAGCTTTCTCAAGGAATCCTGCGGCATTGCTTAGATGATCGGCCCCATATCGAGCAGAGTCTGCAGCATTGTTAAAGCGTTCAACCTCTCGTGCGTTTCCTGAAAGTTTAGCTTCTGCAGCTTTTCTCCAATACTCAGCTGTTGTTTGATTCTCTTCAGCTGTTTTTCTCCATAGATCGGAAATAGATTGTTCTCTTTGATAGGCTAGGCAGAATCTTTCGTACGCTTCTACAGCTGTTTTTAATCGACTAGCGGTACATTCTGCAAAATCAGCTGCTTTATAAAAACGTTCTGCTTCTATTTCGTTTCCTTGCACCTTCATTTCTACAGATTTTCTCTTATACTCCGCAGTAACTTGGTATTGTTCCGCTGTTTTTCTCCAAAGGTCGGAAATGGGTTGATTTCTACTCTTTTCTGCCTCTATGGCTTCCTCTGTACACTCAACAGCTTTCTCTAACTGATCAGCACTAAATCCAATAGACCAGTCTGCTTTATCAAAGCGGATCATTTCTTCTTTATCCTCTCTCATCTGTGCCTCTGCGGCTTTTCTATAATGCTCAAGAAGAAATTGATATTGCTCGACTGTTTTCCTCCAGAGTTCCCAGATCGGTTGACTCTTGCTCTTCTTAGCCTCGGTTTCTTTCTCTGTATAGTTGACAGCTTGCTTATGAGCCTTCTCGAGTACTTGAGTGCCTCTCTTTAACCGATCAACATGAGACCTAAGAGAGTCTGCTGCTTGAATACACAGTTTAGTTTCTGTTTTATTTCCCTGTATATACGCTGTTGCTGCCTCTTGATGAAACTCAGCAATAGCTTGATCTTTCTCGGCTATTTTTCGCCAGAGCATTGGAAGAATGTGATTTTCATCTTTCTTGATTCTATTCGCTTGTTCCGTATATTTAGTAGCTTCCTCGATATACTCAACAGCTTGTTTTAATTGATCGGCGCTTGATTTAGCAACAGCACTAATTTCTTTTAAGCGTTCAACTTCTTGTGAATTTCTTGACTCAATAGCTTTAGTGGTTTGTTGATGGCACTCAGCTTTAATGAGATTTTTTTCGGCTATTTTTTGCCAAAGTTCACTGATGGATTGTCTTCCACTCTTCTTAGCTTCGACTGCTTTTTCGAATGATTCAGCGGTTATTTCCAACCAGTAGGCATCCCAATTAGCGGAACAACCATCGTTACTAAACTGTGTAGTTTCATTTTCCTTCCCTGCAAGACATACTTCCGTTGCTTTTTGGTAACATTCAGCCGCTACTTGTTTTTTTTCAGCTATATTATACCAAAGATCCGTAAGAGCTCCATTATTGTTCTGCTCAGCTATAATAGCTTTTTTAAGCGAGGTAGCAACATCTTCTAACTTATCAGCACTCTCCTTAGCAGAATCTCCAGCTTGATAAAAACGATTTTTCCCAAGATAATTATTTTCTTCATTCCAAGAGAGATATTCCTCTGCCGCTTTCTGATAATAGAGAGCAGCTACTTGATACTGCTCTACTGCCTTATTCCAAAATATCGCTAAGTGTTTATTGCTGTTTTTCTCAGCTTCAGTGGCTTTTTCTAATGAAATAATAGCTTCTTGTAGTTGATCTACACCCTTCCAAGCAGTACAGCCAGCTCCTTTACTATAAATATCAAGCTTATATCCAGCCCAACGATCCCCTTCTGTTGAATTTTTTTGCAGATAGGCTTTCACTCCTTTTTGATAGTACTCAGCAGTGAGTTGAGACTGTTCAGATAATTCCATACAAAGTGTTGCCAGCTCCAGATCACCGTTTTTCTCAGCCTCGCAGGCTTTCTCTAATGCAGTAGCAGCTGAATCTAACAAAGAAGCACTATCACGAGTAAAATTAGCAACTTTATCACAATAGGGATTTTTTCCTCCACTTTCTGTTATATCCTCTGTATATTTTCTGCTATAATCAGCTGCTAGTTGATATTGCTCAGCTGCCCTTTTCCAAAGTACAACTATTGCTTGATTGCCACTTTTTCCGGCTTCAGAGGCCTTCTGTAAACAATTAAGACTCGACCTGGTAGACTCATTGGCTACTCTAACAAAATATTCATCGACTGTTTCATCTTCCTTCTCTTCATAAGTCAATTCTGTATCAGCGAAAGTTATTAGATCTCTCTCTGGGCTTACAGGATGAATTTCTTCTTGATTCAATTCATCAATAATATGTCCTACAAACACTCCCTCTTTCTCCACTGCTATAGGAACAGATTTCTCCTTTGCCTCTTTAATAATATTATTGAGATTCAGAAGAGCCATTTGTAGTCGAACCACAATACGGTGTTGATTATAGCACTGTTCATTTTCATCAATAACTTTACCTTCACTATCAAACCTCCTCTTTCTAGCAACACCACACAAAGCTTCACACTTTTTTTTCAAAACATTAAGTTTTTCATTTTCCTTTACTAAACGCTCCTCCATCTCATTCTTATTCCTAACCACCTGTTCAAGTTGTTCTTGAGATGAAAGAAATATTTCTTGTTCTGTTTCACAAGCTCCCAGAGAAGACGCTGTGTTAGATGATATTGGCTGATGCTGGCTAGAGCTAGCAGCAACACTTGTTGTTGTATGCGGCAAAGAAACAGTGACAATGTTTTCTTCTCTTGCTTCGACTCCTAGATGATTAGATTCTATTGATCCTGGAGTCCTTGTTTCCTCAATAATCAATTTTTTGATGGCTTCCTCTGCACCTTCAGCCGCAGGATTCATCATCGGGTAACAATCAAGATTAAGATCTTGATTGTTACAGTTCTTAGTTCGTAGTTTTTCTGATAGTAGTTCTGTTGTCTTCGATCCTGCAACCTGTAACCTGCAACCTGTAAGCTGATCATATTCATTTTGTGCTAAGAGATAATGGGTGCTAAGTAAAATAGCTAAAAAATAAATTAGTTTTTTCATATTGGTTTGGTATTAAGAATTCAGCCCCCCCCTCCTTCGGAGAGAGGACCCAAACTTGTTTAACGTTGCTAATGTAACTGTTGAACGGCTGAAGGGTTGATTTAGTAAATTGTGCTTAAACTCGTTACTCGTTACTCGCCACTCTTTACTTTTCTGGTCGTTCTTTTGTGGTTAATTTCTTCTATTTCTTCTCTTAAGGGTCTTGATTTCACTCTCACATAAACTCTACTTAGTCTTCGCAATGAGGTCTACAATCCAATTCAAAAACAGGCCCAGGTCCGTAGTACCAGAAGATTTTCCCAGAAGATTTTTGAATAGCAGATTTTGCAAATCGTGCTGCGATCCTCCTTGCAGCACTACCTTCTTGGTTAAGACGATCATAGTTAATATCATCTTTATCTACTGCTGCTTTAATTGCTTGATTATAATATTCACCTGACTTTTGATATTCTTCACTAGTTTTAAACCATAAAATAGCGGTTTCTTTTTCTTGAGCCTCTTTAGCCCCCATCCCTTTTCTTAGAGCAGAGAAGGCTTTATCCAATTGAGAAATATAATTTTTAGCAGAAGCATTTGCTGGAGCTAAATAACTATGGGTAGCCTCATCATTGCTTAATCTATTTTTTGCTACTTGATTATAATATTCAGCTATTTTTTGATATTTTGTTGCAAGATCAAACCAAAAAGCAGCAATTTCTTTTTGTTCTTGCATTTTGGCTCGCACACTTTCTGTTAATGCAGAAAAGGCTTTATCTAATTGGAAAGTACAATTTTTAGCAGAAGAATTTGCTTGCTTGAGATAACAATAAGATACTTCATTATTGTTTAATTTAATATTTATTACTTGCTCATAACATTCGACTGCCTTTTGATACTCTCTTACAATTTGAAACCATACAGCAGCTATCTCTCCTTGACCTTTTTTCTTAGCTTGAATACCTTGTGTCAGTGCAGCACCGATTTTTCTTAATTGAAAAATACAATCTTTAACAAAAATCTTTGCTTGAGAAAAACAACGAAAATCGGTAATATTACTGTTGAGTCTAGCATTGATTACTTGATTATAATAGTCAGCTAATGTTTGGGACCTCTCAAAAACATTAAGCCATAAAACAGCTATTTCTTCTTGATTCTCTTTTTTAAATTGAGTCCCTTTTTCTAACGCAGCAGAAGCATCACCTAATTGAGAAATACAATCTCTAAGAGAAATCTTTGCTTGAAAAAAATCATGTTCATTGATAGCATTATTACTTAACTCAGGATTGATTGTTTGATTACCATATTCGGCTAACTTTTGGTATTTATCAGCCATTTTAAACCATAAATTTGCTATTTCTTCTTGCTGTGCTTTCTTAGCGTTTATACCTTTTTCTAATGCAGCAGAAGCCGAATAAAATTGACTAGTAAAGTGGTCTTGTATCTCACGAATTAATTTTGCACCTACTGTTTCAATATTATCCACTGTTTTTATACTATGTTCAAAAAGTATTTGTCTTTGTTCAGCTATTTTTCTCCAGAACATTGATATTTCAAACTCTCCTTCAATGGCTTCATCAAGTGATTGATCAAGTGCCTGAAAGATTGTTTTTAAGGCTTTATTATTATTATCGAGATAATTATAAGAGTCTTTTCCCAAGCTCTGCCTATAATAACTAACAATGCATTCTGATTGTTCTACTACTTTTTTCAATGCACTAACGATTTCTGTAAAACTCACGTCTTTTTTGCCTGACTTAGAAAATAAGCCTTCAGAAAGCATAGATGCATAAATATATTTTTCTCGGTATTCAGCCATATTCATTATTTCCTGAATAATTGAATAATAAATTCGTGAATTTTTAGTATTTTTCTTACTTTTAATACTATCTTCAAGGGCTTGTTGAATATCTTCAGCTACCTGGATAAGAGAAAGAGCTAAAAGATCATCTCCTAATTGATGGGCCGCTGCAATATGATTCCAATATTTTTCAAAAACTTTAACAAGCTTATAATCTGCTCCACGTTTAGCAAGATCAATAGTATAATCTGATAAGATTTTAGTAGGTTTTGCAGTTAATCTTGTTTCTAGAAGCCATTGATCACAATATATTGATAATGCATTTAATTTTAAATAATTATATTTATTTTGAAAGATGGGTTCATGAACTTTAATCACTTGAGTCAAAAGTTTATTGTCTTTTTTAATATCATCTCCTTTAGAATGCTCTCCTTTTGCATCTTCAATAGCCTTTAACTCCTCTTCAACTTTTAATCGAAGAAACATTCCAACATTTTTCCAACCAGTACCTTCATTCTCTTTTCCTTGAGCAAATGCTTCAGTTGCTTTTTCGTAATATTCCGCTTCTTCCTTTAGTATTTCTATAGCCATATTATAAGTATCTACGAAAGTTTCTTCTTTTTTTTCCTTCCTTTCAATCATCTTGACTTGATAATCTGCGTTTCTCTGGAGAGACTTGCCTTTATTGCCACAAGTAATTCCTTCCTCTTCTTTTCCAAAAGCGTATTTTTCAACTGCGAGCTTCCACTGAGTTGCTGCTTCTTGTAACATTTCTGCCGCTTGCTGATAACCTTTTACAAGTTTCCCTTTTCCTAGCTCTTGTGTTTCTAATGCTTTTATATGATAGCCTGCTTTCTCTTGAAGACATTTTCCAACTTCTCCTAAACTATGAGCTTCTTTTTGTTTTCCAAGAATATATTTTTCGGCTGCTAGTTTCCACTGATTTGCTGCTTCCTGCATCACTTGTACCACTTCCTGATAACCCGTTACAAGTTCTTCTTTTCCTGCTTTCTCTGCTCTTATTGTTTTTTCTCGATAGTCTATTTTTAACCAAAGAGACTTAGCTGCTTCGTGCCAGCTTTTACTTTCCTCTTCCTTTCTGTCTCTAATGTATACATTTCGCCAATCACGCCCTTCAATAAATGCCAAAAATGCTTTTTTATATCGATCTGTAACTTCTTGTAATTCAAGTATCACATTTTGATAATCTACTACAAGATCGATATGTTCTAATTCTTTCATTTCTACTATTTCTATTTGATAAGCAGCTTTTTTTTGAAGAGATTTTCCTTCTAAGTTTAAACAATCTCCCTCAAATGCATTCATTTTAACATATGCTTGAACTGATTTTCTATACTGACTTATAGCATGTTGTAATGTAACTGCGGCTTCTTGATAACCTACTGCAAGTTCTATCTTTCCTGCCTCTTGGTCTTTTATTGCTTTTGCTTGATATGATGTAGCAAGCCTGCATTGCTCTAATGCTTATTGTAATATCTCTACTATCTTTTGTAACCTTTCTATATCTCCTAAATAAATTCTAGCTGTCCATGAGTCTGTTTTCTTCGTTTCTATTGCTTTTACTTGGCAATCTCCTTTCTCTTGAAGAAATTTACCAATTTCTCCTAAAATATTGCTTTCATCTTCTTTTCCTTCAATTTGTTTCTCTACTGATAGTTTCCACTGCTCTGCTGCTTTTCGAAAAGTTTCTCCTGCTTCTTGACATCTTACTATAAGTTCATTTTTTCCTAATTCTCTAGCTCTCATAGCTTTAAATTTTCTATTAGCAATTGAATAAAGACACCTGCCAATCCTGGCATAAGCATTCTCTTCGTTTTCTCTTCTTAAATTATGCATCTCGGAAGCTTTTCTTTCATATTCAGCAGCTTCCTGATATTGCGTTGCTAGATCTCTCCAGAAATCTTTCTTTTCATCTTGATCTTCATTTGCTCTTTCAAATGCTTCTTTCGATTTTAATTCCCAAGTAGATAAATCTGATAAATAGTAAGAATTCCACCCTCCTTTTCGGAACTGCCCATCTTCTGATTGCCTCAAATACAAGCAATTCATAACAAGGTTCCTTACACTCTTTGCTGCAACCTCTGATTCTTCTGCTACCTTTTTCCATTGGGAAGCTCTCTCTTCATTTCCTTGACTCAGCAGCTCATTAAATCTCTTCCAACTATCTATGGATTGCTCCAATTTTGCAATAATACAATCCCGACAATAAGATTGCTCACTTATGTATTCTCTTAAACGAACATGCTCGATCTCTTCTATTTGATTTTTTAATTCTAAAATTTTTTCTTCAACATTAATAAAATCCTCTTCTAGGAATTTATAACTAACCATATTTCCATCTTCAGTACTTTTAGCATTATTTTCTATTACATCTTCTTGTTCAGAAATCACAGCACTTATTGAAGTTTCTCCTTCAGTTGACATACTTCCTTCAATAGTACTAAGAGTTGTACTTCTATAAGGAAGGACATCCATTCTTGTAAATCCAAACGCTTCTTCGGCTTTGTTTATCTCTTCAGGATTCATCATTAAGTAACAATCAAGGTTAACATCTTGATTGTCACAGTTCGTAGTTCGGCGTTCGTCGTTCGTAGTAAATTTAGCTCCTTGCCCAATCAAGTGATAATTCAAGCTTCCAGCTGAATTGCCACAGTTCGTAGTTCGTAGTTCGTGGTTCGTAGTGGGTACAACTCGATGCTCAATCTGATTTCCTGATGCTAATTCTGCTTCTCTGTTGTCTGTTGTCTGCTTTTCAGTTTCCTTTAGCCTATTGTTATCCTGCTCCGTGCAGGCTGTTTTCTGATTGCTACCTACAACCTGTAACCTGTCACCTGTCACCTGATTTATTGCCTTCAGCCTATTATCATTTTGTGCCAAGAGATAATGAGTACTGAATAAAATAGTTAAAAAATAAATTAGTTTTTTCATATTGGTTTGGTATTAAGAATTCAGCCCCCCCTCCTTCGGAGAGAGGACCCAAACTTGTTGAACGTTGCTAACCCAACTGTTGAAAGGTTGAAGGGTTGATTTAGTAAATTATGCTTAAACTCGTTACTTTCTGGTCGTCTTTTTGTGGTTAATTTTTTTGTTTTTTCTCTTATCACTAAATGACAAATATCAACTTAAATTTATAACTTAAACTGAAGAGCACTTCTCTCGCCTCTTACTCGTTACCCTTTACTCTTTACTCTTTATTTTTCCGATCGGCTAATTTCTGTTATATTTAATTACTTTAATAATCACAACTCTTTTCAAATACTTCTGCTTGCTTCTTTAGTGAATCTGCTACCTTTTCGGCTACATAACCAAGACCCTCTTGATCATTACGACCAGTGCCCAAACGATTTCCCTCTTCTTCATTTCCTAAAAGATAAGCTTCTGCACTTTGTTGATAATATTGAGCAGATTCTTCATATTGTTTAACAGTTTTAAGCCATAATTCTCCAAGCTCACCCTTGTTTATTTTCTTTGCTTCAATAACTTTTTCTAATGCATTAGAAGCATTTTTTAGTTGATTAGCACTTGAACGTAGAGGACTATAAGAATGATATATTTCAAGCCCACGAAGCTTCCTCTGCGATTCAATAACTTTTTCTAATTCAGTAGAAGAATTTTCCAATTGATCGCTACTTGCACGTAAAGAACTACAAGAATGATATATTTCAAGTTCATGAAGCTTTTTAGCTTCTTTTTCTGAATAATACAGTTCACACCGTTCTGTTATTTCAATAGATTTTTGGCAGGATTCAGCTAGTTTTTGCCAGAGCTCTGCTACCTCTAGTTCTCCTTTTGCTACTGCATTATTTGATTTTTCAAAACATCCAATAATACATTCTAAATGCATAATATCAACCAAAATTCTATCACTAGTTGGCATAAATTCTGAATCATCAAAATAACTAAAAACTGATAATCCTCTATCTTCAAGGTCATATTCTTGTACTATTTTTCTAAGTTGGCCGCAATATTTATCGCTAAAATTTAATTTTTCTATTATTTTTTTCCAATTATCAATAATTTCTGAAGACTGAGAAGATTTTTTTACTTGAGTATATTGTTCTTTACATACTCGCAAACAATAGCTTTTCTTAAAATAGTAATCATCCAAACAACCAATCTCTTTATTCTCAGATTCTTGAATCATATCTCCAATACATTGTTGTATCTCTTTTATCTTTTGAATTAAAGCAAATGCTAATGGCTTATCTTCTAGTTGAAGTACTTCTGTAAGCATACTTGTCATAAAATTATAATCATCTTCTAATAGTGATTTAAATAGAAGTTTTATTTTTTCGTGTTCTATATAGTTTCTTTTATATTTAATAGAAGAACGCAATTTCTCTATTATTTTTTTACAATTACTTACGATTTCTGGAACTTGAGAAGAATCTTTTGCTAGGATATATTTTTCTCTATACTTGGCTAGTTTATTAATATCATAACAACCACTTCTCCATGAAGGTAAAATGCAATATAATGGCATATCTTCATCCTTGAAAACTTTAGGTAATTCAATGCTATCTTTAATAGCTTGCCAAACGTCCTCAGCTACTTGAATCAAAGAAAGCGCTAAAAGATCATTTCCCAAATCATGAGCTTTTGCAATTTTATTCCAATATTCTTCAAAAGTTTTAATAAGTGAATAATCTAATTTATGATCTTCAGTATATTTGCAAAAACTCATATTATAATCTGATAAGATTTGAGGAGGAAGTGTTTCTGTTAGCCATTTCTGACAGCATATTGAAAGTGCCTTTTTCTTTATTTCATTATTTCTTCCATTCATTTTTTGTTTTCCGACACAAGATTTCAGATTAAAGTTTTTATCCGGTTCAATCACACTGAGAATATTTTCACTATCATCACTTTTTATATTCCCCTGGAAATCAGAATTATTACCTTCTAACACATTGCAGTTAAAACTATCTTCTTGAGTGACAATTTTAATACTATTTTCTGGAATATCTTCTTGTTCAGCAACTAAAGCGCTTATTGAGCTCTCTCCCTCGATCGATGAAACTCTTTGAGCAGTAGTGAGAATTGATGTATTAGAGGGAAAAGAAAGCCTGCCTGAAAATCCAAGCGCTTCTTCGGCTTTGTTTATCTCTTCAGGATTCATCTGAGCAAACAAGCTGCTTGAATTACTAAATACGAGTGAAAGAAATATTAAAAATATACTAAAGCTCGTTTTCATAGTTTTTATTTATCAAATACTGTAATTACTTATTACTTTCGTTGACGAGTGATTCAGAGTTACTTTCAATTCCTTTGACTACATTTTCTGCTGCCGTCATGGCTTCCTTTGCTGCTATTTCTGAAACACTGGCTGCCTCTTTTAACCTCACAACCTCTTCTACATTGCCTGCAAGCTCTGCTTCAGCAACCTTAACATCACACTCTGCATAAATCTCATATTGCTCGACTACCTTTCTCCAAAGTGTTGATATTTCAGGTTGATCAGAAGTAGAAAGTGATTTTTCAACTGCAGTAATAGCCGCTTCTAACTTCTTAACGCTCTCTTTCATAGCATCAGCAGCACTCTTGAAGCGATTGTACTCTTGCTCGTTGTTTAAAGCACAGGCTTCTGCAGCTTTTCTATAATAGTCAGTAATAACATAAAATTCTTCGACTATTTTTTTCCTTCCATTAATAACATCTGAATTTTGAAAGCCTGCCTTTAAAGTCTCTGTGGCTAATGAAGAATAAGGAGCTGATGGCACAGACCTGTTAAACAGGCGCAAACTATTTGATTCTTCGATCACCGACGCGGATGATGACTGCCCTATTGAAGGTAATTGTAAAGAAGAGTTCTGAAAAAGAAGAGATAATTTCATGTAGTGACTTCTATATTCGGCCATCTTCAGCTCTGATTCAATAACGTCCTCCCAAGCTTTTAACAGTTTTGGGGTTCCTGAAATCTTATTTTTCTTAATACTTTCCTCAATAGTTTGCTGTATATCTTCAGCAAGTTGAATCCAAGCAAGAGCTAAGGAATCATTTTCTCCATCATGGGCTTTAATCACATAACTTCGATATTTTTCAAAAGCTTCAACTAGCCTATAATCTGCCTTACGTTTTAGGATATCCATCACATAGTCTGATAGAATTGGTTTTATCACGTAATCTCCTAGAATTGCTTCTGGTGCTGAAATCAATCCTGTCTCTGTAATCCATTTTTTACAATATAAGGACATCTCTTTGTTTTTCTTAGAAATATTTATTCTTTGCTCCTTGAGTAGAAAATTTATATTAATATCATTATCATCTTCAACAAGATAAGAATATATAATGTTATTTTTTTCTAATTTTTTCCCTTGCGTTTTTTCAATAGTATTCACCTGCTTGTCAACCTTTGATCGAAGGTACCAGCCTATACTTTGGCATTCGTTGCTTCTAGGAGATTGATTTTCAGAAGCTCGCAAAAAATACTCTGAAGCCTTTTGTGATGTTTCTATTATTTTTCTATATCTATCCATAAGCTCTTCTTTCCCTGCCTCTCTAGCTTCAATCGCTTTTATTTGATAGTCTACTTGTTTTTTTAATTGCTCGTTAGCTAACATACCATACCAACCTCCATCAAACTCTTGCCTTGCTTCTATTCCTATATTGTCAATTGTTTGTTTCCACAGATCTGTTGTACGTTCTAATGTTGCTACAGCATTTTTGTAGGCAACAGACATACTTCTATTTATTGCTTCTTCCGCTTCACATGCTTTTGCTTGGTATTTCACCTGCAAGAGGAGACATTCTCCTTCCAGAACACAATTTTTACCATAATATATTCCAACTCCAAGAGGTAAAAGTGACTGTTTAAACATAAATGCTGCATATTCTGACAGTGATGCAGCCTTTCTGTAACTATCTGCAAGAGTAGTTTTTGGAGAGTTTCTCCATTCATATGCTTTTATCTGGTACTCTACACTGGAGTGTATAGATCTACCTGCCCAAGCCCAACTACTTCCTTTATCTTCTTTTCCTAAATCATGCGCTTCTAAAGCTTTCCTTTCATAATCAATAGCAACTTGATATTGCTTTGCTAGATTCCTCCAAAACTCTTCATCTTCCCCTTGCATTTGATCCGCCTTTTCTCGTGCCTCTTCTAGTTTCAGTAACCAAGTAGAAGTATCCGATAAATAATATCCACCCCAAGTTTCTTTTTCTAATTGTTCAGCAGTCTTTTTCTCTCCTGAAATATAAGCTTGAACGGCTTTCCTAAGTCCTTCTGCTGAGACTTCTGATTCTTCAGCCGCTTTTTTCCACAGAGAGGCTCTTTCCTGTTTCCCTTGATCAAGCAACTCATTAACTTTATTCCAACTGTCTTGGGCTTGTTCTAGCTTGGTAGCAATGCTATCCCAAAGATAGGAGTTTTCTCCTCCAAGTCTTTCTTTAGATGCTTGCTTGGCTTCTTCTATTTGACTTGCTATTACTGAGACTCTACCTTCAAAGTGACCTTCAGCTGCAAATGCCTCTGTTATGCCGTCGACTCCTTGAGCAGGGACTTTGAAGGCAGGTTCTAAAATCTTTTCTTGGCCTTCATGAAGAGCTTCAGTATTTATTAGAACTCCACTTTCTTGAGGACTATGAGCAATAGCCGCGACCTCACTATTTCTTGTAGTTAATAAATTAGCTACGTTTTCTTCAATTCCCATGATCCCAGCATTCATCTGAGCAAAGAGGCTGCTTAGACTACTAAATAAAAGTGAAAGAAATATTAAAAATATACTAAGGTTAGTTTTCATAGTTTTTGTAACTACCAACGTCTATTAAAACGTTGGTAGTGTTTAATTGTTTAAATATTTAGTGGTTGAGGACAAAGTTTTTCTGGGACTCTTACATTTTATCTCCTAAACTTTTGCTCATTACTTTCATCAGAAGAGGTTGAGAAATGGTTATTTTTGAGCATCCTTACGTTGATACTCTTCTTGATAAGATTCAGCTTTTTTTCGCCACAGGGCTGCTGCATATTGCTTGCCCTCAGCTTCTGCAGTTGTTGCTTTTTTGAAAGTCTCCTCAATCAAGTTTAATTGATCTGCTTGAGAATCTAACTGTTTTGCACTCTTTGAAAAAGCCTCAGCTGCGTCCAAGCACTTTAAATAAATAATCTCATTCTTATCTAATTTTGCTTCTACAAGTTTGCTATAATACTTATAAGATTGATGACATCGTTTAACGGCTTGAAGCCATAGAGCTATCGTTTTTTCAGGATTTATTGTTATAATATTAGTAATTTTCTCCAATATTGAAAATGCTAAGTCTAATTGCCCTGCAGCGTTTTTAACAGAGTCACTTTCGCTTAAAAAATAATGGGAATCCGTAGTATCTTTTGTCATCACCTTATTTAGTATTCGTGGATAGTATTCGAAAATCTTTTGATATAACTTGATAGTTTCCATCCATAAGGCTTCTACTTCTGCATTATTTCCTTGCCTAATGTTAATAGCTTTCTTCAGTCCAAAGACGACTATTTCTAATTGATGAGCAGTATCTGAAGCAAAGCTAGCAAGCTCTTCAAAACGACAAGCATTAGTAGTATTTCCTTCTAGCCAACTATTTGCTACTTGAGAATAATAACCAACAGATTCTTGATATTGTTCGAGAGCTTTTCTCCAATATATTGAGATTTCAGGTTGTTCTTGAGCGAATGTAGACATTGATTTTTGAGATAAGAGTCTAATAATTTTCTCTCTTCCATTAACACTCCAATACATATATTTGGCTGCTTTATTAAAACGCTCGCATTCTTGTTCACTTTCTAAAGAATATTTTTTTACTTCCCTTAAAGAAGATGCTTCTTTATATTTTCTATGATAATCAGCTACAGACTGAGATTCATCTATTATTTTCTTCCACTCTTTCATAATTTCTGGAGTTTGAGAAACTATGGGTGTTATAATATATTTTTTTCTATATTCAATCATTGTCTGCATTGCTTTAACAGGATTTTTCCAATCGTTTTCTTCATACTCAATGCTGTCCTTAATAACTTGTTGCATGTCTTCTGCTATTTGAATCCAACCAAGTGCTTGCGAATCATCTCCTATTGCATGAGCTCTTATAGCGTTATTTCTATATTCTTCAAAAGCACTTACGAGTTTATAATTTGCTCCGCGTTGTACAACATCCATCACATAATCTGATAGGAATTGATTTGATTCTGAAGTTACTCCTGTTTCTGCAAGCCATTTCTCACAACATAGGAATAATGCTTGCATTGTTGTTAAATTATTCATTCTTTTCCTATTAGGACCTTCTTTATTAAAGTTATCATTAACTCCTGTTGTATCTAAAGTCATATTATTTTTGTTAATAAAATTTTCTTGAGATTTTTCTTTTTCTTTCTTTTCTACTGCCATTACCTGATAACCACTCTGTCTATCAAGAGATACTCCTATTTTTTCATAATTAATACCCTCACTATTTTTTTCTGAAGCAAAGGCTAAAGCTGATTGTTGGTACTGCTCTACCGCACGCTCTAATGTCGCGGCGGCCTCTCGATAGCCAGTAGCAAGGACTACTTTGCCTACTTCTTCTGCTTCAATTGCCTTTGCTTGGCACTCTGCCTTAGCATTGAGACTACAACCTTCATTATGCAAACTATCATGAGATTCCGTATAAGAGGCAAGAGATAACTTTCCATGTACCTCTACAGCACGCTCAAAGGTTGCTGCAGCCTCTCGATAGCCAGCAGCAAGGCCTACTTTGCCTATTTCCTCTGCTTCACTTGCTTTTACTAGGTAATCAGCCATAGCCTGGAAAGATTTTCCCACATCTTTTCTACATGCCTTTCCTGAATTTTTACTTTCTTCAGCTGCTGTGCTAAACTGTACTGCTGCCTTTCCTGATATAAAGGAAGCTTTTTTATAGCATTCTGAGAGAGCTTCTTTGCCATCTTTTTCTGCTTCACACGCTTTTACTAGATAGTCTCCTTGATAACATAGAGACTCTACTGCCACTTCCAAATGCTGACATTCTAACCTTTCCTCTTCATAGAAGCAACTTGCATAGCAAGGATATTGTATATAATTAGCAGGTTTTTCATATTGGGAAGTTAGACAAGATCTCCAAAAATCTCTCCTTTCACCTTGCATCTGATCTGCTTTCTCTAGTGCCTCTTCTTTTTTCAGTGCCATTGTAGAAGCTCTTAATGAATAGTAATCACTCCATGCCTCATCTTCTAACTGTTTCGCCTCTTCTGTACTCCCAGAAATGTAAACTTGAACAGCTTGTCTTATTCCTTCTACAGAAATTTCGGATTCTTCAGCCACTTTTCTCCAAAGAGAAGCTTTTTCTACTTTTCCTTGCTCAACTAATTCAGTAACTTTCTTCCAACTATCTCGAGACCTTTCTAATATTACTATAAAGCTTTCCCAAAGATTATAATTATAACGAACTAAATCTAAATAGCTTATTCCACAATACCCTTGTTCTACCACTTCAAGTTTTTGCTTTGCTTCTTCTATTTGCCCTGTTAGTCTTGCAATATTTTTTTGTGCTATTTGAACTAATAATTTGCTTTCCAAGGTTAAAGGCTCTTTCTGCTGTTCTTGTAATGCATCTTTTTCATCGCTTATTTTGAGATCTTCCTTCAAGTTTGCTATGACTGATGAAGGAACAGGAGTCGGAGGTACACAAGATACCAATGATTGAAAGTCCTTTGAATCAACTGGTAAAGGTATCTCCACGGGAGAATTGAGTATAAACGAGCTCGATGCTTTAACCTCTGGCACAACGAAACTTGTTATACTTTCAGCAAACTCAGAAGAAGGAGTCTTAGCAGAATTTTCTTCAACACTTCTCTTTTCTTCTATTGCTGTACTTATTGACTGCCTCCCTCCAGATGGAACATTTCCTTCATTAGTAATGAGATCCGTAGTTCCTAAAGAAAAATATTCTCTTGAAAGTTTCAAAGCATCTTCAACTTTTTTTATCTCTTCAGGATTCATCTGAGCAAACAGGCTGCTTGAATTACTAAATAAGAATAAAAGGAATATTAAAAAGATACTAAGTTTATTTTTCATAGTTTTTATTTATATGTACGTTGCAATTACTTATCACTTAAAGCTCGAGATTCTTTACTCTTTAGTTCTTCTTTTGTGTTTCTTCTGTGGTTAATCCTGCTCTTAATGGTTCTGCTTTTCAAATTCTTCTGCTTGTTCTTTTAATATATTCGCTTCTTTCATTGCTACATAAGCAAGACCTTCCTCATTGCTAGAATTCCCTCCTAAACGATCTCCTTCTTCTTTATTGCCTATAGCATAGGCTTCTGCACTTCGTCGATAATATTCGGCGGATTCTTCATATTGCTTGACCGTTTGGAACCACCGTTCTGCAAGTTGTTCTTGATTTGCTTCTTTAGCTGGAATAGCTTTTTCCAAAGCAGTAAAAACATTTTTAAATTGATCAGCACTTAGTTCAGCAGATTTAGCAGCCTTATTAAAATAATTACAATCATTATTTTCATTTACCTGAAAACATGCTGCTTGAATATAATACCCTGCAGATTCTTCGCGTTGCTTTGTTATTTTAAAGAGGATAGCAGCAAATTCTTCCTGCTTCCACCTTTCAGCTCTAATAGCTTTTCCTAACGAGATAGAAGCTGTTTCTAATTGTTCAACGCTACGTATTACATTATAAGCTGCTTTTTTAGCATTAGTTGCTGCTGTATTAGCTCCATTACCAAGATCGTCTACTGTTTTATAAAAATACTCTGCAGATTCTTCATGTTGCCTAGCTATCTTAAACCATAATTCTACAAGCTCTTTCTCATTTAACTTCCTAGCCTCAATAGATTTTTTGAGAGCAAAAGAAGCGCTTTTTAATTGACTAAAATGACATGACATATAATGCTCTCTTTGGAAAAAAAGATTTCTGCACGTAAAATTTTTATTTAACCTAGAAACGGAAATAGAACTGGATGAGATTTCGTAAGGAGTTTGTTCCAAAATGGTTTTTACGGAGCCGTGGCATACCTTGAGCCCTGGCTCGCCATGGCGCTTCGGTGTTCGTACGTGGGATAGGTCGGAAAGAACATTTTGGGGCAAAGTATATTGCGAAAGATCGCCAGTCTCTATTCCCGTTTCTAGGTTTAAACCAGGATTTAGTATTTGCTTGTTATATTCAACAGATTGTATCCATTGAGTAGCTATTTTTCTCCAGAATATTGACATCTCAAGTTCTCCCTCTGCAATTGCATCGATTGAGTCCTTTAAGGAATTAACAGCATTTACTAATTGACTAATATTCTCTTTTAGAAATTTGGCAGTTTGCTCCAAATTATGATACTCTTGTTCTTTTCCTGAAGTAAGAGCTTCTGCAGCTTGCCTACAATAGTCAGCAAAAGATTGTGATATTTCTACTATCTGTTTCCAATATTTTATAATTTCTGGAACTTCATGCGATTCTTCTGCCTCAATATATTTTTTTCTATACTCAGCCAATTGTCGACTTGCAACAGCAGTATGATGCCAAGATTCAACCCTTTTAATACTATTATTCATAGTCTTTGTTACCTCTTCCCAATGTAACAGTTCTTCAAGTTCCAGAGATGCTATTGCTTCGGAATACCTTTCTGAAACCTCATCCCATTTCTGCCTTGCAATGGTAATATTAGTCCAAGGATATTCTGTATCTCTAGAAGCATTCTCTTCATTTTTAGAAGCTTGAACCTTTTTAATACTATCTTCAAGAGCTTGTTGAATGTCTTTAGCTATTTGAATCCAAGATAATGCTAAAGAATCATTTCCCAACTCATGAGCCTTTGCAACTTTATTCCAATATTCCTCAAAAGTTTTAACAAGTGAATAATTTTCATCTTCTTTAAGAAGTTCATAATCTAATAAAATTTTAGAAGGTTGTGTCTCTACAAGCCATTTATCACAGCATAGTGATAGTGCCTTTTTCTTCATTTCATTGCTCATTCCATTCATCTGTTGCTGTTCGGCACAAGATTTCAGATTAATATTTTTACCATTTCCAATCACATCAAGAATATTTTCACCATCATCAGTTTTTATATTTTCCTGAAAATTAGAAACCTTACCTTTTGCCACATTGCAGTTAGAGCTATCTGCTTGAGTGAGAATTTTAGCACTATTTTCTATTGCATTTTTTTGTTCAGCAACTACAGCGTTTATTGAATTTTCACCCTCGATCGATGAAACTCTTTGAGCAGTAGTGAGAATTGATGTATTAGAGGGAAAAGAAAGCCTGCTTGAAAATCCAAGCGCTTCTTCGGCTTTGTTTATCTCTTCAGAATTCATCTGAGCAAAGAGACTGCTTAGACTACTAAATAAGAGTGAAAGAAATATTAAAAATATACTAAAGCTCGTTTTCATAGTTTTTATTTATCAAATACTGTAACTACAAGGTAGAACCTTAGTAGTATTTAAAAGTTGAAAGGTTAAAGAGTTGAATATTACTGAGAGAGAGCATGGAACTACAAGAAGTTTTTCCATTAACTGCGAGCGTGTCAGAAATTTTGTGTTTTGGTCAAACGATGACATATTAAAATATGACTACACCAATACAACAAAAAAATAAGAAACCCCGCAATGGACAATATCAACCTGGAGACGAAATTCTCGATGAATTGCTAGCAAAATA
>DATEBV010000255.1:0-10334 GCA_035287205.1 Chthoniobacterales bacterium | reverse complement strand
AACCACTCTTTTTGTCCATTAGCATCAAGTTTCCCAAGTAAGCTGTTTCCTAAAAATGAGTTAGGATTAGGAATATATCCTCCAATAATATGGGAACCATCAGTATTAGCAATTAGTGAAGTGGGATGAATAAAATCATCATTAAGACTACTATAAATAGCAAAAGATTCATTGGCCGCGTGAGCATGTGGTAACATAGAAAACAGAGCCCCTAAACCTAGTACACTCGGAGAAGAGAGTGTTGTTAACAAAGATTGTGGTGAGGCTTGAGAAGCCCAACTACTAAACTCTGCACCATTTGATAAAGAAGAACAGGCTAGGTAACTAGCAAGAGCCTTAACAGCTCGTTTAATATAAGAGCCACCAGAACTATTTGATTGCTGGTTCGCTTTGGACTCCTTTACCTGACTTCCTAAAGTAGAATCTTTCATCTCTTCTGATGGTAATTCTTCTTCTATTGCTCGCACTGCTTCACCCTCTAACGCTAATTGCTGTGAAGCATCAGATTCTGAAGCGGCACAATCATCCGCGGCTTCAGGTGGGCATAAATAGAGGCTGTCAGCTGTTGTCTTTGCCAACTCAACCGCTCTAGAAAAATAGCCAGTGAGAGCAGAAAAGATACCGCTATTTTCTTCCGATGGTTGCTCAACTTCCGCTAAATCATTGCTGGAAGCAAGTACTTTTTCAGCAGGACTAATATCAGCATGAGAAGAAAAAAACTCTTTCTCTTCGTCTTGCTCATGAGAAAAAGGAGAAGAAGATACTCTAGTGAAAACTGCCTCTTGCTGTCTAGAATTAGTAAAAGAACTTGTTGCTTTATCGCCTAATAGAGGCTGAGAAGCGGGGGGGAGGGGGGGGGTAAATTGCTGATTTTCAGCAACTTGCTCTCTTGCTGTATTTTCTGAGTAATTTTGTCTCTTAACAGGTAGAGCAGATCTCGTTTTCCCAAGGATAAATTGTTCAATAGCTTCTTCTGATTCTTCCACCATTGCAGGATTCATCATTAAGTGATCACTCAGGTCTTTACCTAAGTTGTCACAGTTGGCGATTGGCAGTTCGTAGTTGGTAGTAATTTCAGCTTGCTGATCAGGCTGAAAAGAACGTCCTCCCGATGGTAGTGCTATCACTTTAGATCTTACCTTGATAGTATCTGCAGTTTGATTGCTACCTGTAACCTGACTTTCTCTTTGCGCATGGAGACCACTAGAAACTAGGAATATTAATCCTACTATGCCGAGAGAGAAAAATGGCTTCATATTTTAGAATTCAGGTAACTAACCATGGTGTAACCATTCAACTTTCCCTTATGGAGTTGATGGTTAGATAACCAAGGTTAAAAGGTCAGCTTGACTAAGCTTGAGAGATCAACAAATTCAAATTTTATTGGCTTGATTTTTATTCACAAACTTAAAAATTGTCAAGGAATTTTTTAAAAAAAGCAAAAAACCTATTAGACATCATAACATCTCTACATAGAGTCAAGAAAGTGAACCAATTTTGAAAATAGATTTTCATTTTCACTTGGTACCTGGCTTAGCTACAGACATGTAACGAGTAAAGGGTAACGAGTTTATTTTCTTGCCTGCGGCAATTCATTTAAACGTTGTATGGCTAATTCTCCCAATGAGATAATACAAATGATCGCGTGGTTTTTGCTGATCATAGTAGTGACTTTTTGAAGGAAGTCGCGGCGGGCATTAGCGATACGAGCATGAACTTTCTGAACTTGAGCTCTTGCTTTTTCCCAATTTTTACTAAAATTATAAATTATCTTGGTAATGCAACACGAAGTCCAGAATATCGAGAAAACTCCTGATCAAGAGTTATCCAATGACAATTATGCTCAACAGCTAACGCTGCTAGCCATACATCAGGAATTTGATTTCCTTGAGGATTGTATTTTTGACAAAGATTATAAAAAATTTCCCAATGATGTTCTCCAGGCTCGATCATAACTGACGATGGAGAAGATCGAATAATTTCGCAAAATGCCATCGCTTCTTTTAAAGAACTAGGATTGGTAAAAATTTTGGGATGGGTAACAATACGAAGATATCCTGAAAGTACAAGCGGGCTAATCGCCAAAATTGCTGAACCATTTATTTTATTCTCTAACCAGTTATAACATAGAGCATGTGATTCTGAATCCTTGCGAAAAGCATTAACCAAAATATTAACATCGGGACTTTCCATTTTACCTTAAATCCATTAAATCCCGTAGTGCTGCATTGGAATTAAGGTTAACCTTACTACGAAGCCCTCCCACTACTGAAGAGGTGGTTAGATGTATATGAGAAGGAGGCTGAGAATTTTTTTTGACTAATTTTGATTGCAAAACATAACTTAATCCTTCTGTAATGAGTGATTGAAAGGTGCACTGCTCTTTTAATGCAAAAGCTCTTGCTTTTGTCAAAAGCTCTAGATCAATGTCAATTGTAGTACGCATAGGTTATTTTATTATTCTATAATATATAAAAAATCAAGACGAACGATAATATTCAATAAAAATCTCGTCAAATAGGGGTCCCGGTATTTCGGTATTTTAGTGCCATAGCGTTAATTTTTCTTATTTCTATTTTGATGGGATCCACACGAGACAATGAGTCCAAATCATCAGGCTTTAATTTCAATGTTTCAAATTTTTCTTTAATAAGCCTGCCTCCCTTATTTCGTAACTATTCGACCAACAGGACTAATAGTTAGGTTAAGCTATAAGTTTAAGTTGATTTTTGGTCACTTCGTGACAAGGTTAAAAAGTGAAGCGGGATTTTTTATTCACTCTTAATTTTTGCTTTTGAAATCGCTTCAGTAAAAGATCCTAAACACCTAAATAAATTTTGCCAACTAGGCTAAGCGAAAAATCAATGTCAATTGCAGTACGCATAGCTTATTTTATCCTACAATATATGAAAAATGTTGAATATTAATAGGATTATTATAGCATTATTGTATGAAAATAACTGTTGATATTCCTGAAAGCTCATTGTCTGATATTCTTCGCTTTTCTGGCGAACGAAAAAAAGGGCCTGCTATTGCGAAACTTGTCGAATCATCCATCATGCTCCATCTCCGCCAAGAATATTGCAATCAAGTGATGGATGGAAAATTACGTGTCGATTTTCCTGATTGGAGAATTACTAGAGCTGCTGAGAGAAAAGCTAATATATGGACCAAATAATTGATTCTTGCATCTGGGTAGATCATTTGAGAACTACCACCAAGGCTCCTTTAAGGTTCTTGGCTAATGAAATAATTTCTCGCCCATCAGTTGCAATCTGCGCGCCTATACACTTTGAACTACTTCGCCTGATTCCTCAGGAAGCACGAAAAAGAGTAGAAGATATATTAGCTATCATACCAATGCTTCTAACACCAGCAGGATTATGGCATCAGGCAACACGCAATGGTCAACGCTGCAGGGATAAAGGAATTCAAACTGGAGCTATGGATTTACTCATTGCTACCATTTGTCAACATCATCAAGCAACGCTAGTAACTTTTGATACCACGTTTGAAAAAATGGCTAAAGTATTTCAGTTTAATGTTGAAGTTATTGAAAAATATTAGGGTTACTTAAACTTACTGCGACACTGTAAAAATTATGCATTCTATTCAAACTATCACTTCGCAGTCCGATCATTTGGTTCAGATCCCTCCTTCGAAGGAGGAAGATCTGAACGCCTCGCCTACTCCCTTTCAACGTAAAGTCTGCTGGACAGGCCTTACAACACTGGCTGCTTTAACAACCACGCTGATTGTTGCAGGAATCATTTGGGCGCTCCTTCAAGGAATGAGTTTTCTTCAGCCAGTGCTTATGCCAGTAGCTATCGCAGCCATTCTCTCCTACCTTCTTAATCCTGTTGTTGAATGGCTTTGTCGCCGAAATCTTCCTCGTACTGTTAGCGTTATAACCGTTTTTGCTGTTTTTATTCTCTTTGTTGTTGGCATCATCTTCTGGGTAGAACCTGCAGTACAACGTCAAGGAAGCTCCTTTGCTAAAAACCTCCCTGCTTACAGCCAGCATGTGCAAGATCTCGTGAACACAAGCTCTTCCTTCATCACCCAATTCATGGACGTAACATCCTATCATAAAGAGGGTATTGACCCTACTTCTCCTGATAGAATTCATGACTATAGTGTAAGTCTTATCAATGAAGGGATGATATGGATTCAGCAAAAAATACCGACCATGGCAGCGTCGCTTGGAAAATTTGTTAAAAATAGTATCGGTGGTTTTTTAGGAATCTTCGGTTATCTTATCAGTTTTATTCTTGTTCCTATCTTTCTCTTCTTTTTTCTCCTGGAGGCTCCTGACATTAAAAATAACTGGAGCAACTATCTCCCTCTGCGCCCTTCTCCTCTCAAAGATGAAGTTGTATCCCTCTTGTTAGAAATCAATAATTATATCATTTTCTTTTTTCGAGGCCAGCTTCTGGTGAGCCTCGTTGATGGAGCAATGATTGCTGCTTCATTAATGATTTTTGTCCATCTTGATTTTGCGATACTTATTGGTGTTTTGGTAGGCATCTTAGGATTAATTCCTTACGCCGGAATTATCATCTGTTGGGTTCCTGCTGTTCTTATCGCTGCAGCTCAGTTTGGCGATTGGTGGCATCCTATCCTAGTTACTCTCATTTTCTTTGCAGCAAATAATTTTGACAGCATCTTTGTCTCCCCAAAAATTCTTGGTCATTCTGTTGGACTTCATCCTCTTACAGTTATTCTATCTGTCCTCTGTTGGAGTATGATTCTAGGAGGTCTCCTCGGCGCACTTCTTGCTGTTCCTTTAACAGCTTCCTTAATGGTTCTGATGCGTCGTTATGTGTGGCGCCAACAACCCTTTATTTCTTCGAAATAAAGGGTTGTTGGCGAAAATTCTGTTGGTAAAATTAAAATGCTTTTGTACTTTATGAAAAAGTTTAAATTAGAGTGAGCTCAAACTAAACTGAAATTTTTCTGAATCGGATGGGGGTCAGGGTCTCGAATCTTAACCAATAGAATCCTTTTTTTTGAAACTACTCGAAAGTGAAACCTTTCCTGCAGTTAATGCGATGGAATCATGTTTTGGTCAAGATTGCGAACCCACATCTAAGCCCCATCATAATTCGAGGACCTTAATAGTTACCTAAACATACTACATACTTCAGTTCAGTTTGAGCTCACAAGTTTTTTAAGCGAATCATTATTATCAGTCCTTCAAGTCTGATAATAATGATTTGTTCTCCTCATATGAATCAATCTTTACCCCATCACCAAAGTCACTTAAGTCTCTACAATCCTGCACAGGAACACGATGCTTGCGGCGTCGGCATGGTTGCGCAAATTGATGGACGTCGTTCCAATAAAATTCTCAAAATTGCCTTACGATCTCTTTGCGGCCTTATGCATCGAGGAGCTCTTGATGCTGATGCTTGCACAGGTGATGGTGCTGGTATTACAACACAAATTCCTTACAAGATTTTTAGAAAAGAAGTCGAAAAACTAGGCCATCAACTCTATCGCGATACCGATCTAGGCATTGGAATGATGTTTTTGCCTCATCAGAATCTCTATGCTCAAGCGCGTGCTAAGGCTATCACCGAAGAAGTCATAGCAAAACGTGGACTTTTTCTTTTTGGATGGCGTTCTGTACCAGTCAATCCTCATATTCTAGGAGCTAAATCCATCTCCACAATGCCAACTATTGAGCAGGTACTAGTAGGTCGTCCAGAAGGAATGGGTGATGATGACTATGAGAGGCGCCTTTTTCTTGCCCGCAATGAAATTGAAGATCGCGCAGCCGCTGATAAAATTGATCATTTCTATATTCCATCTTTCTCGCATCGAATGCTCATTTATAAAGGGCTTCTTGTTTCAGCTTCTTTAGAAAAATTTTTTCCTGATCTCTGCGATCCCGATTTTGAAACAGCTCTTTGCGTCTATCATCAACGTTATAGTACCAATACATTTCCAACTTGGCCCTTAGCTCATCCTTTTCGGATGCTCGCCCACAATGGTGAAATTAATACAGTGCGTGGTAATCGTAATTGGACTCACGCCCGCGAAGCAGAACTCAAAGCTGATTTTTGGGGACCTGATATTGACTTACTCAAACCAATTATCCAACCGGGGGCTTCAGATTCTTCGAGTCTTGATAATGTCCTTGAGGTACTTACTATGTCAGGGCGCTCTCTTCTTCACGCCATGACTCTCCTGGTTCCTCCCTCATGGGATGCCAGTCAAAAACTCTCTCCTCAGCTTGCTGGATTCTACGAATATCACACCTGCCTCTGCGAGCCCTGGGATGGCCCTGCAGCATTAGTCTTTACCGATGGGGTCACCGTAGGAGCTTGCCTTGATCGCAATGGATTACGCCCTGCACGTTATGAGATTACCCAAGATGGCCTTTTTGTGATTGGTTCTGAAATAGGTGTCAGTAATCTTGATCAATCAACAATCATTGAAAAAGGTCGACTTGGTCCAGGAGAAATGATTGCTATCGATACAGCCCAAGGAAAATTACTTCGTGACACTGAAATTAAAAACTCTCTGGCTCAACAAAAAGATTATCATCAATTTGTTGATAAATATTTGGTCAAAATCAAACCACTAACAGCCGAAGAACTTACTCCTCCTCTAGAGAAACTTGATGACTTAACGCTCACTCAACAACAGATCTGCTTCGGCTACACTAAAGAAGAATTGGAGATGATCTTCAAACCGATGATTAATGATGGTGCTGAAGCCGTTGGCTCTATGGGTGATGATACTCCACTAGCCGTGTTATCGCTGCGGCCTCGTTTGCTCTATACTTACTTTAGTCAACTCTTTGCTCAGGTTACAAATCCTCCTATTGATCCGATTCGCGAACGCCTTGTCATGTCGCTTCTCACTGCTCTTGGATGGAAGCGAAATCTTCTTTCCGAAACACCTGAGCATGCAGAACAGATCATTATTGATTCTCCTATTCTCTTTAATGAAGAACTTGCTCAATTAAAAAATATTGGCGGCGTTCATCAAGCCGCGACTCTTTCCACACTTTGGAGTGCCTGCGATCAATCCCAAGATCAAGATAAACATTCGATTAATCCATCGGTAGAATATGCTCCAACGAATCATCAGAACTCTTCCAATTGTGACAGCAACAGCAGTTCTCGACTTCCATCTCCCATCTCCCATCTTCCATCCCCTACCGCAGCAGCGGCACCTACAGCCTATAGCCTACAGTCTACAGCCTCTCTTCGGCCGATTGGCCGAAGAGCTTTAGCACCAGCAGTTCGAGAACTCTGTAAGCAGGCAGAAAAAGCTGTTGATCAAGGAGCACGTCTTCTAATTTTAAGTGATCGCGGTATTTCCAAAGATCTCCTCCCTATTCCTGCACTCCTTGCCATGGGTGCTGTGCATCATCACCTCACACGAGTCGGCAAACGGATGAAAGCAAGTCTCATTAGTGAAACGGGAGAAGCTCGTGATGTTCATCAATTAGCCTGCCTCATTGGTTATGGCGCCAGCGCTATTAATCCTTACCTTGCCTTGGAAACCATTCGTGAACTTCTTGAACAAGATCATGAAAAAAAAATCATAAAGGTCGACTTTGCCACAGCTCTTCTCAATTACAAAAAAGCTCTCTCCAATGGTCTACTCAAAATCATGTCTAAAATGGGAATTTCCGTTATCGGAAGCTACCGAGGAGCTCAAACCTTTGAAGCAATTGGCCTTTGTTCTTCATTGATTAAAGGATGCTTTAGTGAAACCTCCTCTCAAATTGAAGGCATCGGCTTCGAAGAAATTGCCGAAGAGAGCCTCGCTCGTCATCAACTTGCGTACCATCCTCCTGAAGATGCTCCCGTCGAAGCAGGAAAGCTGAGTGATCCTGGTTATTACCGTTTCCGCCGTGCAGGAGAGCTTCATGCGGTCACGCCTCCAGTTATTAAAAATTTTCACACTTTTATCCGAACTCAAAAGCCTGAAGATTACAAAGCATATGTTGATGCGGTACTTACCTCTACCCCCCACTCTTTACGAAACCTCTTAACATTGGTGCCCAAATCCTCAGGTCCTGTACCACTCGAAGAAGTCGAATCAATTGAAGAAATTCGACGTCGCTTTACTACTGCAGGTATGTCTCTTGGAGCACTCAGTCCTGAAGCTCATGAAACCTTAGCAATTGCAATGAATCGTATTGGAGGCAAATCTAACTCAGGCGAAGGCGGAGAAGATTTTTCTCGTACCAAACGCCGTGAAAATGGCGACTGGGCTAATAGCGCCATCAAACAGATTGCTTCAGGACGCTTCGGCGTTAGTGCTGCCTACTTAGCAAGTGCTAAAGAAATTGAAATCAAAATGGCTCAGGGAGCCAAACCTGGCGAAGGAGGCCAACTTCCTGGTCAGAAAATTAATTTTTATATCGCCAAACTCCGCCATTCAGTCCCTGGAGTCACCTTAATCTCTCCTCCTCCTCATCACGATATCTACTCGATTGAAGATCTTGCGCAACTCATTTACGACTTAAAACAGGTTAATCCCCGCGCACGCATCTGTGTTAAACTGGTTGCCGAAGCTGGCATTGGTACAATTGCTGCTGGTGTTGCTAAAGCTCATGCCGACATTATTCTTATCAGTGGTCATGAAGGTGGCACAGGAGCAGCCCCTCTTAGTTCTCTCAAACATGCAGGAGGTCCTTGGGAACTTGGTTTAACCGAAGCACATCAGGTCTTGCTCCTTAATCAACTTCGTAATCGTGTTACTCTACGTACCGATGGTGGAATGCGCACCGGCGAAGACATTGTCTACGCGACGCTCTTAGGTGCTGAAGAATATAATTTTGGAACAGCAGCCCTTATTGCAATGGGATGTGTTTACGTACGTCAATGCCACTTGAATAACTGCCCTGTGGGCGTTGCCACCCTTGATGAACGCCTCCGCGCAAAATTTAAAGGAAAGCCAGAAAATGTTGTTAATTTCTTTAATGCAGTTGCTGAAGAAGTGCGTCATATCATGGCACGTCTAGGCTTTCGTACGATTGATGAAATGATCGGACGCACGCAATACCTTCGTCAAAAAAATATTGAGGGCCATCCTAAGGCTAATAAAGTTGACCTCAGTCGCATGATCTATGATGTCGTTGCAAAAGATCCTACAGCAATCCGCTATGCTACACGCGATCGGAATGACTCTGCACAAGACCAACCTCTTGACGATATCATTCTCCAAGATGCGGAAGAGGCTATCCGCGATGGCACCCCAATAACACTTTCCTATAAAGTCGATAATACGAATCGTGCTGTAGGTACTAAAGTGGCTGGTGAAATCGCTTATCGCTACGGCGAAGAAGGCCTTCCTGAAGGCACCATTACTCTGAACCTCCATGGTACAGCAGGACAAAGCCTCGGCGCTTTTCTAACGTCCGGCGTACGAATCATTCTTTCAGGCGAAGCAAACGACTATGTTGGCAAATCGATGAGTGGTGGTGAAATCATCATTCGTCCACGCACTGGATCTCTGTTTTCTGCTAAAGATAACAGCATTATTGGTAATACCGTGATGTATGGAGCCATCCAAGGAAAACTCTTTGCCAATGGCCGCGCAGGCGAACGCTTCTGCGTACGAAACTCTGGTGCTACCGCAGTTATTGAAGGTATTGGCGACCATGGGTGTGAATACATGACTGGAGGAACAGTGGTCGTCCTTGGCCCTACCGGAAAGAATTTTGGCGCAGGAATGACGGGAGGGACTGCTTATGTCCTTGATGCCACGGATCATTTCCTTTCGCAGTACAACCCTCAACTTGTCACTGCTCTACGTCTTACCTCTGAAGAGAACACCTCACACCTTCAGGAACTAATAAAAACTCATCATCTTAAGACAGGAAGCCAATTTGCTCAGGAAATCTTGTCCAATTGGCCTCTCTACCAAACCTACTTTTGGAAAATTACTCCACATATTCCCTTGGCCAAACCTGTAGAGCTTGAGATTAAAAAAGAGGACGAACAGACTTCTACAATTATTACTGAGGCTATTACGGTTACGCCAGCAGGTAACTGCTAACGTTGGAAGAAGAAAGGAAAGGAAGAAAGAAAATAGCCACAAAAGAACACAAAAAAACACAAAAAAAAGAAGCTTAGCAGTGAACTTGATTGCTTAGTTTGGCTAATTAGTTTTGCAGCTATTGATGCTCTATATTTCTCCAGGATCTCAATTCACTACTTTCTTATTTTTCACGATAGCGAATATTCTTTATCTTGAGTTCTTAAAATCGGATGGAGTCACGGGGATTGCGCCCCGTGACCCTTCCACACCACCGGACATGCGGATCTCGCATCCGGCGGTTGAGCAGAGCAGAGGTCATTTGACTG
>DATEBV010000254.1:0-4092 GCA_035287205.1 Chthoniobacterales bacterium | reverse complement strand
TTGTTCATACCCCATTATAACATATCAATTTTGGACATAACAGCAAAATTTGCTGTTTATGTCCATATTTTTTTAGCCCTCAAACCCGCTTGGGCAAAGGATCCGAGCCGCTTTCGGACAGGCTCTATGTAAGAACTTTTCTTCAAAATTGGTAAAGTTGATGAAGAGCAAAAAATCGATGGAGCAACGAAATTATTCACTGTTCGAGATAAGGGGGAAGAGAAATTCTGAATTTCACTATTTACAGCCTGTAATCTAGCAGCTTGAGCCTGATGAATTTCATCATTAGAGAATTTTTCACTCCCCTCCATGATTTCTTCTACTACTTCTGCCACTGCTTTCGGATCCATGGCAAGGATAGATGAGGGATGGATAAGGGTTAATAATATAGGCAGCGTCAAAAGAGAGTTCAGTGATCGGTTTTTCATAAAATTAATGAGTACATTTTTTTTCAAATGACTTTGCTGAAAAATAAAAATTTGCAGAGAAACTTAAAAAACTATTGGCATTCCCATAATCCTCATCAGCAGTCGCTTGAGCTGCTTTAAGACTATAGCGAGCTGCCTTTTCATAAATTTCTGCAACTTCTACTTGGTTACTGCCACGTGCTTGAGCTGCTTCTTTAAGACGCTTTGCCGCAGAAATAGTGTAGGAAGATGCAAGAGCAAAATTCTTTGCCTTCATTCTATCCCCATCAACAGCAGCTTGAGTTGCTCTAAGGCTATAGTGAGCTGCATTTTCATAAATTTCTGCAACTTCTACTTGGTTATTGCTACGCATTTGAACTGCTTCTTTAAGACGCTCGGTTGCAAAGGCTGCATGGGAGGATGCCATTGCAAAATCATCTGCTTTCGTCCTATCCTTATTAGCAGCAGCTTGAGCTGCTTTTAGTGAACATTGAGCTGCTTGTTCCTCTGTTTTTGCAACTTCTACTTGGCCCTCCTTGATTGATTGGGCTGCTTTTTGAAGTAATTTTGCCTCATTGTCAGCATGAAAGGCTGCAGTTGAAAAATTTTCAGCCTCTATGTTATTTCCATTAACGATGGCTTCAGCTGATTGAAAGTGATATTGAGCCGATTGATTGAAAGCTGCTGATACTTCTACTTGACCTTCACTTACTGCCTGAGCTGCTTTTTTCAGTGGTTCTACTGCAATGGCCGCATGGTAGGCTGCCGTTAAAAAATTATTTACCTTCATCTTATCCCCATCGGTAACAGCTTGAAGACGATATTGAGCTGCTTTTTGGAATGCTTCTGCAGCCTCTATGTTGCCCTCGGCCTCCTCTCGAGCTGCTTGAAATTTATACTGAGTTATTCTTTGAAGATGAGTTACTACAGAGATAGCATTGAAGGATGCAGTTGAAAAATAGTTTTCCTTTGTTATATCCTGATCAGAAGCTGCTTGAGCTGCTTGACGACTGTATTGAGCAGCTTGTTCATAAGTTTCTGCAACTTCTACCTGGTTATTGCTACGTGCTTGAGCGGCTTCTTTAAAATACGTTGCTGCAGAAATAGTATCAGAATATGCTGTTGAAAAATAATTTTCTTTTGTTATATCACTATCGGAAAGAGCTTTAACTGCTTGAAATCTATATTGAACCGCTTCTTCAAGCATTGTTGCAACTTCTACTTGACCATTAGTCCTTGCTTGAACAGCTTCTTCAAGCACTCTTTTTGCATTATCAACTTGGGTAAGTAGAACAGAAAATAAAACTTCCCCTTCCTTTTTATTAAGCACAGAATTATTTTTCGCCCTATATTCTAACTCTATGCAATTACACTCTAAAAACAACCCTTTTACACGAAACTGATAGGCTAAAGTAGATTCTCCTTCTTTCATCTTCTGAGCAAATTGAGAGTACGAAGCAATGGCTTCTTGGGCAACCTCAGCTGCACTATTAAAAGAAACTGCTATATTGGCTCTTCCTTCAGCTGTCGCAGCAGCAGCAAAAACAAGACAACGGTTTCTTTGCTCTGAAAGTCTTATAGTTGAATCGGCCACTTTTTCTAGGTTGAGAATATTGTTAGCACATTCTACCGATGGATTAATCGAATATTTATCACTTGATATACTGGACGAGCTTCCCTCAATAGGAAAGTCTATTGCAGTAGACGTCTTCCCAAGCTCTACTTCTGCTGCAAATTGCTTCGTCGCATCGGTGCTCAAACCATCGAGTAGCTCCTGTACACTCAGCTTCTGTGCGCCGTCGACTCCTTGCACTTCATCAACATAAGCGAGTTTTGAAAGAGGTCTAATCGTTGTCTCCATGGGTATTTTGAGTCGTGCTGTTTTTCTTTCTGAAAATCCAAAAGCATTCTCAGCTTCAGATATTTCTTCAGGATTCATAGTAAGAAAAGGAACTAGTTGTTGATTACTAGTACTATTACTATTTGTGAACTGATTGTTTTCTGTACTCTGATTGTTGCCTATAACCTGCAATCTACAACCTGTAACCTGATTCGTTGCCTTTAGCCTATTTTTATCCTGCAACCTGTCACCTGTAATCTGATTCGTTGCCTCTTGCGGATCCATAGCAAAGACAGTCACAGAGTGAAATGTGAGTAGTATAGAGATGGTCAGAAGAAAGCGATTCGATGGATTTTTCATAAAAAAAATTTATATATACTCATCACGAATGAAAATTAGATTTTTTTACGCTCATTAACGCCTTCGCGCAGCCGTAATTCTTCATCATAGATTTCGCGTAAAAAAGCATCTCCCCTTTTTTGACCTTCCTGTGCATAGATCTCAGCACGCCGAAGATAATAGTGAACTTCTTGTTCATAATCTTGTGCAGCTTGTATATTCTCATCACTCATTGCTTGAACTGCCTTTTTAAGTGATTTTGCTGCATGGCCTGCCCAGTTACCTGCTGTAAAAAAATTATATGCCTCCATACTATCCCCATTAAGAGCGACTTGAGTTGCTTCAAAATAATATTGAGCGACCTGCTCAAATACTTTTACAATTTCTATTTGGCTTTCACCCCTTGCTTGAGCGGCTTGCTTAAGCGCCTCTGCTGCAGCGATAGTATAGAAGTATAGATTTGAAAAATTTTTTTCTTTTATGGTATCTCCGCTAATAGCAGCTTGAGCTCCCTGAAATTGATAGTAAGCTGCTTTTTCAAATACTGTTGCAATTTCTACATTACCTTGACTCTTTGCTTGAGCTGCCTGTTTTAATGACATTGCTATATCGATACTCATATGAGCTACTCCCAAAACACGCGATCTCTTCTCATACTCTCCGTTAATGGCAATTTGAGTTACTTGAAAGTAATATTGAGCAGCTTGTTCAAATGCTTTTGCAGCTTCTAGTTGGCTCTCACTCTTTGCTTGAGCTGCTTGTTTAAGTGCATCTGCTGCAGAGCTAGCACTCCTAACCTGACTAATAAAATAACACATCTCTTTTCTATCTCCGTTCAATACGGATTGAGCACCTTGGTAGTAATATTGAGCGGCTTGTTCAAATGCTTTTACAATCTCGACTTGGCCCTCACTCTTTGCTTGAACTGCTTTTTTAAATGACTCCTGAGCAAGAAAAATCCAATGGACTGCACCTGAACAATTCTCTAACGCGCTGCCATCTCCACTAGCATTACCCTCTGCCTTAAACTTTTTCTTTAGGACATCGCACTCTAAATAAAATCCTTTTCTGCGAAACAAAGAAGCCCCATAAACATCTCCCTCTCTCATCTTCTGAGCAAATTGAAGATAAGAAGCAATGGCTTCCTCTGCAGCCCTAGCTGCAATTTGAAACTGTTCTGCAATCTTAATCCTGCTTGCTTGTGTTATTGCTGCTACAGCAGCACCAGCAAGACAACGGTGTCTTTGCTCTGAAAGTCTTAAAACAGCATCAGCTGCTTTTTCTAGGTTGAGAATATTGTTATTGATAGTATCAATTTGTGCTAACAAAATAATTTTGCTTCTTGTAGCTTCTGTTCTCGCCTCTTCTGTTTGTACATCTTTGTCATATTTCTCCCACGCATGCGGCAAATAATATGAATAAGCTATTGCATCCTCTATGACTTTAATCGCCTGGCTTAGAGCCACTAAGCGGTAGAGCTCAGAAGGCATTTCTGAAGCCAGTTCA
>DATEBV010000253.1:0-3624 GCA_035287205.1 Chthoniobacterales bacterium | reverse complement strand
TATGCGTTGGTTCCCATGATGGAGGTGTACTCGGATCACCTGGATGTTGGAGTGGTCTCGTTCGAATGAGAATCAGGTCTTTTTCTCGGCCAAAGTGTTTAGCCATTCTGGTGATGATTTCCCAAAAGACTCCTTTTTGGTCAAGGAAGAGCGCTCCAAAGTTGGGCACTCGTTTGAAGATTTGGAAGAGAAGATAGGTCAAGGCCATGGTCTTTCCAGAACCTGTAAAACCCGTAATAAGCCATCCTCTTGTGAAGTCCTCTGCTACAGAGGGAAGACCAAGAATTCTGGCATAGATCTCTTTTTTAGGGATAAAAAGCGCTATGATGGGAACAATCATTGGAGCAAAAGCAATCAGCCTCCAATTATGCGGCAAAATGAATGCAAGTTCAAGGCTACCTAAAAAGGAAAGGAGGGCTATCAGAGGGAAGTTCATGGATGAGGCTTTTTGTTGGGAAGAGCACTTAATCACTAAAAAGGTATTTCAATATATCAGAGATTTATGGACTGTGAAATTTATTCTTCGAATTCATGCGGAGTATTTCAGGGCGAATTCGTCAGTTTTAACTTACGATTTTTTATTTGGCAAAAGAAGTTTTTTGAGGTAGGCTTCCCTTTCCAATTTTAGAAATGTACTTCTAACTAATTCATTTTCCCAATTCAAAGATCTCTTACTCATGAAATCCTTTACCCAATTTTTACTTAGCTCGATTGTCATATTCAATACAACCAGTCTTCTGGCAATGGATCCAGCGATCCCCTCAGTCCTTAAGAAAGAAGCGGAAGCTTTGAGTAAAGAATTAGGAGTGTTTGGGGAAAAAGCGATCTCAGGAAAAACAAGTGCTGTAGCATATTCTCCGAGTGGGAGCAGTTCATCCACCGCGACGAGTGCTATGGTGCCAGGTCAAAGAGCCGTTGGTACTACAGTACCCGTGGTTGCTAACGAAACTGGTGAAGAAAACTCGACAAATCAATTTCTTGAAGATGAGATTTGCAATAACATCTATCAGAGTTGCCTTGCTAAGGTTGCCTTGATGTCATTTGAGGACCGCAAAACTGCTGAAGGTATCGCGCAGGAGAAAGAAGAATGGGAAGCCGCTAAAGACATGGCAACCGAGGACAAAGAACGCTGTGAACGGGCCTTGACCAAGGCTACTAAAGCAGCAGCGGAAGCTCAAAAACAATTTGATTCAGCAAATGCCATCGTTCATGGAAAAGCTTACGCCGATAAAGCTTATTATAAGTGGCAGGTAGCGGACCTTGCTGAGAAACTTGCGGAAGCACGTGTAGAAACAGCTCGTGCTACCCTGAATGCTATCAAATTTAGAAACACTGCACAACGAGTTAAGGCAGAAGCTCAACTTGTCGAGGCCATCGAAATGGAATGTAATGCTTCTAAAGCACTGGACGCAGCAACGGCGAATACTTCTCTAACTGCTAACGGAGAAGATCGCTCCTTAACTTCCTTCTCCAATAATAGTTCAGTTTCTTTCACTCTTCCTAAGCCTCCTGTTTCTGAATCGAAGATTATAGAAGTAGAACCAAGTGTCACAATCCCATCAATACCGATAGCGACGGCAGTTGAGTTCAATGCTGCTAATAAACTTACCATTGCTGAACCTCTCAACCAGTTTAAATTATCAGAAGAGCGCGCGGCTCAAGAGAAAGCTGCCGCTTTTGAGTCTGAGTTTTCTGCTATGATTGAGAATGCCAAAACCCAAGCCGAAGAAGTGGTAGTCGCAGCAACAGCCGCTCGAGAAAAAGCCGTTAAGCTGGGAACATCTGAAAAAGAATGGAGCGAGGCCATGGAAGAGGCAGAAATAGCAGAAGCGGCCTATATCCATCTTATAGGGATTTATACAACACACCAAGCGCATGTAGCAGATCATTACGAAGGATATATCGTCGAAACAAAACGTTCTAAATATAATCTTGAGCTTAAAAAAGCAGAAAAAAAGAAAAGTTATTGGACGAATGAGGTAAAAGAATGTCGGCAGAAAAAAGAGGCAGCTATTGCCCGAGAACGCGAGGCTCTCGAAATGCAGAATAAAAAGAGAGCAGAGAACGAAGCTAATTTGCTGGCCAAGCAAAAAGATCTCGCTAAAGAAAAGGAAATATTAGCTCGTGAGCAGGCACTATCTCAACGCGAGGCAGAGGCTGCAAAAAATCAAGAAAAGATAAAACGCGAAGAGGCTGCCGTATTAGCCCGGGAGCGCGAAGTATTAGAAGCCAAGAAAAAAGTAGAAGCCGATAAAGAAGCTGCCGCGGCAACTCAAGCGAAAATTTTAGCCCTAGAACAAACACGAGCAGCCGAGGCAAAAGCGGCTCAAGAACGTGAAGCCGCCGCCGCTACAGAAAAAGCAAAAGCCGTAACTCTAGCTCAAGCCCAAGCCCAAACTAGCGCGCAAGGACAACAAATAATTATAGCAAAGAAGAGTGAAGGAGAAGCTGCCTTTGCCAAAGCACGTGGGGCGAAGAGTGAGGGCGGATGGAATTACGCCAAAGCAGCAGCCATGGCAATTTCAAATTATTGGAATGAAATTGTTGAAAATATTAAATCAGGTAGAAGTCCTCTCTCACTAAGCTGTGAAGAAGCCACATTCCAAAAAGAGTATTGGATCGAGAAAGCAGGTGTTGCTGAGGTTAAAGCACTGGGAGCAACTCCTTGCAATGATAGTTGGGAAGCAAAACGCGATAGGGCCGATGCGATGATGATGATGATTAGAAATAAGGTTTGGCCTTGCTTTTCGGAGGCGATGAAAGCATTCATCGCGCAGCCGAGCGAAGCGAGGATGCGCGATGCTTCTGCTTCTGCTTCTGCTTATGCTTATGTTTATGCTTCTGCTTCTGCTTCTGCTTATGCTTATGCTTCTGCTGATTGTTTTGCTTCTACTTATGCTTCTGCTTATGCTTCTACTTCTGCTTATGCTTCTGCTTATGCTTATGCTTCTGTTTCTGCTTCTGCTTATGCTTCTGCTTCTGCTTCTGCTTATCTTGATGCTTCTGCTTCTGCCTATGCTTCTGCTTATACTTCTGCTTCTGCTTCTGCTTATGCGGTTTCAAAAATTTGTGCAGAAGCGAGTGCTGAAGCGGCAGACTCTGCACAAATTTTTGAAGCCGTAGAAAAAAGTAATATTTTGGCTCTTGAGATGACAAAAAAATACCCTGGTCGTTTTACAGATGCAGGAAAAGAAAATATTGCTTGGTCTCTTCAGGTCTCACGCGAAACAGCCGATTTTGCTCGTGCTGTAATAGCATTTAAGAGAGAACAAGAAGCAGCCATTGTGGAAGATAGGAGATGGAAGATGGAAGATAGGGAAAATGTGGAAGATGGAAGAGATGGAAGAGATGGAAGATTGAAGATTGAAGATAGGAATAATCGTGAAGAAGAAGTAGTACGAGAACAAAATAGTCGTATAGAACAAGGAAAGCTTGCAGAAGTTAAAGCACTGGCAGACAGCCCTTGTGTTCACAACAGGGAGGCAAAACGCGATCGAGTTAATGCCGTTTCAAAGATGACTCGCGAAAAATTCGGATCACCTGTATCACCAGCGATGAAAGAATTTAGTGCCCATCCAAGTGAAATGACGCTTCGAGCTACTGGTAAGTCTTTTGCCATCGCCA
>DATEBV010000252.1:0-8262 GCA_035287205.1 Chthoniobacterales bacterium | reverse complement strand
TCAACTGCTGGCCCTTTTGCACTAACAGCTCTTTTTCCCAAAACTCCCAGGGCTTCTCCTATCGCTTCGGCTCCCTCTTCAAGCGTTGATGGATTCATCATCAATTTATGCGTTACGCCCAAATAGGAGATAGAAGATGGAAGATGGGAGATAGGAGCAGAGTCGCATCCTAATTTTTCAGCTTCCTCCAACCTGTTTTCCAATCTTTTATTTTCAACCTGATTATTAGCATCCTTTGCTAAAAGGTTATGAAGGCTTAGAAAAGTTAGGCTGACTATACTAAGAGAGCGAAGAATATTCATTGGCTTGGGGTATAATTGTAAACCTTTAAACACTACCAACGTCTTCATAGACGTTGGTAGTCACATATAATTAAAAAAGTGATGGCACTATATATAAAAGAACTATACAGGGCAAGAATAGTTATAAGTTTAATTCAGAGAAAAAATTTAACCTGTCACACTTGTTTTTTATTTTTCGTGCTCTTTGTGTAATTCCTTGTTTTCTTCGTGGTTAACTTCTTCTCTTCTTCATCAGTTCAGTTTAGGTTCACTGTGAAAAAAATTAAACTTCTTCTTTTTCCTCTTCTTCAATCTCATCACGCAGCGGCTTTGAGAGAAAGGGTCGAATAAACCCATAAAGTAAAAATGTTACAAAAAGGAATGCTGGCATCCACTCATAGTTCAAGGCGGTAAAGACCAACACGAGAATGATAATAAAAAAGCGTGGAATCGATCGCTGAGAACGCCAATTCAATCCTTTAAAACTAGGATATTTCACATGACTAAACATCATGAAAGAGAGGAAGAGCAAAATCGGCGGCAAAGCAAATTTCCAAGGACCTATCGTTCTTTGACCTTCATCAATCCAAAGCATTAATAAGGTAAGCGAAGCAATAAGACCGGCTGCCGCAGGAATGGGAAATCCTACAAATTCTGAAGAAGGGTGTCCTTCTTCGCCCTTCTCCTTCGCAGAAGCAGCCAGACAATTAAAACGAGCTAAACGCAATCCCCCACAGAGCAAATAAACAAAGGCTATAATCCATCCTGTCCTATGAAAGTCCTGAAGGACAATTTGATAAACAAGTAGTGCCGGAGCGAGCCCGAAAGAAACAATATCAGCTAACGAATCAAATTCTCGCCCAAAAGGACTCTCTTGCCCACCAAGACGAGCTAGGCGCCCATCTAAGAGATCAAAAAGACATGCCCCTAAAATAAAAGCAAGCGCCATATGATACCGCATGGCTACTGGTTCCCCTGCAGCATTAAGAAGCGAGGCTTCTATAATTTTTAATACGGCAGCAAATCCACAGAAGAGATTCCCTGCTGTCATCAGATTAGGAAGAAGATAAATTTTTGGTTCGTTCGAATTCATTATTCTTTAAAAAATAGCCACAAAAAAGGAAAAAAGAAACTGAAGAATAGCCACAAAAGAACACAAAAAAACACAAAGAATTTCTATCTTAACAATAATCTTTTTCCAAAACGGAATTAAAATCCATTGAGTAATCGCATTATAAAAGCGATAAAATATCATGTTGAAAAATTGAAGCTCTTCTTCAATTTAATAAACCAACAACTGCAAAGCAGCTTAAACCTTAAAAGAACTAATCAATCAAGTTCGCCGGCATATTTCTTTTTTTTGTGTTTTTTTGTGTTCTTTTGTGTTCTTTTGTGGCTAATTCTCTTCTATCTCCCAAACGATGCCACAGCCGTTGCTCCACCCTGGACTTTTTCTCCTACCCGGACAAGTACTTCAGCTTCCAATGGAAGATAAAGATCGGTACGGGATCCAAAGCGAATCATTCCAAAACGCTCTCCTCTCTCTAACGTATCACCCACATGAGCCCAAGGAACAATCCGACGAGCAATCGCTCCTGTGATTTGTTTCACACCCACAGTAAAATGTTCTCTTCGGATTACCCAGAGACGGCTTTCGTTAAGCAAGGAAGACTCGGGCTTGCGAGCATCAAGATAAAGTCCACCACGCGGCTCACTCTGAATGATTTCTCCAGCAATAGGAGAACGATTCACATGGACATCAAACACAGATAAGAAAATGGAAATACGCTTCATCCGTTGCGTTAGATAGAGATTACCTTCTACCCCATCGACCTCATCGATAAAACTCACTGTCCCATCTGCCGGAGCGACAATGAGATCTTTATCAAAAGGAGGCCTCCTCTCAGGATCACGAAAGAAATAAGCCGAAAAAATAATTAAGAACGCAAGCGGTAATGCTAGGAGAGGCAAAAAAACGAGCGCTGATAACCAAAGGATCCCTAAAATAATAAAAATCCATCTTCCTTCATAGATAGCTTTGGGATGTTTGGCTTTCATTAGACAAGAACCTCAACTTGCTGAGAACCTGTTTTCAAAGTCGCTGAGGCTGATGAGGGGCAAGGAGCCTCGAAGCGCAGAGCCCGGAATGTATAGGGCATACCTGAGGACTCGAGCCCCGAAGTGACGAAGCCCATCGCAGTTTCAGTAGACTGTGAAAACAGGTTCTGAGTTTCGATCGTTAAAGGCATCCCATACTCAGCACGAACCTCCAAACACAATTCTATTGCCTCACGAATATTCTTAAGAGCTTCCTCTCTTTGATACCCTTGGCTAACACATCCAGGAATAGAAGGACACTCGGCTATCCAAACGCCATCTTCGTCTCTTTCTAGTGTGGTTAAAAACTTCATTCTTTATTAAGTAACATACTTTTCTTTCTATGGCAATACTACCATGATATATTATGTTCGGCCAACAGGCCTAAGATAAGTTTAAGTTGATTTTTGGTTACTTCGTGGCAAGGTTATTACTTTATGCCTACATCCTCTGAATCCCCCACCCCTCCCTCTATCCATAGTCCGATGGGAGAATTACTCTCCCTCTACCCCGGCGCACGACGCACCCTCTTTCGTCTTCATCATCTCGGTGGCTGCAATAGTTGTGGATTCAGCCTTGAAGAAACTCTTGAAGAGCTCTCTGCTCGAAGCGAAGGACTTGATGCCGCTGTTGTTCTTAAGGAGATTGAAGAAGGGCATCTTGAAGATGAAAAACTCCTCATAGACCCTCTTGAACTTCGTGAGCATCTTTATGATACGTTGAGCAATGTTGTGCGTCTTCTCGACCTTCGAACCCGTGAAGAATTTGAAGCTGTTAATATTCCAACCAGCCAACTTTTAACGCAAGAGTTAATGCAAAGCGCTATGGCTACTTGGCCTAAAGACGAACTACTTGTTCTCATCGACCATCAAGGAGAACGTGGAATCGATGCTGCTGCCTATTTTGCCGGCCATGGCTTCTTAGCTGTCAAAGCACTTCGTGGTGGTATCGATGCTTACGCAGAACAAGCGGATAGAACTCTTCCTCGTTATACCGTAGAAAAGGAGGCCTCATGATCGACAAAATTGAACAAGCAGCCAGAGAGCCTAAAAATCTTGGCGAAATGACTTCTGCTGATGCCATAGGAACAGTAGGCAATAGCGACTGTGGCGACATGCTTCGTCTCTGGATTAAATTTCGCGAGGAAAAAGATGGACGTCGTGTTATTGATCGTGCCACATTTCAAAGTTTTGGGTGTCAGACAGCCATTGCTGTGGCTAGTGTCGCCACGGAAATGATTCGAGGAAAAACAGCAGAGGAGGCGCTCTCCCTATCCGATACAGAATTATCAGCACCGCTTGGAGCATTGCCTCCAATGAAAATTCATTGCGCTCAACTCGTCGAAAAAGCACTTCATTCGGCCTTGGCGCCAGGATCTTCCTCCTCTCTTCCTGTACCATCTTCTTTACCAATGAATGCACCAACTCTTTCCGATCAATTAAAACCACAAGGAAAAGTTAAAATTAAAATGATTGAGGCTATTACCAACATAGATTGAAATCATGAAGAAAAAAATTTAACCGCAAAGAACGCAAAGAACGTAGAGAATAGATTCCTAAATAAAAGATTCTTAACTACCAACGCATATGAAAACGTTGGTAGCATTTAATGGTTTAAACAAAATTTCCCATTCTTTGCGTTCTCTGCGTTCTTTGCGGTTAATTAAAAAAATTCCTCATATATTTTACAATCGCTAGTTTTCTTTAGTTCTTAACATGTTAAAGAATTTTTATAAAAATTCTTTTTTCTTTTTTTGTGTTCTTTGTATATCTTTGAGTTCTTTTGTGGTTAATTTCTGCTTCTTCTTATTCTCTAAACTCCTAAACTGCCTTTAATGAACTCCCATCAAGAAATCATCCTTAAACGCGACTGTGACGCCATTCAAATCCCAAGCGGCACCGTCTTAATTCTCCCTGCTGGCACCCAAGTCATCGTGACTCAGTCGCTTGGAGGCACTTTCACCGTAGCCACTCCTGGTGGCCTTGCTCGTATTGATGAAAAGGATGCTGATGCTTTAGGATTAGAAGTAACAGTCCCAACAGTACCTGTTAAGACAGCTCCTGAAGGAACATTGGAAGAAGCAGTTTGGAACCAACTCAAAACTGTCTTTGATCCTGAAATCCCCGTGAATGTTGTTGATCTTGGCCTTATTTATGACTGTGCTATCATCACCCAAGAAACAGGAGGAACTAGACTTCCTTCAAAGCTCGCTGATGCTGATGAAGTGCAAGAAGTCGGCGGCGCGCAGAAGTTGAGTGTACAGGAGCTACTCGATGCTTCAGGAGCGGATATTTCATCAACATCGTCACGAGACGCAGTGGAAATCGATGAGGCAAGGCGGACGAAGGATTTTGATGCAGGGCTGTATGCTTCATCCTGCCCAAATCAAAATTCAAGTCCAACGCAGCATTCATCGAGTCTTCCACAAGTCGCAGTAGATGGGGATGAAACTATCCGCTCCAACACCGACGCGACGAAGCAATTCGCAGCAGAAGTAGAGCTTGGAAAGAAGTCGACTAAGGCGCATGTCAAGATGACTCTTACTGCTCCCGGCTGCGGCATGGGACCAACAATTGCTGCAGATGCACGTGCTAAAATCTTAACCATTGATGGTATTGACGAAGCGGAAGTAGAACTTGTCTGGGATCCTGCATGGAATCAGAGCATGATCAGCGAAGCTGGACGAATGAAACTTGGAATGGTATGAGGATCTCAAAGTATAATGATCTTTGATCATTAATTTTGAGATCAGTTCGTAGTTTTTAGTTCGTAGTTCGTAGTTATTTTAGTTCGTTAAATTAATTTACAACGTATCCTCAGTATAAGTTCTAACTTTTCTTTCACGTTCCATTTTCTCGGTGTCTATTTTAATGCAGAGGCTTGAATTTTTTATTTAAAAGCTTGAAGGTTTCAGATCAAAGAATCCTGAAAAATAACAATACTGCTGGTTAGCAATAGACTTTCGAGCACCAGCGAGAAAGTTAACTACCAGCTACGAACTACGAACATTTACAATTTTTCTTCTTGCTTTCTTACATAATTCTTCTATCTTACTCGTCCCATGAGTCAACATCCTAGTCTAAAAGGTTCCGGTGCTATTATCGCCAAACGAAGTGTCTTAAAGCGTTTTGAACGCGTTGAGCTAATTAAAAAACGTGGTCAATGGAAGCCAGGTCAGCGTGTTATGGGTCTTCCTAAGACTAAACCTGACGCTTAAAAACCAAGATTGTCATCTTGATTTAGTTCTTAGTTGGTAGTTCATAGAATTCTGCTAGTTCGAAGCAATAGACACTTTCGAAAAACATAATTCAGCGAGGACCAAGCGTCTTATCAACTTTTTTGTTAGTTTATTAGCGATTAAGTTATCTATTTTTAATGCGTGTGATTTCAAGAAAAAATTTGGATTTGAAGTCTACGAACTGCGAACTACCAACTACGAACTGTAACGACATTGGTCGTTACTCCCCTTTGCGAATTAACCGTTTCTTAGCCGCAGCCGGTCTCGGTTCGCGTCGTTCTTGCGAAGCGCATATTCTCGAGGGACATGTCTCTATCAATGGTAGTTTCTGCCGTGATCTTGCAACTAAAGTCTCTCCCGATGACGATGTTCGTGTTAATGGCCGTCAAATTCATCAGGCCGCCCATCGCTATCTTTTGCTCCATAAGCCAGCAGGCTATGTTTCTACTCGCTCTGATCGCCATGCAGCGAGAACCATTTTCGATCTTCTGCCAATTGAGGCTGCTCATCTCTTCCATGTAGGCCGCCTCGATAAAGAAAGTGAAGGATTACTTCTTCTCACTAACGATGGAGCTCTTGCTCAAAACCTCCTCCATCCTTCACGCGGAGTCGATAAAGAATATGAAGTTACTCTTGACCAAACTTTCACCCCCAAGGCAGCTGCTGCCTTAAAAAAAGGAACCTGGGTTGAAGGTGCTGTAGCTCGTGTAGAATCGGTCCATCAATTAGCTCCTCATAAACTCAAAATCGTCTTACATCAAGGTATCAAACGTCAGATCCGCGTGATGCTTGGTCAGTTAGGATTTCAGGTCAAGCGCCTTGTGCGCACTCGTATTGGCCCAATCAAATTAGGCAGCCTTAACTCAGGAAGTTACCGTGATCTCCGCCCTCAGGAACTTGAAGCACTGCGTACCGCTGCAGCAACTGTTAGCGCTAAAAACAAAGGGGCAAAAAAAGCTCGACCAAAAATCTATCGACTCCCGAAACCATCTCGAAGATTTAGCCAACCAGGAATAAGCGAAGCCCTACCTTCTATAGAAACAAAGAGAGGTAAATTGAGCAGTTCTAGAAAAGAAACTCAACAGAAACAGAGCGTTGCAGCCCCCACTTCCAGAAAATATCAAGAGAGAACGCCAAAGACAACTCGACGCGTACGCAGTGAGGCCCCTCCACGGAACAAACGATTAGGAGAAAGCAAAGCTGGCCTCCGCCCGGAAAAGCGACAAGGCAGATTTTCAAAATTTTCTTCAGTCACTCCAAAAGGTGAAATCCGAAAACATCGAAGCAAGGGCGCTCTAACAGCTAGAAAACCACGCGGAAGATCCTCTAAAACAACTCTTAGGGTGAGACCAACGAGAAACCGTGAGAGAGAATAGAAGATATACCTTTCTCGAATGAATTTTAGGAAATTTTACTTATTCTTTTTGGCGCTAGCAGCGTTATCATCGCTACCGTTACCTCGGTAGCAGCACGCTCTGACGCCTTGCTAGCCCCAAAAACTCCTGCGTAAAAAAATCCTAAAATTCATCCGACAAAGGTATAATTTCTTCTCTCTTGTTTTAAAATAATGAAACAAAAAGCATTTCTCCTTTATTTTTTAGCCATTCTCTTTCTTCGTTGTGTTGTTGCTAATGCAATACCTCAAGCTCTCCCCCAACAAGAGTATATCATTGTCAGCGGCGGCCCTTCCTTAATCGAGTGGGAAAAATTCAAAGCAATCCCTCATGATCATTGGTGGGGAAATTTTATTCGTGCTGCCCGCAATCGCCTTGAAGAATTGCGATCCACTGTAAATCCTGGAGAAAAAATTACCTGGATGGTTTTTCGCCCAAGTTATGAACGCCGTGCGACCCATCAAGACAAACAAAATCTCCTCGCTAATATTGCCTCGGTTCGCGACAAGTACAAAGTACATCTTGTTTATTTCAACTCTCAAAAAGAATTCTTTAATTATCTCAATCATGGTCACCCGCGTAATCGCGTAAAAATTGCTGATCTCGAATACTTCGGTCACTCCAATCGCGCTTGCTTCATGTTCGATTATAGCAATCAGATCGATACAGGCTCTAAAGCATGGCTTCATGAAACGGAACTCGATCAGATTGATCGAACGATTTTTGCTCCCCACGCTTTTATTAAAAGCTGGGGTTGTCACACGGGTGAAAGCATGAGCCGTTGCTGGCGCAAAGCCACAGGACAACCAATGATCGGAGCCATTGGTCCTACCGATTATTCCAATAGTACTGCTCCTGGCTGGCATCCTCAACTCTGCCGTAATGGACGCTGGAGCAAATAATGGAAAACTTCTATCTTCGTGAGCTCAAACTAAACTGAAGTATTTTTATACCAACGTCATCGTAACGGATAGAAGGAATAGCCACAAAAGAACACAAAAGAATACAAAAAAAGAAACTTAGCAATGAACTTGATTGATTAGTTCGGCTAAGCTATTTCGCAGCTATTGGTACTCTAGGTTTCCGCAGGATCTCAATTCCTACCTCCTTATTTTCACGATAGCGAATATTCTTTATCTTGAGTTCTTAAAATCGGATGGAGTCACGGGGATTGCGCCCCGTGACCCTTCCACACCACCGGACATGCGGATCTCGCATCCGGCGGTTGAGCAGAGCAGAGGTCATTTGACTG
>DATEBV010000251.1:0-15987 GCA_035287205.1 Chthoniobacterales bacterium | reverse complement strand
CTTGGAGATTGGTTTTATGCCATTGATGTCCATTCACAGTTTTTGCCCCTTCGGCAACAACAATCATCGTGCTTTTATGACCTTCTGTATCCCGTTGACGAATCTTTTCAGCAATTTTTTCTAAGCAGAAAGGAATCTCTGGAAGCAAAATAATATCGGCACCACCAGCAAGACCACTCCAGAGAGCAATCCACCCTGCATGGCGTCCCATTACTTGAACAATCATTACCCGTTTATGACTCGCAGCCGTTGTATGGAGTCGATCAAGAGCATCCGTAGCACACGTAACAGCTGAATCAAAACCGAAGCTCATTGCCGTTGCTTCCAGATCATTATCAATAGTCTTAGGAACTCCTATGATTGGAAATCCTGATCGATAAAGCTGCAAAGCTGTGGTCATAGAACCGTCACCACCAATGACAATGATGGCGTGAAGGTCAAGAGCACGACAGGTTTCAGCCGCTTTTTCAACAATCTCTTCAGAAAGGGTAACTTTTTCTCCTCCACCTTTCTTTGCCGAAAAATGACCACGATTGGTTGTCCCTAAAATGGTGCCACCAACTTGCATAATCCCTGCAGTATTTTCATGCGTTAGAATTCTATAATCTCCTGGTGGTAGCATTCCTTCAAAACCATCATTAAATCCGATCACTTCCCAACGAAGCTGTGAAGCAGCACAAACAATAGCTCTTATCACAGCATTAAGACCGGGACAATCTCCTCCACTTGTTAAAACACCAATGCGTTTCATGAAATAAGTTTAAAAGTTTAAGTTAATTTTTGGCCATTTCGTGACAAAATGAGGAACTTTGAATAGCTGCCTCAATTTAAATAAAAACTTCTTGTTTTACTTTAGTCACTACTCAGTAAGGAGCACATGAGCACGTAGTTTTTTTGTGTTTCTTTGTGTTCTTTTGTGGCTATTTCTTCTTCTACCTCTGTGAACTTACTGGCTTAAAAAACGATGATCACGTTCAGGGCGACCTGCTGCAGCCCAATCATTATAAAGCATCCATCCACGACGATTGAGATTCAATCCGTCACCATTACGGTCTTCAGAACCAAGTAATACTGTAATAATACGACGTGGTGTTGTGTAAACCGTAGTACCCTCTCGACGCACTTCAGGAGCCCGTGCACTTGTAATAATTATACATTCTCCTGTTTGCACCGAACGAGCTGTTTTGACTCCATCAATTAATTCAGAACCTAAAAGCGTGTTAGTATTTTTAATATCCTGGGCTATTGATACGCCAGCACGCTCAATATGAATCTCCCGCGATTTTTGTGAGACATAAAATGAAAGTCCTGACTTTGAGTAGGCATAACGGGTAAGCCGTGCTAAATCAGCAACAGTAGAGTATGGCTGAGCAGAACGAGGAGGCATTGCAAGCCCGTTAGGATTAAGAAAAAGCGTATGCTTCATTTGTAACGCTGCGGCAAGAGCATTCATCTGCGAAACAAAATTACCTACTGCATCAAGCTGCTGAGGATTGGGAAGCTTTTGACCCACTGCATTGGCAATGGTAAAAGCAGCCTCACTATCAGAGGCAAGAAGCGCTAAATAGAGAAGATCACGGAGCGTTATCCGGTCACCTGATTGCAATCCTAAAGGATTAGTAATTCCTTGTGGCGATGCATTCGGAGGCACTTCTGCAATCATATCAAGGCTAGTATTAGAAAGTTTTGCCCAATCAAGCGTTACCATTGCAAGCGCAACATTGGTTAATCCTCCAATAGGAAGTTTATCATCTCGATTTTTTCCTTCAAGGATGCACCCCGTTTCATTATCAATAATAATGAAACTTGCGGTCTTAGCTCCTACCGTAGTAGAGGAAACAAAGAGGACTAACACTAACAATAGCGGAACATAACCGCTCAGTCCCTTCCTCCTGCGGAGATAGGCGTTCAGATCCCCTCCTTCGGAGGACGGATCTGAACCAAATGATTGTGCTGCGAAGGCGTAGTGTAAATACATTGTATAGTTTGTTAAGAAGCCACCGAATAGCCTGTTTCGACCTGCAGCCTGTAGCCTATAGTTCAGTATTCTAACCCTCTCCAACAAAGGATTCGACGGTTGCAGACAGGCTCTACTGACCTTACCACGAAGTGGTCAAAAATCAACTTAAACGTACTACCAACGTCACGTATTTCTGCAAAATAAAGTGATGTTGGTAAAATTGGCCTAACATGTAGTCGAAGACTCAATTTTCATTCGTGATGAGTATATGCATTGCATCACACTACTACTTCGAGGTCAGGATCATTTGGTTCAGATCCGTCCTCCGAAGGAGGGGATTTGAACGCCTACCAGTCTCTCAAAACCCTCTAGAGCTTCTTCCACAGAAATATCAACCACCCTTCTTGAATTAGGTTGCAAAGCAATATAAGGAACTTTCCAAGGATGCCATTCTTTAAGAAAACTAGTACCAAAAAAACAAAGTATCGGTTTTTTTAAAGCTGCTGCAACATGCATACCACCTCCATCACTACAGATCATCTGATCTGCAAGAGCGACAGAAGCAACAAGCTCTTGAAGGTTCTTTGTAGGACAGGGAAAAGCAGGTAAACCTCGAAGTTGTTCAAGGACATAAGCTGCTTTATCATCATCGCCAGGATGCATCGGATCATTTTCTTTACCCGGGGACCAGAAAAGAAGAAGTTGAGCTCCTTGTTGAATTAACGCTTGAGCTAAGGCAACAAAAGATTCTTTAGGCCATCGCTGTGTGAATCTACGTGTACTCATATGAAGAGCAATGGTTGGCTTCTGAGGAGCTTCATCCCAACCTAAATCTTGCAAACGCTGCCTCTCTTTTTGAACACGCATTTCATCAGGAAAAAGAGTAACAGGGCCCACGGCATCCATAACACCTAAGGCCATTCCAAGACAAGCCATTTTGGAAACCTCATGATCTTCTCTACCTTCATTTTCAAGAGGAACTATGACATCAGGTTGAGCAGACTCCGGCTGATGTTGCTCACGAAATCCAATGAGTTTTTTACCTCCTAAATGACGGGCATAACGCCACCCTCCATTAGCAAGAATAATGGCATCAAAGTGGCGCCTACGAATTGTTCTTACTAATTGCCAACGATTCCAGAGCATGGAAAGAAAACCATATCCATGAGTTTTCTGATGTCGTTTGAGAAAAATAAAAACTTCGTCAACGTCAGGATTTCCTTCGAGTACCGCAGCATTATAACTACTTGCAAGAACAGCAATCGTAGCGTTGGGATAAGACTGACGCAATCCGTGCAGAAGTGGTGTCGTACAAATAAGATCACCTATATTATCACGACGAACGACGAGAATACGAAGACTATTAGAAGATTGGAGATCGGAGATAGAAGATTGGGATTTTCTTTTAAATCGATTTTTGAAAATAGAAAATAAAACTTTCATTAACAGCTAGTGATCATAACTACCAACGTCTATGAAGACGTTGGTAGCAGGAGATGATAGATAGAAGGTAGAAGTAAAGCTATACTTATCGCTGTTCGCCTGCCTTAGCAGGCCTCTACCCTGTCTTCTATCTTCCATCTTCTATCTCCCAACCTCAGGTTCCCCTCGTATTTCCATAAAGTTCAATATGGAGTCGAGGAGCAAATCGATAGCCTCGCTCACGACAGAGTTGAGCAATTGCAGGAGATCGTTTTCTTAACGTTTCAACATCTGTTCCCTCAGGCATCAAAAGAACCCGATCACGAGGAACCTCTCCAACCTCTTGAAGTAGAGCTTCAATTTCAGTTAAATCATCTGCTGACGTCACAACAAATTTCAGTTGGCAATCAACTAATGCCAACCAAGCACGAATCACTTCCGGTTGATAGCGTCGTTGTTCATGTCGTTCTCTCCATGCCCCAGCACTTACATCAGGAGTGGAATTTGCTAGTTTAGGACTCAAAGAACCAAGATCGCAGGCAATGCCCTTAGGCATCACCGTAGCTGCTGTTTCGATCGTTATATGATGACCTTCTTGGCGCAAACGAGCCGCTAGTTCTGGTAATCCATCAGCTATCATAGGCTCTCCACCAGTGAGCACCACATGCCGACAATGGAAAGCAGCAACACGTGCAACAATCGTATCAATGCTCACGGATTTTCCTTCAGGTTTCCAAGAAGCATAGGGCGTATCACACCATTGACAACGAAGATTGCACCCTGAGGTACGAATAAAAACTGAAGGGACTCCCAATAAAATCCCCTCTCCTTGTAAGGAATGAAAAATCTCTGAAATAAACATTAGACTTCTTTGAAAGCTCTACTTCTGCTGATGTATTGCGTCGTTGCCCCGGTGCTCAAATTATCGAGTACTGCTGTACACTCAAATTTTGCGCTCCGAGGCTCCTTGCCCTTCATCAGCATAAGCGATTTTTCAAAGAAGTCTATTCCTACTCTTCTTATTTTTCGCAATAGTGAATATTCTTTATCTTGAGTTCTTAAATTAGTTAAAGAATTTTTATAAAAAATCTTTTTTTGTGTTCTGGTTTTTTGTGTTTCTTTGTGTTCTTTTGTGGCTATTTTATTCTTTCTTCCTTTTACTTCAATTCAGTTTGAGCTCACATTTAAAGTTAAATCGCTTGCAAACTCTAGTTGAGCTTTCCTTCGTTAAGATGAAAAAGTGTGGCATCACTAGGTAACGTCTCACGTTGCAAATGTGTTGTCGTAAAAAGCGCCTGCGATCCCTGAGGAATACTTAAGAGAAGAGCCTGGCGTCGTGCAAGATCAAGCTCCCCAAAAATATCATCAAGAAGAAGCAAAGGAGGTGATCCTCCCTTCTCATTGAGAAAACTTGCTAAACCTAACTTCAAGGCTAAAGCAATCGTACGACGCTGTCCTTCCGAAGCAAATGTTCCCGCAGGAATGCCGTTAAGTGTTATCAAAAAATCATCCCTATGTGGTCCGACTTGCGTTCCTCTTAAGCGCATCTCTTCTTGCCGAGAATTAACTAAGGCCTCTAACAATAATAGAGAAGCCCCTGGTTGATAGGTTATCCCCAAGTCTTCTCCCGAAATTGCTTTGGCAGCAACAGCAACACGAGGAACTAGTTCCTGACAGAGCAGAGAACGTGCAGCAATGAGTTTATCCCCGCTTTCTGCTAGAGGATGATCATAAGCCTCAATCTCTCGGCGAGGCCGCCCTTCACGTAAGAGAAGATTACGAGAACGAAGTGCCCGTTCATAAAATCGTAATATACGCCCATACTCATTCCCCAATTGCAATCCTGCGCTATCAAGAAACTTTCGACGTCGTTCTCCTGCACCATGAACAAGTGCGACATCTTCGTTACCAAACCAAACCACACGGCCTGTCGAAAGATAGTCGCTCTTTCCCTGCTGAAGCACTTCATCAATCATGAGACGATGCTTCGGTTCCTCATGAGGTGTTGCATGATACTTTAAATGACGTCTACCATAATCCCCCTCTAGGACGAAAGCATTCTGGTCAAAACGAACCATTTCTACAAGATGACTGGTCCTTGGTGATTTCAACCGTAAAAGCATACAAGCCGCTTCCAATATCGAAGTCTTCCCTTGAGCATTCGGCCCTAGAATAAAATTTAACCCTTCACGTGGTTCCCAAACCAGTGAATGAAAACAGCGAAAATCGCGAAGCACGAGTCGCGTGAGGCCTAATGTTTGCAAGGGAATTGAAGCTTTTACCGTATCGCTATCATCACTAGAAAGTTTCGTTCGTAACAGAAGTAGTAACGAGTAAAGGGTAAAAAGTTTTTTGGTTCGAAAAATTGTGAGCTCGAACTGAACTGAAGTGTTTTTGTACCCACGTCACCGTAATAGGCAGAAGGAATAGCCACAAAAGAACACAAAAAAACAAAAAAAAAGAAGCTTAGCAGTGAACTTGATTGCTTAGTTCCGTTAAGCCGTTTTGCAGCTATTAGTGCTCTATGTTTCTCCAGGATCTCAATTCACCACTTTCTTATTTTTCACGATAGCGAACATTCTTTATATTGAGTTCTTAAATTCCTTAAAGAATTTTTATAAAAATTCTTTTTTTGTGTTCTGGTTCTTTGTGATTCTTTGTGTTCTTTTGTGGCTATTTTCTTCCTTCTTCTTTTAATTCAGTTTGAGCTCACGTTTTTCTTACCTGCAAGAAACTCACGACCTTTACCCACTTCCGTATTAATCGGCACATTCTGCTGACAAAGCGGGCATTCTTTTTCCTCCCAAGCATCAAAATTGAGAGAGACCAGTGGTACCAACTTCGGCACATCGGAAACACCATGAGGTTGAATTCCTCCACGGTTACAGAGGACAGCAAGACCCACCACATTGCCTCCCATGCTTCGGACAATATCAATCACCTTCTTTACTGATCCTCCTGTTGTAAGGATATCTTCAACAACTAAGACATTTTTTCCTTTAAGAAGTTTGTCATAACCTCGCTTGATCACAAAACCTCCCTCTTCAGTTTTCTCTGCATAAACACTCAGAACTTCACGTCCATTAAGATGACTGAGATGATGGGCTATCCATTGGGCAAGAATAATACCTCCCAGAGCAGGCGCTACCACCACCTCTACGTTATCAGAAGCGAACTGTTCTGCCAGAACACGACAAAGAGTTGACGTTTCTGCAGTATGAGGATAGAGCGCATCTTTATTGATGTACGTCGAGCCATGCTTGCCTGAAGTATAGACAAGATGACTATTAGTAATTACCGCTCCGACTTTATTAAGGATAGCTAAAATTTCTGATTGATTCATAAAAGGTTATGCGAAGCATATACTGTATCTCTTGCTAACTTAAGAGCCTCGAAAGCTTGATCTGCCTCTTTTGTAGCATGTTGTGCTTCTGCTAGCTGAACCTGAACAGTAACTTGATCTACTGTAGCTATTTTTAAAGCCTCAATGGCAGCCATAGCTTGTTGGCGACAAGTTATCATGTGAGGGGCATCCTGTCCTTTAGCAGCTTTTTCATAATCCTTCCACAGAACAACAACACTCTCCCACTGTTTTGAGTAATCTTTCCAAACAGATTCTGAATTTGCTAATGCCTCCCAAGCATTCTTTTCTCTTTCAAAAGCACTCAATGCAGTTGTCCAATGTTCTCTCATAAAAATGCCTGCTCCATTATCAGCACCAACGCATTCTTGAGCAACCATAAAGAAATTTTCAGCGTTACTTTTAGCAACAACATTGACGTAATGAGAAGCTGCAGCAACAGCAGCTTCGGCAGAAGTAATTAGATTGTTAAAAATAGCAATTTTTTTCATAGCTGCATCTTGTGCAGCTGTAGCAGCAACAAGATGAGCTGAAGCAGCTCTTTCAGCAGCAGCATCAGCATTATCTCCGGCTTTGTATCTACCAACTTTAAGATCAACTCCAAGATTAATACATCTAGTGGAAGCAGCATCAACAGCTTGAGCTGCCTCCTGCACTTCAGCAGTAGCTCTTGTTACTGCTTCATCGGCTCCCTTTTGTGCTCGTACTCTTGCTGAAGAAGCATAGTTCTCAAAATTGCTAGAATAAGCCCTAAACTTGTAATAAGTTTTGTTCCTAATTGCCTCAGAATAAGTGGATGCAGCTTTAAAGTAAGTCTCAGCGGCAGAAAAAATAGCATATACAGAAGCATCCGGATTAGCACCAGTAAGAGCTTCTGTAATATTGATGACGCTAACAACAGAAGAAGAATAACTGTCAAGTGCCTTTGCAACTAGCTTCTGTTTTTCGGCTGCATCAGTTCGCACATTAACACATTTATTCCATACTTTTTGAGCATCTGTAATCTTAGTAACTTTCTGAAGTGCTGCAATTTTCCCTAAAGCTTCTTTTTCTTTCAGAACATATTGTTCCCTTTGTTCTATTGCTTCTTCTACTCTTAGAGATAATTGACTTTTCCCTTCTTTTATCTCCTCGATGACTCTGCTCCAGTAGTTCGAAATCTCTCTAGCTACTCTACCTGCTTCTTTCCACGCATCTTTCCATACATTTTCACTCTCCAGCAAAAATTCACTTTCGCTTTTTACTGGCATACCAAATCTAAATCCACATCCCAAACTCCCAGCATAATTTTTCTTCTCTTCGTCTGGTCGAGCAAACGCCTCCTCAACTTCTTTTCTCTTCCCTGCTATGATATATTTCACTTGAGCTTTCATCGCATTGTTAAGAGAATTCGTTAATTCTACACACTTCAAATTTGACTTCGTCGCTTTTTCAACAGCCATTTTATATCCGTCTGCAGCATGAGCCCAAGCTGTCTCTGCATTTCTAAGTTGATTGAGAGAAGGAGTAAAATTTGATCCTAATCCGCTGGAGTTTGGCATATAATTTCTCCCACCAAAGTTCTGCCCAGCGCTAATAGTAGCAACCATCTGATCCACCTGCCTGGCTTTAACCCAACGAGCGTCGGCTCTCCATGCTGCCTGCTGAACTTCTGCCTTAGCAACGGAAAGAGCTAGCTCCTCATCATCAAGGCCTGCGTCCTGAGCATGGGTTAGTGCATTTTTATAGCCCTCGACGGTTTCTCCCCAAGCTTCTTCAGCCTGATGGTAGGATTGAAGCTCTTTCTCGAAGTTCATCTCGTAATTTTTTGCCTTCACACTATTGGCGGCAATTTCTGCCTTTTTAGCTTTTGCCCTTACCTCTTCGGCTGCGGCTTTATCCTGTTCAAGCTCACGCAGTGCCGCTCTCTGAGTTGCTGTCATTGGAGATGTAGGATTAGTTCCCTTTACCATTTTTTTAGCATCGTTTACACTAATCTCAGCACTGCTCAAAAGGTCACCCTTAGTAGTAATATCGGCTTTTGCAGCTTCGGCAGCCTCTAATGCTTGCATTTCAGTTTCCTTCGCAGTATTAAGTCCCATTTCAGCTGTAATCTTCTGTGCGGTATTACGAACGTTAATAGCATAAAGATTTGCATCGGCCGTTTCAACACGAGCCTCAGCAAGTTCTTCTTCAAGTTTCTTAGCCTTATAATCGGCAATAGCATAAGCCTCGCGTGCTTTTTCATAATTCATCGTAGCGATAATTACCGCTTGCTCAGCGACACTCCCTTGCACAGGAATCCTTGCCGCCTCCTTAGCACTCTTTTTTGCCTCGCCCATAATACCTTTGGCTTCTTCTGTTTTCTTCGTTGCAATTGTTACGACTCTCTCAGCTTTTCTCTTCGAATATTCAGTTGCCTCCTTAGCGGCAACCCATTCTGCGGTTTCTTTGGAAGAGCTCTCCGTAGTAACGCGACCATTCATTGTTAACTTAGCCACCTCTGCGAGACACTCTTCATAAATATTATTGATGATTTCTTTCTTAAGGTATTTGCTTACCTCAGAACTCATCAGCTGGGTATCTTCTGATTCTAAATCAGGATCTGCTACTGCATCCTCTTCTTCATCACTGGTAGCCGTTATAGCTTTAAGCCCTCCAGTTTTAGAAAAATTAGAAAACGCCTCTTGATTCTTAGAACCTGTTTTCAAAGTCGCTGAGGCTGATGAAGGGCAAGGAGCCTCGGAGCACAGAGTTCGGAATGTATAGGGCATACCTGAGGACTCAGGAGCAGATATTTCATGACCATCGTTGCGAGACGCAGTAAAGACTTGATGAGGCAAGGCGGACGACGAATTTTGACGCAGGGCTGTATGCTTCATACTGTCCAAGTCAAAATTCAAGTCCAACGCAGCATTCATTGAGTCTTTACAAGTCGTAGTAGATTGGGATGAAACTATCTGCTCCAACACCGGAGTGACGAAGCCTTTCGCTGCTTCAGTAGACTGTGAAAACAGGTTCTTAGAAGTTGGAGCTCCTAATCGCGCAGTACTAGAAGCCTTAGCTGCAGCCTCGCGTTCTTGAGCAGCCTTGCGTGCTTGAGCTGGTGTAAAAATCTCCAAGGCTTCTCCTATGGCTTTTGTTCCTTCTTCAAGCGAAGGATTCATCATCAGGTAACAATGCAAAGCATTGTTACAGTTGGCAGTTGGAAGTTCGTAGTTCGTAGTTAGTTCAACTCGTCGACCAATCTGATTTTCTGATGGTAATGCAGACTTTCTGTTGTCTTTTATCTGACTTTCGATTTCCTCCAGCCTATAGCCTCCAGCCTCCAGCCTATTTTCGACTTGTGCTAGAAGGAGGCCTGTACTTGCTGAAACAGCGAGAAGGAAGGAAGGTATGATTTTTTTCATGGAAACAATTTTTTAATGAGGTTGTTTTTTACCAACGTAACCGAGACAGCAAGAAATTAATCACAAAAGAACACTCAAGAAAACATAAAAACTGTCGGTCTTTGCGCCCATTTAATTAACCCGGATATTTCATACTGATCGTGACGAGAAAGTTGCGAAGGCTGATGAGGCAAGGCAGGTGAGGATTTTGGCGCAGGGCTGTAGGCAGGACATGATTTTAAGCGAAGCCCAAAACCGGAACCTAACGCTGCATTCATCGGCCTTCCCGACTTTCGCAGTAGGTTAGTATGAAATATTCGGGTTAAGCGCCTCTTGCTATTAATGAATTTTTATAAAAATCCCTAAAATCTTTTTTAAATAGATTTCACGATCGATTTTAAAGCACTCTGTACCCGTTGCTTTTCTAATCGTTCTTTTGTGGCTATTTTTCTGCCTATTACGGTGATGTTGGTAGCAACAGACTCTCTTTGATGAGTTCATGGAGTTTCTCTGTCTCACTTCGGGCTGCTTCAGCAAAGTTGACTCCCTCGGAAGCAAAGATAATGGCGCGCGAGGAATTAATAATCATTCCTTTTCCTTGACTATCCCTAGCGGCAGGAACGGTGGTTTCCACAGAACCACCTTGAGCACCAATTCCTGGAATAAGCAGAGGCATGTCCCCTACGATCTCACGAACCTCACTCAATTCCTCAGGGAAAGTCGCTCCCACAACAAGTCCGCAGTTCTCATTCTTATTCCACTTACGGGCAACATGACGGGCTACCACACGATAAAAAGGCTCACCATCAACCAAAAGATTTTGAAACTCCCCAGAATCAGGATTGGAATTACGACAGAGAACTATGATTCCTTTTTCAGCTCGATCGAGAAATGGCTGTAATGCTGCTCCTCCAAGATAGGGATGAACAGTAATCGCATCCGCCTTAAGAAAATCGAAAGCCGCCGCCACATAACCATTGTTGGTATTACCAATATCAGCACGTTTCGCATCCAAAATAACCGGCACTTTTGGAGCTAGTTCATGAATCGAGGCAATCGTCTGCTGGAGTGCCTTCATCCCAAGATAACCATGAGCCTCATAAAAAGCAGAATTCGGTTTATAAGCACAGACAAGATCGCGAGTGGCTTCAATGATAGCCCTATTAAAAGCGACCATCGTTCCAACAAGATCAACCTCTCCCTGACTATTGCGCTGCTCGATAACCTTGGGAATTTTATTTAACCCGGATATTTCATTACTCTCGTGACGAGGAAGCCGCGAAGGCTGATGGGGCAAGGCAGGCGAGGATTTTGGCGCCGGGCTGTATGTATACATACTGTCCAAGCCAAAACCGGAGCCTAACGCAGCATCCATCAGTCTTCCCGGCTTCCGCAGTAGAGAGGGATTAAATATCCGGGTTAACTCACTATCAAGCCCCACGCAGACAAAACGACCATGGGACCATTGCTCCTGAAGAAGATTACGAAAATTGCGGACAGGCATAAAAGAAAAAGTAAAGAGTGAAGGGTAAAGGGTAAAGAGTAGCTGGCGCTGATGGGAAAACTCATTTTCTTCCAGTTCTCTTTTTTTGAAATGAAAGTCTCTCCAAATGTTCCTTTCGAAATTCTAATTTATTTCCGATCTTAAAACACTCTTTACCCTTCACTCTTTACTCTTTACTTGCTCTGTAAGGCTTGGTGGAGGCGAGGGGAGTTGAACCCCTGTGTCCGAAACTAACCGAAACACCCTTCTACATGCTTATTCACGCTTTAATTGAAGAGAGAGGCTACGGCGCAAAACGCTACCTTTCCCCGAAAAACCACGAAAGATTTCACCTCGTTAGCGCGGTTTCTCCGCTACCAAGGCTAACCTACTAGTGTCGCTCACGCACGCAATAGGTATCAGCGCGCAAGCGTCGCAGTTTAATTAAGCTGCGAGAGCTGTAGTTTCGCCACGAAGGCTAGCTACGATATTTGCATTTTTTGCATTGATTTGGTCGACCAGATTTTTTACGAGGCCAACTGATCATCCTCGGCATGCAAAGCGAATCACCAGCTTCGGATCGAAACCAGTACGCCCCCATTTGTAATTAACCATCAATCTATATTAAATAGAGTCTTTTTGCAAGTAAACTAATTGGTCAAACTACGAACTGAGGAAAGAAAATAGCCACAAAAGAGCACAGAAAAACACAAAAAAAGAGAACAAAAAAAGAATTTTTATCAAAACTCTTTAACAAATTTAAGAACTCAAAACAAAGAATGTTCGCTATCGTAAAAAATAAGGATTAAGATCTTGCTTCAACATAGAGCACCAATAGCGGCGAAACAGTTTAGGCTGACTAATCAATTAAGTTCATCGCCAAGTTTCTTTTTTTGTGTTTCTCTGTGTTCTTTTGTGGCTATTCCTTCTGCCTGTTACGATGGCGTACACCTTTATTTTAAAAACTGAATCGTCATCGGATAGCGATAACATACACCGTTGCTTGTTTTAATCGCTGCGCGAATTGGCAAGATCAACCATGCGATAAATACTATAGGAGCGAGAACGAAACCAACCACTACAAAACAGAGGATTCCTGAAACAAGGAGATAAATGGTAAAAGAAATTTGAAAGTTCAGAACTTCTTTCCCTGTTGCATCAATCTCTGAACTCATCTCTCGCTTAAAAAGCCAGACACTAAGAGGTGCCACAATATTAGCAAGAAAGATAGGAAGAATTAGGCCACTCAAGCCCAAAAGATGAAGAAGAATGCACCACGAACGTGCCGATTCAGGAGGTAGCGCTGGAGGCAATGTTTCGACAAGAGGTTCTGTAGGTATGAGAGAAGTGCAAGCGTCCAGATCGCTCCCTCCTTCGGAGGAAGGATCTGAACCAAATAGACAAGCTGCAAAGGCATTGTTTAAATACATTGATTTAGGTAACTATTCGGTCAATAGACCGATTGTAAGTTTAAGTTGATTTTTGGTTACTTCGTGAAAAAGTAAAAAGTGAAAAGAGATTTTATTTACCCTTAATTTTTTGCTCTCAAAGTCGCTTCAGCAAAGGATTCTAACATACCTAAAAAAATTTCATCGACTTGATTAACCGTCTATTTACAAATAGACAGTTGAAATAGCAATAAAATTGACATATATATAGTGTAGTAGTTGATTACAAGTTAGACGAGTTCTAGCAACATCATTTTTTCGCAAGAATAAAATGATACTGGTAATCACGCTCATTTCAGCTAACCTCTTTTTCCTTTTTTAAGAAGGCTTTATTTTCATGTACGATCGCAGAGTTGTTATTACAGGTCTTGGTGTCACGAGTCCCGTCGGAAGTGACCTTGTCACTTTTTGGAAAAACATCACGGAAGGCGTTAGCGGCATTCGCCGTTATGAGTCTTTTGATTCCGAAATATATGATTGTAAAATTGCCGGTGAAGTAAGAGATATCGACCCTACAAAATCTTTTAAAACTCCTAAGGAAGCACGACGCGCCGATCGTTTCACGCAACTCGCTATGGCAGCTGCTAAGTCTGCTCTTGCTGATTCTGGTCTTAATCCTTCTCAAGTAGATCCTACTCGCATTGGCGTCATGATAGGAAGTGGCATTGGAGGACTTCAGAGCATGGAGGCTGAATCAAAACGCCTCTATGAGAAAGGTCCTTCGCGTGTTTCACCATTCACCATTCCCATGATGATTAGCAATATGGCTAGCGGCCTCATCTCTATGGAATTTGGTTTTTGTGGTCCTAACATGGCCATTGTTACTGCATGCGCAACAGCTAATCATTCTATTGGCGAAGCATGGCGTATCATTAAATTCGGTGACGCTGACGCTTTTATTGCAGGAGGAACGGAATCCACAATCACTCCTTTAGGAATCGCTGGCTTTGCCTCAATGAAGGCACTGAGCACACGCAACGATGAGCCGGAAAAAGCGTCACGTCCTTTTGATGTCAATCGTAATGGATTTGTGATGAGTGAAGGTGCAGGTATTCTCGTCATTGAAGAACTTGAACATGCCAAACGCCGTGGCGCTCCGATTTATTGCGAACTAGTAGGTTACGGACTCACTGCTGATGCCTATCATATGACATCTCCTCTTCCTGAGGGAGAAGGAGCAAGTCGCTGTATGCAGATGGCTATGCGCCATGCTAAAGTTAATCCTGAAGAACTTGATTATATCAATGCCCACGGAACCTCTACACCTATTGGTGACATCTGTGAAACGAAAGCCGTCAAACATGCCTTTGGTGAGCAAGCTTATAAAATCCCCATTAGCTCCACAAAATCAATGACCGGACATCTCCTAGGAGCTGCTGGTGGTGTTGAGATGGCCGTTTGCGCTCTTTCTATTAAGCATGGCATTATCCCACCTACCATCAATTTGGATACTCCCGATCCACAATGTGATCTTGATTATGTACCTCATGTGGCCCGTGAAGCGAAGGTTCGCGTTGCAATGAATAATTCTTTTGGATTTGGTGGGCATAACGCCACGCTCGTCGCAAAAGAATTTTTGGGTTAGCAAAGAAATAGCCACAAAAGAACACAAAAAAACACAAAAAAAGGAACCTAGCAGAAACTTAATTAGTGTAACTTCAAAATCCTATTTTTTACGATAGTCGAGTATTCTTTATCTTGAGTTCTTAAACTAGTGAAAGAATTTTTATAAAAATTCTTTTTTGTGTTCTAGTTTTTTGTGTTTCTTTGTGCTCTTTTGTGGCTATTTTCTTTCTTCAGCCTATTAATTCAATTTAGTTTGAACTCATAAGGAAACAATGTTGGCAGCACTGATTTTAGGATTGGTACTTGCTAGCTCCTCTTGGAGTCAGGTTCCGAGCAGTATCCCTGCTACTATTGTTTCCAAAAAAAATCAGTTTTTCCCAACAGAGGATCAAAAACATTTAGTTCATCTTATGGAACAACGTCTGCTCCTCTCTCGAAAGATAGCATTGGCTAAAGAAAAGACTCATCTTCCCATTTTAGATCGAAAGAGAGAACAGTTCATGATGAGGAATCTCCTGCAACAAGGAGTGCAAGCTGGATTATCTGAGAAGCAGGTTACTACCTTCTTTACCGCTCAGATAGAAGCTTCAAGAGAGCTTCAAGAAGAAACAATTAATGATCATCTCTGTCATCATAACATTAATAATAACCTGTTTTCACAGTCTACTGAAGCAGCGAAGGACTGCGTCACTCCGGTGCTCGAATCCTCCGGTATGCCCTATACATTCCGGGCTCTGCGCTCCGAGGCTCCTTGCCCTTCATCAGCCTCAGCAACTTTGAAAACAGGTTCTAACATCCCGTTATTAACAATTTCTTCCTCTCACCTTGAGCAGCGACTTCGCCCACAGATGAATTATCTTAATAAAGAAATCATCGCCACGTTAGCGAACCTTCAGAAAAAAAATACTCCCTATTCTATTGATTTTGCTCAGTACGCTCAGAACGATTTACGCCATCACAAAATCTCTGATCCTATTGCAACGCTTGCTTGCAAGCCTTTATTATTCAGCCAACAGGCCGAATATAAGTTTAAGTTTTAAGTTTAAGTTTAAGTTGATTTTTGGTCACTTCGTGACAATGTGAAAAGTGAAGCGACATTTTTATTTGCAACTAGTACTTCATACCAACGATGATTTTGCATTCGTCAAAAAGTGGGTCAGTCCCACACATGATCACCTACGGTGCTCATATGAGGTAGCTGACCCCTTTTTTCGCCCAATTTAATCCGAACTTTTAGGTGATATGAAGTACTAGTTTTTTGCTCTTGAAGTCGCTTCAGTAAAGGATTCTAACATGTCTAGAAAAGTTTTACCCTTTAGGTTTCTTTTTTTTGTGTTCTTTTGTGGCTAATCCTTCTTTTTTCCTCTTTCCTTTCACAC
>DATEBV010000250.1:0-23944 GCA_035287205.1 Chthoniobacterales bacterium | reverse complement strand
TAGCACTTTCTTATGATGATGCTGCCATTGAGTTAGATAATGCGGTAAAACTGCGCAAATCGGCTATCAAGGCTTATGAAAGAGAAGGCGAAGAATTAGGCGATGAAATAGGCAAAAGTTACGATAACACAAGTTCTTATAGAAAAAAATGTTCAGAACTTATTATAAATCAAGCTCTTGCTAATTATTCTGGAGATAAAAAGCTAGCAGATAAATATACAACAGTTATAGAAAAGCTAGATGAAGCTATTCAACTGAGTAAAGATGCTACTAAAGCGTATAAGCAGGGTGATGCAGAACAAGGTAACAAGTTACAAGAAGAGTCTCAAGAACTAGCAGAAAAAGCTGAAGAACTAGCTGAAAAATTAAATAAACCAAATAGTCAACTCATAAAAAATGACTTAGCTAGTAGTTCTGATGAAGACTAGAATGTAACTATTCGGCCAACGGGCCGAATAGTTAGTTTAAGTTATAAGTTTAAGTTTAAGTTAATTTTTGGTCACTTCGTGACAAGTTAAGGATTGGAGGTTTTTGCTATCGAAGTCGCTTCAATAAAGGATGCCAACATATGAAAACAAATTTTACCGACTGGGTTAGCGAATATTTACGGTGTAGCGACTGTTTTTCTGAAATTATCCATTAGGGAAAGAGCCTGCCCAGCATTATCTTTCTGGAGAATTGCCCGATCAAGAAGCTCCTGGCTATATTGTCTTTGAAATGGCAAAGAAGCTAAGGATGCAAATGAATGAGGCTGAAGAAATAAATTAACCACATTAGGCATTCAGTCCCTGCTGCGCAGCGACTGAAGTAAAATAAGGGTTTTGTTTTTATCGTTGTCCTTCTTTAAAAAAATCAAAAAATAGCTTCCAATAAATTTCAATTAAGTTACTGAGAGCGCTAGAAAAATTCTTCACCCTCCTTACTACCAATTGTTCAACTATCAGTTAAGTAAACATACTAAATTAAACTGTCACCTTTACTTACTAAATTAAACTGTCACCTTTACTTCAGTCGTCGCACAGTGAGGACTGAATGACTGGTGTGGTTAATTTCTTGCCAATTACGACAACGTTTTTTACACTACACCTTCGCAGCTCAATCATTTAGTTCAGGTCCTTCCTCCGAAGGAGGGGAGCTGAACGCTTACAAATTATGAAAATAAAAAATATAATGCAATGTTTTTTCCTTGGAATGTTTACTCCTTGTTGGTTGTTGGCAGAGGAAGTGAGTATAGAAATAACTCCAACTCCTATGATGTTTAATGCTAAAGAGCTTCAAGAAGGAAAAAATCTTGTCAATAAGATGTTACATCAAGAAGAGCAAGCTGTCTCCTCTGTAATTCTAGCTGAAACAGCAGAAGCGCTAACTGAATCAGATGCAGTGGAATTACAAGCTAAATCAGATAGGGAACTATTTGAAATTGAATATATAGCTGATGGATACCAAACAATTTCTAAGTATTGGAAGAATGCAGCAAAACCTTTTAATGAAGGAGATCAAGAAAGCGCTGAGCTTTGGATAAAAGCTGCTGAACAAATGCAAAAATATATTAATGATCTACAAGTAACTGCTAAAGAACATGTTTTAAAAAAAATACCGATGGGAAGTTATACTACAGTGGATAGTTCTCTTCGGTGTGCTGCTGAGCATTTAGCTGATGCTGCAGGATATAGTGAACAACTTTTTCAAGCAAAAGATTCTTTAGAAACTGCTACATTTTTTAGAATAGCAAAAGAACAATCAGAAGCTGCTTCTGAACGAGCAAAAGAATCTTTCCAAGCACATCAATTGGAAAATAAAGAAAAAGGCAATGAGTTGGGAAGTTCAGTTCGGATTTCTGGGAGGAGAGCGAGATATCAAGATCAATCACTTCATGAAGTCATGCCGGTTTCAGAAGAACTAGAAAAATTAGCTCAGGCTTTTGAATTTCAAGAAAATAATGACAGTAAAGCCTCAAGGGTTTTGAGTAAAATAGCTTATTGCTTAGCTAATGTTTCAGAGTATCTAACTCAAGCTACTCATGCGAGGGAAGCTGGAAATCTAGAGAGTGCTACCTTATGGGAAAAAGCAGCTCAACAATCTGAAGTTGCAGGAGAACAATGGAAAAGAGTTATTCATGAGAGTATAGTATTAGAAACTCAAAAGCTTGAATATTTCGAAAAAAATGTTTCATCGGATCAGGAGGCTTCACATAATAAATCTGTTAAAGAACAATTAAAACAGAAAGAACATATTGCATTTTGGCAAAAAGTAGCCGAACAAGCTGGGACTTCTCTTGATCATGATCAATTAAAGGTTATGCTAGGAGCTTCTCCTACTCCATTTAGGTTTTTTTCGCCATCTGTAGTCAGAACACCACAAATAACACATTTTGAAAAAGTTGCTAATTTTTTAACAGGTAGTGCTGATCATTTGGCTGATGCTGCACAATGTTTCAAGAAGGCAATAGATGCAACCACTGTAGAACAGTTAGGAGCTCTTTGGCAAGATTCAGCCAAGCAATTTGAGAATGCAGCAGAGTATTATGCTCAATCAGCTCAAGAATATTTGTTGGATAGTAGATTAAAAGATGGTCGTCAGAGTGCTGAGGTTGGTGATTCTTTTAAAGAGAGTGCACAGTGTTTATCTCAAGTTATAAAATATCGTGACCAAGCATCTCTGGCCCAAACAGAAGGACGTTTGGAGCTAGCTTCCTGTTGGACACAAGCAGCGGAAAAATCACAAATTGCAGCTGAATATTATAAAAAACATGCTCAATTATCAATGGCAGAAGATTTTGAAAAGAATGAACGTTTTGGAAGGAGATATACTGAACTCAATGAAAATAAAGTTGTTGCTGATAACTATCAAAAAATTTCTCAGTATTGGCATCATGTAGCAGAGGCCTTTAATGCTAGCGACGAAGAAAGTGCCAAACTCTGGATGAGAGCTGCTGAACAGATGCAAGTATATATTGATTGCCGACAAGCGACGGTTGAAAAAAATGCATTGGTAAAAATGCCGTGCTCAGATTATTGCACAGCGGATGGTTCCCTTCAGTGTGCTGCTCAGCATTTAGCTGCTGCTGCAGGATATAGTGAACAAGTTTTTCAGACACAAAATTCTTTAGAAGCTGCGGCGCTTTTTAGAAAGGCAAAAGAGCAATCAGAAGCTGCTTCTGAACGAGCAAAAGAATCTGCCCAAGCATATCAGTTAGAAAATAGAAACGAGGGTAGTGATTTAGGAATTGTAGCGAATACTCTTTGGAAGAGTGCTCAATCTTTTGCCACTGCTGCGCTATGCCATTCTACAGAAGCTAAACAATCTATGATCAATGCAGCCGAACAATGGAATAAATCGTCTGAAGCTTATAAAATGGGAAATATTGAAGAAGAAGGTTATTGCTTAGAAAGCAGTGCCAAATACTTTAAAGTAAGAGCAAACCAATTGGAGGAAGCTTTAAAATACACTCAAAAAGCATCTCAATATCAAACCCCTTGGCAATCAGAACTAGCAACACTATTAACTCAAGCAGCAGAAAGCGCTAAGATTGCTGCTGAATATAGAAGTAAAGGTGCCCAGGCGTATGCGTTAGGTAATGAAGAAGAAGGGAAACGCTGGTCTGAAAAGGCTCAGCCTATTGAAGAAATAATTAATTATAATCTTATAAGACGTGGACGGGGGGAAATCGTTCCAATCCTTCCTCCTGTGCAGGGGAGTTCTGAACAACTAAGCAATGAAACCACAAAAGAACGACCAGAGAAGAGCAGAAGTTAACCACAAAAGAACACAAAAGAACACAAAAAAAAGAGATTTGGCGGTGGACTTGTCTGATTAATAGTAAGTATTCGTCTAACCCAGTCGATACACCTTAACCGTCATTCCAGCGGACGCTGGAATCCAGGAGACTGTCTGCACGAAAATTCGAGAAAATATGAAATGCCCAGTAGTCACTATTTTTCTAAAACAGAAGAAATGTAGAGTAGACTTTATGTTATGGGAGCATCAATTCTGTAGTGACGTTCCCCTAGATTCCAGCGTCCGCTGGAATGACGGAGTGTGGTAACGTAAATTTTATCACAATGGCATATTCCCGCGTGACGAGAAGGAGTGTTGTTTTTTAAAGTCTGCAAAAAGTGAGGACTTCCCAAAAATCTTTTTTAAAATAGAGTCCTGAATCATCGGATCCTTTATTGAAGATGGTTCAGAGCTAAAAAATGAAAAATATAAATAATCAAAAATACCATTTTGTCGAAAATTAATTGGTTATAGTGAGCAACTTTTTAAATCAATTGCCGCAGGCAAGAAAATAAACTCGTTACCCTTTACTCGTTACTCGTTACATGTCTATAGCTAAGCCAGGTGCCAAGCGAAAATAAAAATCCATTTTCAAAACTGGGTCACTTTCGGAAAGCTCTAAATACCTCTGTTCTAACAAAATAGATCATATCCACTAAAAAATGGCCAAAGTCCAGTATAAAAAATTATGAAAACAAAAAAAATCTTACCATGTTTTTTTCTTGGTGTATTAACTCCTTGTTGGTTATTGGCACAGGAAGTACCTATAGAAATAGTTCCAACTCCTATGATGTTTAATTCTAAAGAACTTCAAGAGGGAAAAGATCTTATCAAGAAGCTATTACCTCAAGAAGAACTCAATACCTCTTTACCTGTTTTATCTGAAAAAGCTGGGTTGCCAGATGCATCAGAAAGAGGGCAACTCTCTGTACATTCTGAAAACCCCACTGTTTTTTCTTCCGTTTCTACAGTAAGTGCTGCTTTGTTACCTGGACAAAATCAATCACTACCTGCAGTTATACCGATTTCAGAGGAGCTAGAAGAATCATCTTCAGAGGAACTAGGAGAATTATTAACTCAGGCTTTTGAGCCTGAAGGGAGGAGTAAGAGTAAAGCCTCAAGGGTTTTGCGTAAAATAGCTTCTTGCTTGGCTAATGTTTCAGAGTATCTAACTCAAGCTACTCATGCTAGGGAAGCTGGAAATTTAGAGAGTGCTATCCTATGGGAAAAAGCAGCTCAACAATCTGAAGCTGCAGGAGAGCAATGGAAAAAGGTTATTTATGAAAGTATATCATTAGCAATTAAAAAACTTGAACATTTAGAAAAAAATATTCTATTGTATCAGGAAAACTTAGCGAATGAATTTATTAAACAACAATTAGAGCAGAAAGAGAGTGTTGCATTTTGGCAAAAAGTAGCTGAACAAGCTGGAATTTCTCTTGAAAATGATCAAGTAATGATTATACCAGAAGAATCAGTTTCATCATTTAAATGGAAACTTCCATCAGGTGTTATCAGAGCACCACAAGAAACACGGTTTGAAAAAGCTGCCAATTTTTTGACAAGCAGTGCTCATTATTTAGCTGCTGCTGCAAAATGTTTAAAGAAGGCAGGAGATACAACCACTTTAGAGAAGCAGCAATTCGCAGCTGAAGGTGACTATGAGGACAGGTTCTTAGAGGTAGCCGCTCTTTGGAAATTATCAGCTCAGCAATTTGAGAATGCAGCAGAGTATTATGCTCAATCAGCTCAAGAATATTTGTTGAATAGTAAATCAGAAGATGGTCGTCAGTGGGCTCAGGTTGGCGATTCTTTTAAAAAGAGTGCTAAGAGTTTATCACAAGCTATAAAATATCGTGATCAGGCATCTCCGGACCAAACAGAAGGACGTTCACAGCTAGCCTTCTATTGGAGACAAGCCGCGGAGAAGTTACAAAGTGCTGCTGAATATTATAAAAAGCATGCTCAGTTATTGGTGACAGAAGATCGTGAAAAAAGTAAACGTGATCACATGAGGTATACTGAACTATTTGAAACTGAAATTGCTGCTGATACTTATCAAGCAATCTCTAAGTATTGGCATCATGCAGCAGAAGCTTTTAATGCGAAAGATCAAGAAAGTGCTGAGCTTTGGACGAGAGCTGCTGAAAAAATGCAAGTATATGCTGATTATGAACAAGCAACGGTTGAAAAACGTGCGTTGGAAAAAATACCGATGGCAAATTATAGTACAGCGGATAGTTCTCTTCGATGTGTTGCTAATCATTTAGCTGATGCTGCAGAATATAGCGAACAAGCCTTTCAAGTACAAGATTCTTTAGAAACTGCTATCCTTTTTAGAAGAGCAAAAGAACAATCAGAAGCTGCTTCTGAACGAGCAAAAGAATCTGCCCAAGCACATCAGTTAGAAAATAGAAAAAAGGGCAATGAGTTGGGAACTGCAGCTCGTACTCTTTGGAACAGTGCTAGATGTTTTGCTGAAGCTGTAGAATGCTCTTCTATAATAGCTCAGTGTTTCGTGAGGGCAGCTGAACAATGGAATAAATCTTCTGATGCTTACAAAATAGGAAATACTCAAGAGGGTTATTACTTAGAAAAAAGTGCTGAATACATGGGAGTCACTGCAAACCAATTAAATGCAGCTTCAGAATACACTCAAAGAGCATCTCAATATCAAACTTCTGGGAAACTAGAACAAGCAGTACTATTAACTCAAGCAGCTGAAAAGTCCACAATGGCAGCTGAATATAGAAGTAACGGTGCTCATGCGTATGCTTTAGGTAATGAAGAAGAAGCGAGATCTTGGCGTGAAAAGGTTAGGCCTATTGAAGACGCAATATACGAATTAGCCTCTAGTCTCCGGTCTTTAAACTAAACAATTATAAAACCACAAAAGAACGACCAAAGAAGAGCAGAAATTAACCACAAAAGAACACAAAAAAAGAAAAAGAATTTTTATAAAAATTCCTTAAGTTTTTTAACTAAAGAAGACTAACGATCGTAAAATACAAGGAATTTTAATTAACCGCAAAGAACGCAGAGAACGCAAAGAATGAAAACATTTAAACCATTAAACGCTACCAATGTTTTCATAAACGTTGGTAGTTAAAAACCTTTTATTTAGCAGTTTATTCTCTGCGTTCTTTGCGGTTAAATATTTTTTTCTTTGTGCTTACAATAAACACTATTCGTCTAATAGGCTGAATAGTTACGACTATTATGAAAAATACTATGGTAACCGTTCAGTTCTCCCCTCCTTCTGAGGTGAGTTCTGAACTATAGGCTAAAAGCTGAGGGCTAAAGGTCGAAACAGGCTGTTCAATAGCTTCTCAAAAAACTATACAATGTAGTTATACTACACCTTCGCAGCTCAATCATTTGGTTCAGGTCCGTCCTCCGAAGGAGGGGAGCTGAACGCTTACATACTATGAAAATCAACGTAAACATCTTTTCAATATTGCTTTCATTTTTACTTGCTGGCTCCAGTAGTCTCTTTGCTCAGATGGATCCTGCTATTGTTGAAGGGGTAGAAGGAATCTTAGGCATTGAAGAGTTAAGGCAAGCAATAGATGATCGCCTAATAGAAGGGGAACAAATTATTCATAGAGAAGAAGATGTTGTTGCTATTCAACCTCAGGAGGCTGATTTGAATATTACGAGAGCTGTAGAGCATGGTGAAAATGGGGAGGTTTTTGAGAGGGGTGATGCACAAACGGCAATAAAGCAGAAGATGTCCTATAATAGAGATCAGGCTCTAAAAATCTATTGCATGCAATGGCAGTTGGATGTTGGAGCAACTAAAACAGAAAGATCTGCTTATGCCAATGAAGTTCTTGCACGTGGAGCCGATGTTCAACTTGTCGAAGCGTTTGAAGGGTGTTGTCATGAGATTCAGGCTTCTTTAGATTCAGGAGGTTTTTTAGGACTTAGTTGGATTAAGGTTGCGGAGGATATTCAACGAGGTATTGAAGATTCTATTAAAGCTCACGATCCTTCTGAAAATAGTCGAGTAGCTACCTGTTGGAATAATGCTGCTCAAGCGATGCAGCAGGCAGCCAGATATAAGGCTCAATTAATTAAAGCGTCTGTTCTTCACTACACTCCAGAAGTCACTAGTTTGTATAAAGAAATAGTAGCCCAATATCAAACAGCAAGCACATGTTATCGAGTAGCTGCTAAACCGAGGATTATACAACATACTTTTTATCAAGAAAAAATTCCAAATATCTCATGTATGAAGTATATACCAGATGTTTTTAAACGTCATTTTAACAGTAAAAATCGATCTAGAGCATCTATCCATAGAACTGATTGGGATGATGCTGCTAAGGCGTTAATGTCAACTGCCACTCAATTGACTCAAGCTGCTAAAGCACTCATAAAATCTAATCAAGCTACAATACAGCATAATCCAGAGCTAGCAACATTCTGGAATACAATGGTTATAAGATATAAAGAACTTGCTGTTTTACCTATGCCTGAAAATACCGCAACGTATGTTTGTGAGGAAGCAAATTCTTCTCCATTGTATGCTCTTAATTATCATTTATTTTCAGCTGCAAATGTATTAGAAAAAGCCACTAAGGCTATGGATGAGAATGATTTAGTTTCAGCAGAGCTTTGGAAGAAAATAGCGCTGCAACATCAAAGACTTGGTATTCTTTGGAAGCAATATGGAGGAAAAGAAGAGGGAAAGAAAGATGTAGGTATGAATTTGCTCTTTACTAAGAGAGGTTCTTTCCATTTATCTTCAGCTTCCAAGGCAGTAAAAGAAGCTGTTCAGTGTATGGCAGAAAATAATCCAGAGTTAGCAGAGCTTTGGCAGAGGATAGCTCAGCAATATCAAAAAGCTGCTAAGTATGATTGCAAGGCAACTACTGCGGATCATGGAGAAGATGAACAGTGGTCTTGTGCAGTCAATGCTATTGAAAAAAGTGCAGATCAATTGAGGAGTGCTATTTCAGCGTTAGAGAAAGCAGCTCAAACAATGAGAGATGGTAACAAAGAGCTAGCAGAGTTGTGGCAAAAAACAGCGCTCCAATATCAAGATGCGGCTAATTATTATGAAAAAGCTTCTTTAGCTGCTGCTAATGGAGAAACTACAGAAAGCGACCTATGGTCTCACACAGGTAATCTTGCCAGTTCTAGTGCTGAACAATTATTTTTAGCTGCAGGGGCCTTGGACAGAACAACCAAAGTCACAGCCCAGAATTATCAACTGCTAGAATTATGGAATAAACAAGCATTGCAACATCAGGAACTCGCTCATTATTTTAAAAAATCTGCAGACGTAATTGTAAGAGAAGATGCTGCAGAAATAATTCAGCCCCTGCCTTCACAGGCTACTGAATCTTTGCCATCAGATGAGCAATGTCCTAATGCGGCTATTTCTGCCAAGTCTAGTGATTCCCAATTATGCAATGCTAAAGTGGCTCTAGTGAAAGCTGCCAAAGCAGTGCAACAAGGAGATCAAGTTTTAGTAGATCTTTTGCAATACGTAGCACTGCAATATCAAGAAGCTGCAGTATATTATCTTAACGCTGCTGAGGCCTATGCACGAGGGAATGAAGTAAAAGGGAGTTTTTTTGATAACAAAGGTATTGCTGCTCAAGAAGAGGCTAATTTAGCAGAACAAGAAGCTAAGAAAATAAACGAAGCCATGAAAAATCCTTAAAAAATGAAAAAATTATCCATTCTTATAGTTCTTTTAATGAGTAGTAGTAGATTGCTACTTGCGCAGACGTCAGTATGCACTTCATCAACAGAAGATTTAAATGACCAATCAGCGTTATCAGAAATAGATTCTTCTATGTTGCCCCCTGAGATGGCAATGTTCCATGGTGAGATGCCTCAAGAAATTGAAGGTATTATCGACAGTTTATACAATGTTCCGACAAAGCTTTCCGCAGCGAATGGCTTTGTTTCTTCAGAGTCTAATGTGAGTTGTTCGTTCCCGCTAGGCTCGTTCTTTGAGAATTCTTTGAGAGTCGATGTCGTGCCTTCTCAAGTACCGGTATGCAGTGTGTTGTCGGCATCATCATCCTCATCAACTCCAGTAATTTCAGGAAAAGATTCTAACACTTCTAAGGATAATGCTCTAAGAATATATTGCGATCATTGGCTAGCAGGTATTGGGGCTTCTAAAGGGCGGCAACCTACTTATATCGAAACCGTTATTGCAAGAGGAGGTGCTGATCCTGAACTTGTCCAAGTTTTTAATAAATATTGTCATCACATTAAGGTTTCTTTAGACTCAGGAGGTTTTTTAGGACTTAGTTGGATTCAGGTTGCGGAGGATCTTCAGAATGCTATTGAAGATAGCATTAAAAAGGATCATGAGGAACCTCGTTGGTATGAGAATGTATCTGATGACGAAGGCATGTTGTATTTTCCTAACTATATAACTCCAGCAACGTTACAATTAGTCAAGTATAAGGATGAATTGATTCGATCTTCGGTGCTTCACCAAAGTCCAGAAATAGTAAATGCGTGGGAAAATATAGTAAGACAATCACAGCATCTTGTTGAATATCACCGAAAATCTCTCTCGTGTGTCTTAGAAGATAATAAAAAAGCTCCCAGCATCTGGGCAGCTAATCGACATTCAAAAGAATCTGCAGATTTGTTAAAACAAATGGCTTCTAACCTCAAGAAAGCTAGCATAGCCGATCAAGGAGGCAAGGAATCTCTTTCTTCTCTCTGGCTAAACGCAGTAAATCAAAATCTACTTCTTCTTGAGCAGCTGCAAAAAACCCATCAATCTGACAACTTCAATTTTGTTTCTGATCAGATAAATAATGCTACGAAGTCAAGTGCTGAATGTTTAAGGAATTCTGAGGCTATCATTGAAGAAGCGATAAAAGCTGATCAAAGAGGAATGAGAGAAGAAGTAATTCTCTATGAAAAAGCCGCTTTTCAATATCAACAAGCGACTGATATTTATCAAAAAATTACTGAAACCAGGCTAGCACTGAATGAGTCGCTGCGTGGTTTTATAGCAGCTGGTGCTTCTACTAAAAGGAGTGCTGATTATTTAGACTTAGCGGCAAAGACACTAGAGGATGCTTCCGTGCTTGAGAAGCATGGTCATCAAGAGCAAGCGCTTCTCGATCGAGCAGTAGCAGAACAATATCAAGAGGCAGCTGAATGTGAGGGATTAGCTGCTGAAGCCTATGAACAAGGAAATATAGCAGATGGTGATCGCTTGCATGAAGATGCAAATGTCATCGTTCAGATCCCCCTCCTTCGGAAGCAAGCGCTGAACTATAAGGTTAAATATAAGGTTAAATTAGTGTTCTAATTAGAGCTGATTTTATGACTGATAACGTTTCTCAAACAGGAAGAAGTTTACCACAAAAGAACGTCCGAAAAAGTAAAGGGTGAAGAGTAAAGGGTAAAGAGTTCTGAGGCGTAATTTATAATTTATCGTTAATCTCGAAAAACAAGCATCTAAAAATCAATTTTAATCTTCAAGTAGAATAACCTACAGCCTATAGCCTTTTAGCCTCCAGTCTTTAAACTTAGCAATTTTGGCTACCAAATAAAATTAAAAATCGTTCCCAAAAATCGTTTACTCTAGGACAGACTCTAACCATCAATCACTATCACTAGAATTATTACGGTTATTATAGCGATTATTAATACCCCTATCGATTGTTCGCATCAGACCTTTAGTTTTTTGTTTTTCAGCAAGTTGAGATTTTTCTTCTGCTGTTTGAACTAAAAGATAAGAAGTTTCTTTATCGCCCGCAGCTAAGGCTTCAGCTGCTTGTGCAAAGTTATTAGCGGAATCTTCTAAAGTTTGAGTGATGATGGGAAGGTAAGCAGTTTCTTCTCTTCCTTCCATTGTATTCATAATCTCTTTGGCTTTATTAATAGCAGCCAATTGAGACTGTTGAGTTGCTTTGTCCCAAAGATTCATAAGTTCAGTACTTTTTGTATTCTTGGTCATATAAAAGTAAGAATTATATTCTGCTGTTTTGATAAATAGATTAACAACTTCCTGGACAGAATTATTCAAATTATTAGTGGCTATAGCTTGGTTCTGAGGTAATGTGATTTCTTCGGTTTGATATTTAACTTCGATATCGTTATTTTTTATATTACATTCTTTATCAAGATCTTTTGTATCACAAGTTTCAAGTAATGTTGCTATTTTTGCTAACTCATTACCAACTGACTTAGCAAAATCACCTGCTTGATGATCGTTATTTAATAAATCATCATGGAGCGATAGAAAGAAATCCTGATAACACGTATCGACAACTCCTATCTGTACAGCAGCCTGATTCCAAAGATGAGCCGCCCTATAATTTCCCGCTAATTGAGAAGATGCAGCCTTAGAAAATCTTTCTGCAGCAGTCTTAAATTGTTCCATTCTTTCTTGAAGGAAATTAATTTGAGTTTCTCCTCTCTCATAGGCTTCAATAATCTTAATGATCATTTCGGCAGCATTCCAATTGGCTGCTGCTGCTTGAGCTAAAAAATTAGCATCATCCTTATTGTCGTTAAGAAAGGCTGTTGCAGATTGATCTTCATACTCAAAAGTTTGTAGCAACTCCTGAGCTGCTTGTTTCGACCAGTAAATTATTTCTTCAGTCGTGCTTTCTTTGGATTCTACACTATATTTAGCAGCTAAAGCTAATATATATGCTCTAACTTTAGCTGATATGTAAAGATCATGTATACCATGAGAACTATATTCTAAAGATTTTTCTAGTTGCTTAACTCCTAGAATCCAGATGTTAGATAGATCTTGATTGCCAGAAACCCTAGCTATTGCTGCTTGAGTAAGATATTCAATAATATCATTCATATCAGTTAGTTGAGATTGCTTGTTCTTATAAGCAATTCTTTGATCGATATCCATTTGATCTTTTTGAATTGACAAATTAGCTAAAATTTTAGTCTGTTCAGCTAGATTACTCCAAGCATTTCCTAAATCTTCGTTTCCTTGGGATTTTGCTGATAGTGCATGTGCTGTATAATCTGCTACTTCTTCTGAAATATAAATAAAATCTAGAATTCTTTGAGCAGAAAGCGCATCTTTTTTAGCATCTGTCTTAATCTTATAGTGTGCTGCATTTCTGTAATGTTTTTCTATTTTATTCCAGCAATTAGTTATTTCTTCATGAGAAGCGGTTTTAAGAACTCTATTAGCTTGATAAAGAGCATAATCAGCTAAAGCTAATTGTTGAGTAAGAGTGTCAAAAGTTTCTATTAACGTATCAACATGATGTCTAGCACGAAGTAATTTTTTTTCAATTAAGTCGGCATCATCAATATGTCCAGTAAAAAATGCCTCATTTTTCTTAACTCTATTTTCTTCTGTTACTTGAATTTGGTGAATAATTTCTTTCAAAAGTTCATTAATATTTTGATGGTCCATTGATTTAAAATCTGGCACTCGCATTCTGCAATCGGCAAGTTTTGCGAATTGATCAGCAGTCAATTGTTCTGCTTCGGCTTCATGAGTTAATCGATGAAACTCATTCCTATTCCCGTTGATATGGAAAAAACTTGCCTCAATACTATTTTCAGCAGCAGTTTGAATATGTTTTATTGCGGCAGTTAAGAACTGTACAGCTTCTTGATTTCCTGTACTCTCTGCCTTGGTTATTTTAGTTTTATATTCAGAAATTTTATTCCATCTGTTTGTAGACTGTTCTAAAGAATTAACAAAGTTAAAAAGAGTAGAAAGATACTGATTATAAGGAGTTTTTGATTCTGGTGTGTTACCTTGATTATCAGTCTCTTTAAAATAAGTGCCATATATTCTATTAATTTGAGAACTCATTGGTTCTGTATCCATTTCATAAAGCATTTTAGCCTGCTTAGCCACATATTGCCAAAGATAAGCTAACTTTTGATTATTAGAAAGTTGAGCTTGAGTAGCTTTACTATTATAATCATCAATCATTTTTTCAACCTCAAGAGAGTCAGATAATTTATTAGCAAATAAGGCTAAAGGATCCCTTTTTGTACGAAAGCGCTTATTTTTTTCTAAACTTTGGCATGGCTCTTTTATTTGTTTTAATGAATTAATAAATTCTTGATTTTCAATAGATTGAGATTGAATAAGAGAAGCTTCCTGTCTAGCAAGTGTTAACAAATAATTCCTTTTTTTAATTTCAGAAGTTGCTATTTTTTTAAGACATAGAGCGTTATCATAATTTCTAAAATTAGAAAATAAATTTGCTTTAATCAGAGAAATACAAGCTATCCTACTTTGAAGAGCTGCTTGTTTCCAAAGGTTAATGAAGCGTTCATTATTTAATGTTTTTGCTTTAGCCGCATAAGTGTCATATGTATGAGCATCAATTAAAAGGCTTTCAGCTTTTTTAAGACCTTCATATTCATTATATCGTATTACATTATGAGAATCCTTACTTACTTTTTTTACAATAATATTTCCGATATATTTGCCGATTGAAGGGGAGAATTGATTTTTGTTACTAATAGCTAACTGAGCTACTTCTATCCAACGTTGAGCTAAAAATTTATTAGCTGCTTTTTCTGCTAAAATAGAATTAACCATATATTTTGCAGAACTTTCCATATTTTGAGCTTGTTGATAAACCCCCCTTATACTTTTTGCGTCTTTGATTCTAAATTTCAAAGTTTCTTCTGCTCTATCAATTGCAACAAGAGCTTGAGGATATAAAAAATGAGCCTCATGATCACTGATACAATTTTTTATATACTGGACAACACATTCTGCAGCGGCAATTGTTCTATCCCATGCACGCAAGCGCGAGTTTTTTTCCATTCCTTCATGAGAATTCATGTTCGAAAATTTTAAATCGATAATATAGCGAGCAGCTTCTACATCTTTTTGAAGTTCCTGAAGAGTTTTTTGAGCATGCTCTAATGCATTGTACAAAAAAACCATCCATACTTGATAGGAACGTTGATAAGAAGCACTTCGAGTCCAAGAGGTGCTATTGATTGGTTGTCCGTTTTGTTCGCTATTGTTAAGAAAATTACTACCGTTAAAATCAGTAGGAGGGGTAGGGGATATCTGGGGTGTTCTAGATTGCTCGTCTAAGCTTGCACGAGAGACAATAGATGTTGTTTCTTCGGAAGGTACTTTATTTGGTAGTCTGAGGAGTTCATTTTCTCGTGATTTTATTATCTTTTCAATCTCATCAAAGGGAATATTAGGTTCCATCATGAGATGACAATTCGTAATTTGTAAATTACCATCAAGCATTGGTTCGATTTGTTGATCAGTTACCTGCTGCTGTGACAACCCTACGTGGAGTATCAAATTGAATGCAATGCCGAAGAAAAAAAGAATAGAAATTTTCATGAATTAGGAATAATGTGAGCTGCTCGATGAAAACCATAAATTAATCCAATATCAAGGAAAATGTAACTACCAATGTCACTTTATTTCATAGAAATAAAGTGACATTGGTGGTTACAAAAGATTGACACTTCTGAAAAAATAAAGCACCATTGAGTCGTAACCGTTTAGTAAGCGCCCCCTTCTTCGGAGGTGAGTGTGGCTACAGGCTACAGACAAAAACGGCTAATCAGTAGCTTCTTAATAAACGATCATGCATCCACTACTTACTTCGTACTTGGATTGATTTGGTTCAGATCCTGCCTCCGAAGGAAGGGGATCTGAACGATTACATTGAGTCAAACAATGAAAATTTTAAAAGCCAGTCTTATTTTTTTGGTATTTCTTCTATTAAATAACCTAGAAGCAATCCCTTATTCAAACATTACAAGTAATAGTCAAGAACAAGAATTTGAAAATCCTTCTACTTTTAATTTTGAAAACGATCTTCCAATGATGGAGATGGATTGTGCGGCAATTCAAGAAGAAATTGAGAAAAGTATTAATACTTTAGAACAATACCTAGGAAAACAGGAGTCATCCTCGATTGTTTCAGAAAGAAGTGTAATTAGCCCGTCTTTTAACGTAGAAACGGCAGAATGTTCTAAAAGAGTTGCAGAAACAGAATTGACACAGGCTAGAGAAAAAACAGAAAAAGCTCGAATGATTGCTCAAAAAGCCGAAGAAAAACAAAATCAAGCCAAAGAGTTGATAAGAATTTCTCAAGCATCAAGTAAAATGAATCTCATGGGAGCACGTTTTGATCATTTCAATTTTTTAAAAGCACAAGCTACTTATACTGCAAGTGATTATGAGGCAAAAAGACTCTTTAAAATATTTTCTGAAGCTAAGGTTAAAACTTCTGATGCAGTTCTTTATGCTATTAAGGTTGAAAATAGCCCGCAAAGTATTTTTGCTGAAACCGACCTTATAGAAACACAAAAGGCGGAAAGAGAAGCTGCTTTGCGTGCTTTAAGATCCTTAAAAGAAGATGTTAATACAAAAATTGATCCTCTGATAGCTGCTGAAAAAAAATATGCAACTACTCAAGAAATAGTTCAACAAGAAATGATGAAAGAAATTAAGGAAGATCTAACATTTGTTGAAGAATTGAAGTCTACAGCAGAAAGTGCTCATTTGATAGCTACTTCTATTAAAACAAAATTTCAACAAGAAATGATAGGAGCCAACCTTGATGATTTTGTAAAAGAACTTGAAACATATCAAGCAGCTGAAAGCGCTTGGACTCAAGCAGCAGTAGGATATGAGAGGGTTCAAGGGAAAATACTACATAGTGAATTCTTATTAGACAAAAATTATTGTTTAGGAATGAAGTCTAACATAAGCAAAGCGCTAAATTACGCACAACGACAAAGTGCCGGATGCCAAGAGGCTATTAATTTAGCTAGGGAAAGACAAGCAAGAGCTATTAACAGAGGTAGAAAAGGAGAAATTATAACTGCGATAAGAACGAAAGTAATTTCCTCCCTACAGAAAACTCTACAGACAAAAAAACAAGACCTTGCTTCTATCGTCATATCCTTAGAAGAAAATATAGCTTCTCCACAAGCAAAAATGGATAAAGCAGCCATTCAATCCCCCTCTTCCCAAAAGCAGATAGAACAACAAGAATTAGGATGGAAAGATTTCATTGGAAGCTACTTAAGAAAAAAACTTCAATATCTACCATCTGAAAATTATTCCGACTTAGCCAATACCTCCAAAAATCAAGCAATAACACACGTTGTCTTTAATCAACTAAAAGATTCCTTGCCAAAAAAAGAAGAATTTGAAAATCGCTCTAAGACTCTGTTAGAAGAAGTAAAAGAAGTGAATCTTGATTTTTCTGCTATCATTAACCCTATTATTGATCCTATTGTAGAACTACATCCACGTAATTCTAATGAGGATATTGCAGAGCTATGGAACGAATTCTCCGTCGAGGAACAAGAAATACGCCTTCAACAAATAGAGACTCAAGCAAATAAAGCCTTAGAACAAGCAATCCAAGATAAAATCTTCCTGTTTGAGCAATTAAAAATATCTATTGAAATTCTCAATAGTGCTCTTGAATATAGAAATAAATTTGCTAATACTTTTGAAAAGGCTAGCAGTCCTGCTCTTAGGTATTTTTATTACACAAAACTAGATTCTGTTAATAATAACATCGTTAAACTAGAAGATGCAGCTCAATCTGTTTTTAATTCTGCTGAAAATATTATCAAGTATGAGGCGAAGAGAGCGACCACTACAGATACGAACAAGTTAACACGATTCAATGAGGCTATTACCTATGAAAAGCATTCAATATCTCAATACCTTCGTTTTGCTCAAGCTTTAAAAAATGGTGATCCTAAATTAGGTCGTTATTACCGTCAATCAGCGATGTCTTTCAAAAAGGCAGCCACGGCACTCTTCATGAATCAGAAGGATTTAGCAGTATATTGGAAGAATGCAGGAGCTTCCTCTTGGATGGCTGCAAGTGCAACGATAGGTCAGAATGAACCGTTAGCTGCACTTTATGCTGAGGCAGCAACTTGTTTTGAAAATATAATAGAAGCACTAGGTTCTGGTCAGCCTGGTTTAATAGAGCATTCGAAAGTAGCTGCTATTACAGCTTGGAAGAAAACAGGATTTTGGCATTCTTCTGAAAAACAATGGGATACCGAAGAATTTTCACCGCGTCTTGTTCATCGTGAAGGTTACGAGTGTCAAATAGATACACATTATGAATTGCAAAGACGTATGGGTTATAACAACTATAATACTACAAGAACTCCAAGTCGTAGTAAATCACAAGGGTGTACGATGATGTAGAGTGCAGGGCTAATTCACCGAAATGCATAAACATGGATGAAAGAGGATGAAAGAAGAAGAAAATTAACAGGGATGGAAGGGATGGAAGAGATACAGGAAGAAATTCACCACAAGGAGCACAAAGAATTACACAAAGAACACAAAAAAAGAAAAGAATTTTTATAAAAATTCTTTAACTTGTTAATAATTAAATAAGACCAATGATCATGAAACGCAACTCTTTTAATTGTGCTTGTAACAGTAAACTTCTGCTTCCATCTACCATCTCCTATCCTCTATCTTCTGCCGCAATAGCGGCATCTACAGCTTCTATTCGGCGTTTTGGTCGAATAGTTATTGCTTTCCTTCTTGCAATTTTAGCAAGCTCTAGTCTTCTTCTTGCGCAGGCTCAAAATAGGTTAGAGGTTAGAGGTGATAGGTTGGAGGAAACGGAGAATCAGAGTACAGGGTACAGGTTGGAAGATAGGCTGGAGATGCCGCTACAGCGGCAGGAGATGGAAGATAGGAGATGGAAGATGGAAGATAAGACTCAAGGCTGCAGCTTTCAGAAAATCGAAGGCAATGGGATGAATGGAGAAGAGCGTAATGATCTTTATAACTCAATATCGCTATTAAAAAGCGGCTCTATCCCTATCTCCCATCTTCCATCTTCCATCTCCTATTTGGGCGTTGCGCCCAAATTAATGATGGATCCCAAAATACTTCAAGAGCGAGTAGTAGCTTTAAAAGAAAGATTAGAGTGTTTTAGAAAAAAAGCTCCCTTACTTGATAGCACTACCATAGGAATAACTAGAGAAACAGTATCTGCAGCGGGTTGTGAGAGCAATTCTTCCATCTCTCAACTGCCATCCACTGTCATCGCAGCGACATCTTCTACCTCCCACCTCCTACCTGTCACCTCTCCTCGGCCTGTTAGCCGAAGGTTTAATTCCTGCGCGTGGGGGATTTTTTTACATAATGCGTTAGAGGGTGCTAGTAAAACTCTTGCTGATCTTCATATCGATGTGGTAGCAGCCCGCTATAAGGGGAAACATATATCAGAAGCTTGGGCTAAGATAATTCCTACTGCTGAGCGTGTTGTGCAGTATATAAGGAATTGTTTGGCTGATTATTACTCTTATAACATTTATCCTCAAGGTCTTGCTGCTATCGATAGAGCAGAAGAAGCTTTGAAGCTTAGAATCAAGGAAGCTAAGAATATGGAAAAGTGGAATAGCAAGACCTATTCCATCACGGCTGATGCCATGGAAAATGCAGCTAAGTATATGGTTAATTCTCTTTTGGCTGAAAAGGCTGCGAATAAATTTTTGGCTGAAAACTGGATTCAGATATCTCAATTATCTATTGCTAAAAGTAGGGATTCATCTCTACATATTGGTGTTGTGACTAAGAAAGAGAAGTCTTCAGAAGGGTCTTCCAATAGGGGAAATTCTTTCCGTTATGGTAATAGTAGCTCTCAAAGAGATAAGCTTTCACCATTGGAAAAAGGTATTCAAAATGCTAAGGATTTTTTAGCGTCTGCTGTTACTTATTCAATGCATGCGGAGGAGGCTAAAATGCTAGATTTGGCTGATCCTAAATATTCGGTTAACCAATCGGTAGAATGTGCCAAAGAATCAACTAATCATCAGACTTCTTCTAATTGTGCTCGCAGCAGTGAGCCTCAACTTCCATCTTCTATTTCCCATCTTCCATCTCCTACCGCAGCAGCGGTATCTACAGCCTATCACCTTCTACCTCCCACCACTATTCTGCCTGCTGAGCAAATAGTAGCGGCTGATCTTTGGAAGCAAGCTGCAGAGCAAAGTCGGATTGCCTGTATGAATCAGGTGAAAGCCAATTTGTTTTACTCCTCTCAAAATGAGACTCAGGCCCGATGCTTAGAGAAAACTGTCGCTTCTGGCATACAGGAAAGGGATCAATTAGCTGTCATTGCTGAGTATGCAACCAATGCTCTTCAGGCTGAGGTTGCAGGAAATCAGGAGTTGTTTGATTTTTGGACATTGGGAGCAAAGCAACTTCAGTTTGCTTGGGAAAATGGATTGCAACTAGTTGCCTATAAAACTGCTAAAAATGGGAAAAAAGATAGTGATTTAAATAACGAAGACATTTCTCTTCGTCGTCATTATCTTGCTAATGAATCAGCTAATCATCTTGATACTAAAAAAAATGTAGATGGTTATATAGCTAGGGCAGCCAAGGCTCAAGCAGTAGGAAATCAGAATCTAGCTGACCTTTGGATGCATGCAGCACGGCAAGTGCAGATGCTTTATGAAATGAATGTTCAACCAACACGTTCTCATATAGATAAAATTTATGATGCTCATTTTGGAAAAGAAGATGAATCAGACGAGGAGAGAAGCTTTGTCGCGAATCCTTTTCATCAGTATGGTGGTGCTGTTGGTGATTTTATTGAATCTGTGAAACAAGCTGCTAATGAGTGGGATAATGTTTCTGAGTATACAGCGAAAGCTACTGAAATTCGAACTTCAGGTGACCAAGAAGTTGCAGAACTTTGGTCTCAGGCAGCGATGCACATGCAGACTGCTGCAGAGAATAGTGTTCAGGTCGCCTTTGCTCATATTAACAATAATTGGAATGAGATTTATCGCTTGATGAATGTTGCTAAATCTGCTAGGAAGACAGCTAATCACTTCGTGAAACTTGCTGACTATACCGTTAAAGCAACAGCTGCTGAAGTTAACCCGACTTTCGCAATTGGAGATGGCGATCTTTCGCAATATACTCGGCCTCAAAATAGTTTTCAAAAACCCTCATGTACCAAAGGTACACCACGGCTTCTTGAAAACAATTTTGAAACCAAGTCCTTACGAAATATCATCCATCCCAATTGCGAAAGTCGGGTTAAAGGAAATCAAGAAATTGCTGATATTTGGAGGTTCGTAATAAGGCATACTCAGATGGCAGAGAAAAATCGGATAACAGCGAATCAGGCGTGGATTGCCGGAAATGTAGATGATGCTAAACGTATTGAGGAAACATTCTATAGTGCGAGAAATATTATAAATGACTTAATAAAGTCTGTTGAGGTTATTACTAATAGATTGGCTTTGGCTGATTATGCTTTGCTAAAAGCAGAGAAAGCTACAGAAAATAAGGAGATTGCGGACTGCTGGAGACAAATAGCCAAGCACTATAAAAATGCTGCTAAGCACGGAAGTTCAATAGCTCACTGTTACAAGAATGAGGATGTAGATAATAATCTTCTTAAGAATAAAATTAGGGAGTTAGAGGAAGCTTCCCGAAGGGAAGAATCTGCTGCAGAAAGAATTTTTGGGTTTATTTATAACCTAGAGGAAGTCGAAGGTTATAAAAATAAAGCATTAACAGCAAAATTACAAGGAAACCAAGAGTTAGAAAAAGCTTGGAATAACCTAGCAGAGCAAACACAGGTTATTACAGATCTGTATAACCGAGCGGCTCAAGCTCGTGATATCAACAACAATTGGCAAGAATGTCAAAAAATTTCAAAACAAGCAGAAATTGAAGAAACGGAGATTCCTATATTACTTGACATTGCTGATTACCTTGCCCAAGCAGTAAATGCTAAACTTGCAGGAAATCAAGATGCAGCCAACATGTGGGTTCAAGGAGCTGGAGAGTTAGAAAAATCTCGGCAATACCCTTCTAATATGGATAATATTAAACATCTTTTTAAGGATACTCATATTAGTCGTTCAACGCATAATGGATTACGCTTCCCTCGTCTTGTTTTGGAAAGAAATTGTTCGGCGATTCGAAAATCTACTAAGAGTAGAGGCAGTATATTAGCTTTGGCTGCTGGTTATGCCATGAAAGCTCAAGAAAATATGACTTCAGGCAATCAGAAGTTAGCTTATTGGTGGACACAGGTAGTTCAACAATCACAGCAAACTGTTCACTATGAGGATCAGTCTGCTCAAGCTTTTATCAACGGAAATGAGGATGAGGCTAATTTTTTGGGGCAGGCTGCGATAGCTTCTTGGAATGCTGCTAAAACTATTGTTAAAATTGCGGAAAATTATGAGAATCATCAAGATGATTTCTTAAATCTCAATCAACCTAAAATAGTAGCAACTGATCTTTTAGAAGAAAGAGTGAAGCAATTTCAGATTGCAGCTGAGAGATTTTCTAAAGCCGCCCTATGCAGATCAGTAGATAATTATATAGCTTCTGACCTTTGGGCTCAAGCAGCAAAACAAGTGGAGATTGCTAATGAAACCACTCAGCGTTTTTTTCATCAACTTCATGATAATTTCTTAGATAACGATAATAGAGCAAGTGATTTTGCGAGATCTATTGGTGATGAGTTAGCCAAGGTAGCAGCAATGTTTGATGGTTTTAACCTAGAAACGGGAATAGAGACTGGCGATCTTTCGCAATATACTTTGTCCCAAAATATTTTTTCCGAACCCTTACGTACCGTTAAGGTATGCAGCGGCTCCGTAAAAACCATTTTGGAACAAAATCCTTACGAAATCTCATCCAGTTCTATTTTCGTTTCTAGGTTTAAAGTTGAAAGTAGAAATGAAATGAATAGTTCTGTCCAGGATGTTGTTGGCCTATTTGTTAAAGCGGCAGAATATAATGCTAATGCTCGTACCGCTAGAAGTTCTATACCCACAAGAGTTTCTATACCCACACCGAACAAAGAAGAGGATAGTTCTTCAGAAGAAGAAGGCGATTGGGCTCATGCTCGCACTGCTAGAAGTTCTATACCCACAAGAGTTTCTATACCCACACAGAATAAAGAAGAGGATAGTTCTTCAGAGGAAGAAGGCGATGTTTCCAATCTGATGTGGTCTAAGAAATTAGTAACCGTTAAGACTCCATCTCAACAAACGATACAATTAAATCATACTACTGGTGAACAGTCAGATCATTTCATTCAGAGCGCGCCTCCGCAGGAGGTGGGCTCTGAACGATTACAGAAACTAGCTAGTCTTTGGGACAAGGCTGCACAGCAATCTCAAGTGGCTGCCAAAAGCAAAGCAAAGGAGATCATGGCAACCATGGGTCAAAACAACTATAATGCTTATCTCATTGTTACGACGGAAACTTTACAAGATTCTGCTAATAAATTTGCACAAGCAGCTGAAGCTTTCGCTGCAGGAAATGAGGCAGCTTCTGATGTTTTGGTTCAAGCAGCAGAAAGGCAATCTGAACTTGCTGATAAACAAAAGTCTAAAGGGTCAAATAGTGCAGTCAATTGTCGTATGGATCATGATTTTTAGTAAGAGAAATTCACCACATTAGTCATTCAGTCCTCGCTGCGCGACGACTGAAGTTTAAAGAAGGACAACGATAAAAACAAAAACCTTATTTTACTTCAGTCGCTGCGCAGCAGGGACTGAATGCCTAATGTGGTTAATTTCTTCCTTCTTTTTACTTCAAAACCGGCAAAATATACCTTTTTCCTTCATGCTCCAAAGTAATTTGTGAATTTTGAATATCAATTAAACGATAGGTTTCAGCACGCCATTCTCCAGGATGAGTGCTGTTTTTTGGCAGGGGTAAACTTTTTAAAGAAAAACTATCACCACGTCTGAAATGAAATTCTTGAGAAGGGTTTTCTAGATTATAATGGAGGGTGACATCGTCAGTGATGGTAATGGATGTAGGCGCAGGATGGAGAAGGCTTTTGCGTGTTAAAGTCCACTCTTGTTGAGTTTGAGGATTCACCAACGTTAATATGCTCGTGTCATAAGGGACTTCTTTATGGAAGGTTTCCTGTTTTTGGAAGGCAAGAACTTTGAGAGGGATTCCTTGAAGTGTTTCTCCAAGACGAGCGTAGCGGGTTTTAGTATTGAGATGAGGGCGACCTTGGACTGTGATATTCGGAATAGGTGTGTGTGGTTGAAGTTGGAAAACTTGTTCCCCATTTTCCATTTCATAGCCGGTAAAATCAAAAGAGCAGGTTTGCTGATGAAGATCACTTGGATGGCACACAAGCTTTGTCCAGAGGAGGGGACGAGATTCGGGGTTATTGGGATCGGAAGATTC
>DATEBV010000249.1:0-3238 GCA_035287205.1 Chthoniobacterales bacterium | reverse complement strand
TCCTCAAATGACATCAAGGCAACCTTAGCAAGGCAACTCTGATAGATGTTATTGCAAATCTCATCTTCAAGAAATTGATTAGTAGAGTTTTCTTCACCAGTTTCGTTAGCAACCACGGGTGCTGTAGTACCAACGGCTCTTTGACCTGGCACCATAGCACTCGTCGCGGTGGATGAACTGCTCCCACTCGGAGAATAGGCTACAGCAGTTGTTTTTCCTGAGGTCGCTTTTTCCCCAAACACTCCTAATTCTTTACCCAAAAATTCTGCTCCCTTTTCAATGGCTGTAGGAACCACGGGATCCATCGCCAGAAGACTGGTTGCATTGAATAGGACAATCGAGCTAAGTAAAAATTGGGTAAAGGATTTCACGAGGAAGAGATTTTCGAATTGGAAAAATGAATGAGGGTTAGAAGTACATTTCTAAATCGGAAAGAGAAGGCTACCTCAAAAAACTTCTTTTGCCAAATAAAAAATTGTGAGCCCAAACTAAACAAATTCGCCCTGAAATACCCCTCATGAATTAGAAGAATAAATTTCACAGTTTACCAATATCTGATATATTGAAACACCTTTTTAAGTGCTCTTCTCAATAAAAAATAACTCATCCCATGAACAACCCTCTGATCACACTCCTTTCATAGTGCTCTTTCATCGGGAAACTCTATAAAAACAGCATAGCATCATTAAGAATTTTTGATCCAGGCAAGGCTTTATTTCGCGATTATTTCGTGATTACTTCGTGATTATTTCGCGATTAGCTCTTTAAGGGCTTCCATTTAGTAGCACGCCCATGACCAACTGACTCAATTAAAGAATATTTTGCAAGTAACGATAGATCATTTGTTACCGTTCTTAAAGTCACAACTTTTGAAAGACTTGAGTGGAGCTCGCTTGCACTTTGAAGGATTTCTTTTTCTAATAGCTTTAAAATTTCTTTCTGTCTTAAATTTAATTTATAAGTTAAAGGAGTCGCTGTAATTACTTCGCTCTTTGCAGGATTAAGAGACTGCTTGAAAGAAAGGCGTACACAAAAACCACCACTACGTTCAAAAAAATCAGGATCAGGATTTCCAGTCTGTCGGCAAAGATTAGTAATTAATTCAATGCCGCTGCCCCACGACTCAAATAGCTTTCGGCAATAAAATACCTTTGCAATATGTGGGTTTCTTGGTCTTGAATCATGTAATGATTTAAGTTCTTCATAACCAAATCCATCAGGCAATGTTCCTTCGTTCCAAATTTCAAGATGATCGTCATAGATTGCGCAACTAATACTGCCACCAGGTGAGCGATAATCTCTGTGACAAATAGCGTTTACAAATAACTCTCGTAAGGCATCCACTGGAATGAGGGGTTCATCAATTCTTTCGATCTCGCCTTGCTTAAAATAACTGGAAATAGGCAAATGGCGCTGAATAAACATCAATCCTTCATCAAGTAGACGAAACGCATTTCCCTCAATTTGACGATTATCAATCGCATTCCTCTTGTCTTTTCCTAAAAATCGTGCCAAGCGTAATCGACATTGTGGTAGCCAATATGTTGGGTCTTTTGCAAATAAAACTACTGCAGCATTAATAAAATGGTTGTTTCTTACCAATTGTAATCGGGTCAATGCTTCAAATGGATCGGTAGTTTCTTTGGTTGGAGGTATACGACCTGAAGCCACACCTGTTTGAATTGTTTTGATGATTTCATCATGATCCAGATCATCCAAGGTTATTTCTTCTAAAACACCATCTTCCCAGCCCTTGTTTTTCTGTGTTTTATCAAGTAATAAACGATGATATAACTCTCTCGGCATGGGAGAAGTCTGAGATTGAAGTCGAGAAAATGGTTTGCCATCAAAGGTGTATGGTGTTGCATACTCATCATGATAAGCTCTTAAGGCAATTATTTGACGTGATGAATTAGCTATTTGGACGTAATCGATATCAATAAGAGGTGATGGTTCAAATTTTTTAATTAAATTAGTTATTTCATGGCGAGTTTGTTCTGATACATCTTGACCTATAATCTTTTTATTATCAGTAACACCAATAAGAACATAGCCTCCTTTCTGATTCAAAAAACCACATATGGTTTTTGCGGCAGAATGTAACTCTGCTGTGCTTTTCTTAAACTCCAACGTATCTGATTCACCTTGATGCACAAGAGATTCAATAGTTTTAATGTTTATTATTTTTTTTGTCATCTAATAAAGGAAGTTCATTTTCAAACGCACCATCATTGAATAGGAAGCAAAGAGTGTTACAATGAGCCTCTCTCTTAAGCGAATCCTTGAAACTCACACTTATGCTATTTCATTGCTGAAACAGAAGTAGCAGCTGTTTCCTGAGCCCTCTTAAAGGCTGCCACAGCTCGAGCGAATTCTGCAACCTCACGTGTTACGGAGACGGATAAGTTGATAAGTTCTGCGGCAGAGTCATTATACTTATTTGGTAAAGCTACTGCATCAGTAGATGTTTTAGCAAAAACTTCGGCCCCTTCTAGGGCTTCCTCTGCCTCGGCAGCACTCATGGCGATAATTGCTGATTTACCAGTTGCCCTCAATGTTGTCTCACTGGGATTGGCCATAAATGCCTTCATCGATGGTGATATTGGTGATCCAAATTTTTCTCGTGTCATTTTCATGATAGCGTTGGCCTTATTTTGTGACTGCCAATCCCTCCAATCATGAGCACGTGGTATTGCCAAGGCTTTGACGTCAGCAAGATTGGCTTGCTCTACCCAATAATCTTTTTGTTGCGCGGTTTCTATGGCTTCTCTAGGATTCATTCCTTGAGCATTATTTTGATACATGGTCACAGCTTCTTTAGCAGCGACTCCTGCTTTCTTCCAAGCATCTTCAGTTTTCAACTTCCTAGCAGTACTAAATGCTTCTTTTGCAAGTCCAACTGCTGCATAATTTCGACTCCTATCTTCCATCTCCCATCTTCTATCTCCTGCCGCAGCTGCGGCTGCTGCTTATTTCTCTGTTTTATATTTTGCCACAGCACGTGCAAAATCTGCTGTTTCGCGTGCAGCGCTTATTGACCAATCTATATGCTGTCTTACTGTTACGATTAAAATCTGTCGTGACAACAAGTCTGCGAAATTCTTAGTATCATCGGCCATGTCATCGGCCACACAGGCAGCCTGGAGGGCTTCGGAGGCGGATGAGGACGCGGAAGCGGAGGCGAAGGCGTTGACGTTGGCGTAGGCGTAGGCGTTGACGTAGGCGGTGGTGGAGTCGG
>DATEBV010000248.1:0-2937 GCA_035287205.1 Chthoniobacterales bacterium | reverse complement strand
TGCAAAATTATATTTAGAACGTTTAGCATTCAATATTCCTCCCTCATAATGCTCAGCGGCTTGTTCTTTATACATCGTATAATAACCAACAAGGTGAGCATAGGCCGCTTCTGCCTTCGTTGCCTTTTTTATGGCATCATTCCAGTCTTTTTCTGATGCTCCTGGCTTTTCAGCTTTTTCTCGAGCCGCTGTTGCTACCGCTGCTAAGTCTTCGGCTTGGGTCTTGGCTTCTTTTATCGTCTCTGTAAAAGTAGCCTCAAAATCATGAGCTGCTTTCTCTTTTTGAGCCAAAGCTTCCTTTTTCTCCTGAGCAGCTCTCTCAGGCGATACATTCAGAGGACTGAAGTGTTGATTGTGAGGATAAGCCTCGTAAGAATGATGATCAGGACAAACGGCAAATACTTCTACAGCTACTGCTTCTGCCATGGGAATGGATGTGCTCACTATACTTTGTTCTACGGCATGAGCATTTGCTTCTTCTAGTGCCTGTAAGGCCTTCTTCTCCTCTTCGATTGCTTCGATGAGATCAGCTTTAGCGCCACTATTCTGAGCGGTATCTTTTACTCGAATGGCAAAAAGTGTCGCTTCAGCGGTGGCTACTTTTGCCTCTGCAAGTTGTTCAGCACATTCTTTGACTTTAAAATCAGCACTTGCTTTAGAAACATAATCCCTTCCATGAAAGGAAGCATCGGCTGACTCCATTTCTTTATAGGCTACGGTTCTTTCTTTTGTGGCCTTTGTTAATTCTTTCTTTCTCTTCTCAACATCTCTTATTGCTTTCTGCTCTGCAGCAACCCACTCCCTGGCTTCTTGAGCAATACCTTCCGCACTTGCACGCGCAGAAAGTGACATCGTGGCGACCTTAGCAAGACACCCTAAATAGATATTATCACAAATCTCCTGTTCAAGAAATTGGGTCGTAGAATTCTCTTCACCTGCTTCGTTAGCTGCTACTGCCACTGCTACTGTTGCTGCAACGGTTCTTTGACCTGGGGTGATTACACTAGCGATGCTAGACGAACTGTTTCCAACAGGAGAATAGGCTACAGCAGTTGCGACTACAGGTACTTTGCTTGGAGTAGGTTTTTCCCCAAAAACCCCTAATTCCTCACCTAAGGCTTTCGCTCTTTTCCCAATGGCTGTAGGAAGCACTGGATCCATCGCCAGAAGACTGGTTGCATTGAATATGACAAGCGAGGCAAGTAAAAATTGGGTAAAGGATTTCATGAGTGAGAGATTTCCGAATTAGAAAAATGAATAAGTTAGAATTGCATTTCTAAATTGGAAAGGGAAGGTTACCTCAAAAAGCTTCTTTTGCCAAATAAAAAATTGTGAGTTCAAACTAAACGCAGGGCTAATGGCCGATGGAAACAGGGTTATTTGACACCTATCACACCCGATGGTAGAATACCCAAGTGGCTTTGGGCTCAGAATCCATTCCTTGCATTCCGTGGATTGTTTACCAAATGAAAATAAAAATTCGCTGTTTACCCGGCGATATGGAGAGAAATTAATTACATCGTTAAAGATAGAGCATTAACTTTAACAAAAAGGTTGATATTGTTAAAGATAATAGTTTAATATTTTTCTCATGAAACGAGGAATCCAAGGTCAATATACCACTATTTCTACTGTGAGTGAAAAGGCTCAAGCCTTTGTGCCTTCACCATTACCTCCGTCACCTTTGCTTGTATGGTCTCCTGAAATGGAAAAACAGTTTGCTGCTGCTAATACTGCTCTTGGTCGCCTAGATGGTATAGCAACAATTTTTCCTGAAACTAACGTATTTCTTTACAGCTATATTCGCAAGGAAGCGGTTCTCTCTTCTCAAATTGAAGGCACTCAATCTTCTCTTTCTGATCTTCTCTTGTTTGAAAATAATGAGGCTCCTGGAGTTCCTATTGACGATGTTCAAGAAGTTTCCAACTATGTTGCTGCACTCGAATATGGAATGAAGCGTCTTCAGGAAGGTTTTCCTATATCGCTGCGGTTGATTCGTGAAATTCATGAAATTTTGTTATCCAAAGGGAGAGGAAGCCAAAAACAACCTGGCGAGTTCAGAATAAGCCAAAACTGGATTGGAGGAACACGTCCTGGCAATGCACGCTATGTTCCACCACCTGCAGAGGAGCTTATGCCATGTCTCGATCGCTTAGAAAAATTTCTGCATGATGATACACAGAAAACGACGACTTTACTGAAGGCAGGTCTTGCTCACGCCCAATTTGAAAGCATTCATCCATTTCTTGATGGAAATGGACGCGTTGGCAGACTTCTTATTATCTTATTGCTATGTGCGGATGGAACGCTTCAACAGCCTCTCTTGTACTTAAGCTTATTTTTTAAGCGCCATCGCAATATTTATTATGATCTTCTCAATCAAATTAGAGAAGATGGAGATTGGGAAGCATGGCTTATATTTTTTCTTGAAGGAGTAGCAGTCACAGGAAATCAAGCATTCCAAACAGCCTCTAAACTGCTCGAGCTTTTTAAAGAAGATCGAGAAAAAATCTATGCTATTGGACGCGCTGCCCCTTCTACTCTTGAAGTACATCGTTTCTTCCAGTCTCATCCGGTAAGTTCTGTTCGACAGGCCCATAAAAGTCTTCCGCTCTCTATTCCTACATTGCACGCATCTGCAAAGCAGCTTGTAAAATTAGGAGTGTTACGAGAACTACCTAGCCAAGGAAAAAACCATGTATTCGTCTATGACCGTTATATGGAAATCCTAAATGTTGAAGATAGCATTTAACTCGAATATTTAATACGAATCTACTGCAAAAGAAGGGAAGACCGATGAATGCAACGTTAGACTCCGGTTTTTCTTCCGCTAAAATGATGTCCTGCCTACAGCCCGACGCCAAAACTCTCGTCTGCGTGGCCTCATCAGCCTTCGCAACTTTCTCGTCACGATCAGTATGAAATATCCGGGTTAAT
>DATEBV010000247.1:0-9058 GCA_035287205.1 Chthoniobacterales bacterium | reverse complement strand
GTGAAACTTACAGCTTCTTTAATGTAATTTGATGCTATTTCATTTCCTTCAACGCTTCTTACTGCTGCCTCTTGATAATATTCAGCGGCACTTTGATACACTTTAACTTGCTTATGATACAGAGAGCCGACGTCTTGATTCCCATTTCTCTCCATTTCTTGGGCTTTCTCAAGTGTTTTGATTGCTGCCGTTAACATATCAACACTAGGTTGAGTAAAGTTTATAGCTTCCTCAGAATACTTTGCGGCTGTTTTATTTCCTTTGGCGATTGCTACTGCTTCCTTTTGGTAATATTCAGCGGCATTTTGATACACTTCAACTTGCTTATGATACAGAGAGCTGACGTCTTGATTTCCATTTTCTTCTGCTTCTTGGGCTTTCTTAAGTGCTTCTATTGCTAACTCTAAAACTTTAATAGTAGATTTAGTGAAACTTACAGCTTCTTTAATGTAATTTGATGCTATTTCATTTCCTTCAACGCTTCTTACTGCTGCCTCTTGATAATATTCAGCGGCACTTTGATACACTTTAACTTGCTTATGATACAGAGAGCTGACGTCTTGATTCCCATTTTCCTCTATTTCTTGGGCTTTATCAAGTGTTTTGATTGCTGCCGTTAACATATCAACACTAGGCTGAGTAAAATTTATAGCTTCCTCAGAATATTTTGCGATTGTTGTATTTCCTTCGGCGATTGCTACTGCTTTCTTTTGATAATATTCAACGGCACTTTGATACACTTTAACTTGCTTCCGATACAAAGAGCTAACTTCTTTATTTCCATTTCTCTCTATTTCTTGGGCTTTCTCAAGTGTTTTGATTGCTGTCGTTAACATCTCAATACTAAGTTGAGTAAAGTTTCTCGCTTCCTGAAGGCAATTCACTTCTATTTTGTTTCCTATAGTGGTTGCTATTGCTTCCTTTTGGTAATATTCAGCAGCATGTTGATAAACATTAACTTGTTTATGATATAAAGAACCTATTTCTTGATTACCATTCTTCTCCTCTTCTTGAGCTTTCTTAAGTATTTTTATCGCTAACTCTAAGGTCTCAACATTACGTTCCTCAAGACATCCCGCTGTATGAAAGCACATTGCTTCTGTTTTATTTCTAGAGACGAGAAGTTCTTCTGCTCTTTGATAATACTTAACAGCATGTTGATAAACATCAACTTGCTTATGATACAAAGAAGCTAGATCTCGATTTCCACTTTCCTTTGCTTCTTGAGCATACTTAGTCGCACTAATAACTAATTCTATGAGTTCTGTAATTTTTTTAGAAAAATTTCCTGCTTCCTGAAAATAATTTGCTTCTGTTGCATTTTTAGAAATATGCAATTCCCCTGCTTTTCGATAATATTCAGCACTATGTTGATATTTTTCAATTTGTTTATTGTATAAAGGAGCTATCTCTTGATTTCCATTTTTTTCTGCTTCTCGAGCTTTCTCTAATGTTTTTACAGCTAATGCCATTTGATTATTACTTATGTTTGCACATTCTCTAGTATAATCTAAAAAACGAGTATCAGCAGCTAAATAATAGGAATCTCTTCCATTATTAGTACTTCTTCTCCTTACTCGTTGGCATGAATCCTGAAGAGATTTATACAAGTTATCAAGAAATTTATGTTGTTCTATAAGTTTATGATAAAAGGAGGCTATACCTTGATTTCCCATCTTCTCTGCATTGACAGCTTTCTCAAAAAAATCCAGAGTTTTCTTTAAACAACCAATTCTAGATTGAGCATCACTAATATTATTATTAAAAGCATTAGCAGCATCTCTATGATGATGTATCAATTGTTCTGCTGTTTCTTGTTTATATTTAGCAGCTAATTGGTATTGTTCAGCCAATTTTTGGTAGAGAGAGTCTTTTTCTTGGGAAGAATTTTTTTCAAAAATTTCCGCAGCCAATTCCAAATAATCAGCACTAGACTTAGTATCATTTGCTGCATTATTAAAAAATTCTGCGTGCGTTTTTTCTCCTTCAATATAAGCGTTAATAGCTTTAATATAATAATTTGATGCTTGTATACTTTGTTGCACTGCCTCTTTTAAAATTGGAGCAATGGTAGATTCTTCGTTATTCACTTCTGCTTCAACTGTTTTTCCTTTTTGTTCAATAGCACTCAATAAGCTTATACGTACATTATTCCAGCCTTCACTCTCATACATTTTCCCTGCCGTTTGCGCTTTAGCTGATTTTTGCAGAGCATCTTCTGCTTGTTTTTTCCATTTTATTATTAAATCTTGCGCTGCTTTCTTTTTGAGTTCTTTTTTTTCTTCCATTTTTTTACAGTCAATGCTTTGATCCTTTTCTTGAGTCCAGGTAACAGCCTTATTAGTCCAAAGAGCATGATGATTTTTAATTATTTCAAGGTTTTGTTCCCATAATGCCTTAAACTGTTTAGAAGAAACCTGCTCGCTTCCTCTAAGCAACACTTGTTCTGTTTGAGAGTAGATTGCTGCTGTCTCTTGAGCTTTTGTTATAGCTTCCTCCCAAAGTGCTACTGTCCCAAGCGCCTTGGTCGCCTTCTCATAAGCTTCCTGTGCAATCACTGCCTTCCTTGTAGGCTCATTGATAAGACGTGTTATTTCGATATGAAGGTTTGCTATTTGTTCCTGTTTCGCCTTAAGAAGCTCCTCCAAAAGAACGTTCGTTTTTTTTGTTTTTTCAATCTTGCTTGCTTCGAGTTTTGTAGCACATGCTATTTTACCTGCTTTAACTATCTCAAACTCTTTATTCCAAACAATCTTCGAGACATTCGAAGCATTAGCTATTTTATTTTTATCATTTTCATAAATCTTAATAGATTGTTCATAAGCCTTCCCTGCTTTTTCTATCTGAGTTAAAGCATCATCCCATACTAAGCCTATTCCCTCACCTACTGTACTCTGTGCCTTTTGATAAGCTATATCTGCTTGCTTTTCTAATTGCTGAGCTTTAATTAACGAGGCTTTTGCATCTTCTATAATGGGTCCTCCCGCATCTTTAAAAAAAATGCTTTCTCTTTTCTTCTCAAGAATATTTTTTATATTGCCAGAACATTTCTTATAATAGCTTCCCGCTTCATCTCGTTCTGTAACTAACTCTTTCTTAAATTCTTTGAGTTCCTTAAAAACTTTAGGTACATTTTCTTCATATATACTTTCAACCTGTTTCATGATGCCTTCAAGTCGTTTCGCAGGTTCTAATACTTCTCCCCATGTTTGAATATTTTCTTCTGAACCCTTGCGCAATCTCTCTGCTCTAGTCACTGCCTCAAAAACTTTGACTTCAAGTTGATTCGCTTTACGCCATAACGACTTAGTGTTCCAACGTATCACTTGATTTTCTGCCTGATTCATAAGGATAGCCCAATAAGACATTATGCTATCTTTCTCGTGAGCTTTAAAATAAGTAACTACTTTTCCCCATGCTTGCGCTGTCTTTTTGGCAGAATCTAAAGCATCACTCCATGCAGCCTCTTGTGTCTCTTGAGAAATATTAAGGGAAAGTTCTTTGGCTTGTCTCAAATCATCATTAGCCTGTATTTCTTCTTGTTCTGCATTTTGAATTAGCGGGCTTGTCTCGTTTTTGATCGTCTTATTTCTGGTTTTTTCTTGATTCCATTCTACTACCTGATTTACCCAGAATGCATGCACCTTTTGAACCTCTTCAAGATTCTGATCCAATAGTTCTTTTACTTCTAACGAAATTACAGGATTTTCACTGCGAGAAAGTAGTATTTTTTCTGCTTGTCCATAAGATGTTTCTGCTTCTTGAGCTTTCATGATAGCCTGGTCCCAAAATAATGCCATCTCATCCATGGAAACCTTTAATGCCTTTTTATAAGAATCTTGCGCTAATATTGCTATTGCTTGTGGATCCTTAAGAATCATTGTTATTTCAATCGCTGCTTTTCCTAATTCTGCTTTCACTTGATTAGTTTCCGCTTCTTGAGCTTTTGCCTTGAGTTGTGCCATTTGTTCTTCCGTTGCATTTTTAATCTCCAACACTCTCTTTTCAGCTTCTATTTTATCACATTCAGCAATTCTATTCTTTTCTTCTAATGCTCGAAGGGCCTCTCGAAGCCTTTCAGTTTCTTCTTGAGCTTGATCAACAAGATTTTTGTTTTTCTCCTGATCTGCTTTCATTTTTCGCAGAGCCTCTTGTGCTATTTGTTCTGCTTCTCGCTTTGCTGCTTCTGCTTCTCTAATCTGTTCTTGCGCCTCATTCACCATACCCTTGGTTTCTGTTGTCATCTGTTGCAAAGCTGCTTCATAGGAGACGCGTGCTTTTTCTTCTGCCTGTGCTGCTTTCTGTTTAAATATCTCAGAAAGCTCATTTTCACGTGCCTCTACAGAAGCTTCCCGTGCTTTTAACCACTCTTTTTCTTTGTTAAAAAGACTCTCTTGATTATTAAGTTTATCGAGATCTTCTTTTAGTTTTTCACTTAGAATTTCAAATTTCATTAACTCTTGCTCAAGGATTTCCTTTTCTTTAACAAAATATGTACTATATGCGCTTTTTGTTTCTTCTAATGCTTTCTGTTCTTCTTGAAGCTTTTTCTCTTGAGTTTCTAATTCTTTTCTTTTACTATTAATGTTTTCATTGTCTTCAAGAGACTTCTTTAATTCTTCTTGTTGAAGAGCTAGCACCTTCTCTTGTTCTTCTAATTCTTGCAATCGTTGGCTATACTCAAGAGCTACTTTCTCTTCTTTCTTTTGATAATTGCTTTCTAAGATTTTCTTTTCTTGTTCTAAAAGTGTTTCTAATGTTTTAAGTTTTCCCTCTTTTTGTTTGACTGCTCTTTGCCTTTCTCGCAACCTCATTTTATCTCTCATTAAAAGCTGTCTTTCGTTACTTGAATTCTGAGTAGTTTTTATTTTACCATCTACTGATTGTGCTGCTTGTCTAATAATCTTAGCACTATGAATAATTCTTGACCCTATATGTACCATTGTTTGAGCCTCTTCACTCCAAAGAGCATCAACTCGTTCTGCGCATTTTTTTGCAAGCAAGGCACGATCATGAGGATTGATTTTCTCCGCATCAATTAAGCTTCTTAATGCATTATTAGCATAGCTCATTGTATCTCCTACTTCTCTAGAAGATTTTTTTATCATAGAAGCAATTTCATGCGTAATGGAGGAAATTTCTCCTGCTCCCTCGATAATACTGCGAGCACTTAAGTCAGGATTTTTTTCATAATCTTCTACTGTCTGGAAAAAACGTTCCCAACAATCCCTTAATTTAGCACAATTTCCTTTAGTTTCTGCTAAAGTAGCTTTTTCTAGCCACTGTTTTCTCTCCTGTTGAAGCTCTTGGTACTCTTTATTATACTTTTCCTTTTCTTCTTGTTGGACGGCTAATATAATTTTCTCATTAGTCTTATGAATGATTTGCTGTAAAAGTATATCCAGTTCATTAGCTTCTTCATACGCATTAATCCAATCAGCTTCACCCTTACTTTCTTGAGCTCGTGACAACGCCATTTTCCCAATTTTACGCCTATCAACTAAGGTATCTTCTAATCTTGCTGAATCCCATTCTGGCTGATAACCTAATTTTTTCTTTAGCATCGCAATTTCTTTAGCAACCTTTTCTGATGCTTCTGCTTCATGCCCTGTCTGAGTTGCTAGCTCAGCAAAAATAATAGATAAAATATTGTGACGTATTTCTTCTTTAAGAAAACCTAATGTTCCCTCACTCTCATCTTCATCATTTAATAATTTCCTTTCCGATGGATCTGCCAAAGTTATTGCCACAGGTTTTTTATTGCTTACCGCAGAAGATACTTTATGTGGTATTACTCCCGTCTCATGAGATTTTTTGACTTCTGGAGAAGAATAACCTATTGATTTCAGTTGATTTGTTGATACTGACGTAGAACTAATTGCTGAAGTCGGAATTGCTCCAGTCGTTATCTCTGGTAATTTATAAGTAGCTGTAACCTGATTTTGCGAAGGCAATACATTCCTAGGAATTACAACAGGACGTTGAGCTTTAGCCTTCGCCTTTTCTTCCTGAGCTTTTTTATCTCTTTCTCGATTATCTTTAAGTTTTTCTGCAAAAGTCTTTTCTTTCTCTTCTGCCCCCTTTGCAATACTTTCTAACATTCCTGGATCCATCATCAGAAAGCAATTGAAATCATCTTCTAAATTACCCTCTAACTGGTCTCCATTTTCGAAATGGTCATTAAGAAGCTCTTGAGCTGGGATGAGCAGATTATTCTGTTCTTGAATTGGATCGTCATTCCCGGCAAAAAGAGCATGGACACTCAAAAAAACTAAAGTAATAATAATGTTTTTTAATAGTTTGATTTTTAAAAGCTTCTCATCGGAATGCCTTGACATCTTAGCCAAGAAATAATGAGCGCTGAGTAAAACAGCTAAGCAACTGAGTAAGTTTTTCATATTATTTTTGATTGTTATGAAGATTGAAATTATTATAACGTTAAATCATTGTAATCGTTCTGATCCCCTCTCCTTCGGAGGAAGGATCTTTACGATTATAGACTAAAGGCTAAAGGTCAGAAAATTGAATTCGAAGGTCAATTTATAAATCCACCTACGATTCAAAGACTTAGGTTCAAAAAATTGTTTCTTTCTTAAAGTAATTTAGCCTCCAGCCTTTAGCCTGTAGTTCAGAACCCCTCCGAAGTAGGGGGGGGGGCTGAACGGTTACAAATCATTTATTCGCTGGCTCCCCTGCTTGCTTCCATAATTCATTCGCATCAGAAGTAGCCGTATCTCCAGCATCATCAAACCTCGCCGCTTCAATTACTCGGGTTCCGTTACTATGGGCTTTTGCTCCTTCTTGGTAGCTTTGAGCAGCAAGTTGATATTTATCGCTTACTTTTCGATAGATGGCTGCTAGTGATTTGTTGCCTCGCTGTTCAGCTGTAAGAGCTTTCTCTAAGGCGTTTGAAGCTGACTTCAAACGATCTGCACTAGAAATACTTGAATCTCCAGCATTATAAAAACGAGTTATTTCAACTCTGTTTCCTCCGGCATTATTAAGTACCTCAAGGACATTCCCTACAACTTCATTTTCCACTCCTTTTTGATAATATTCGACAACCTGTTGATTCTGCTCAACTATTTTTTGGCAGAGAGCAATCAGTGATGGATCCCCCCCTTGAACCTCAAGGACTTTTTCAAGAGCGATTGAAGCTAAATTTAAGCGATTAATAATAGTGTTCATAGAAATATTCGCTCTAGTAAAACGAGCTGCTTCAAATTCGTTTCCGGAAACTTGAGCTTCAGCTGCTTTTTTATAATGTTCAGCAAGAAGTTGATTTTGCTCAGCTGTTTTTCGGTAAAGGGCAGCGATCGGTTGATTATTACTCTTTTCGAACTCGAAGGCTTGCGCTAAGGCAGTTGCAGCCAAATTTAGGCAATCAATACTAGAGCCGATAGAAACATCAGCTTTATTAGAGAGGGTTTCATTCAGTAACGTTCTGGAGATTTTGGCTTTGGCTACTTTTTGTTGATATGAAGCAGCAAGTTGATTTTGTTTGGTTATTTTTTGATAAAGGGTAGCAAGCGGATGATTGCCTCTTTTTTCTGCTTCAAGGGATTTTTCTAGTGCCGTTGAAGCTAAATTTAAGCGGTCAACAGCAGATTTGGTAGAAGTATAAGCCTCATCAAAGCGGCTTGAATCAAGTTCATTTTTGGAGACTGTGGCCTGAGCTACTTTTTGTTGGTATGAAGCAGCAAGTTGATTTTGTTCGGCTATCTCTTGATAAAGGCGCACGCTCGGTTGATGACCACTCGTACCAATTTCGAAAGATTTTTCTAGTGCGATTGAAGCTAAATTTAAACAATCAACAGCAGATTTGGTAGAAATATACGCCGAATTAAAGCGGTTAGATTCTAATTCATCTTTGTCAACTTGAGATTGCGCTACTTGTTGTTTATATTTAGCAGCAAGTTGATTTTGATCGGCTATATTTCGGTAAAGGAGACAGAGTAGTCTATTACCTTTCTTTTCTGCTTCGCGGGATTTCTCAAGATCAACTATAGCTAATTTTAAGCAATCAATACTACCCATCATTGAATCCCCTGCCTTACCAAAACGAGCCTGTTCAAATATTACATTCTCTACTTTAGGAACTTCCATGACCTTTCGTTTATATTCAACAGCAAGTTGATTTTGATCGGCTATTTTGCGCCAGAGAGCAACAACTTCGTGTTTATTATTCCTTTCGGCTTCAATAGCTTTATCAAGAGCAGTCACAGTTAAATTTAAACAATCTAAACTAGATCTAGCTGCTGTTACAGTAAAACTATCAAAGAGTCTGCCCTCAAGTACGTTCCCTGAGGCTTGAAGTTCAGATATTCTTCTATAATATTCAGCAATAAATTGATTTTGCTCAGCCATTTTTCGATAGAAAGAAGCACTCTCTTTATTACCATTCTTTTCTAACTCAACGGCTTTCTCTAGGGCAATCGAAGCCGCATTTAAACGATCGGCACTAGAGCTGATCGAAACATCAGCTTTATTAAAGAAGCTTGCCTCAGATGCGTTCTCGGAAACTTGAGCTTCCTCAACTTTTTGTTTATATTCAACAGCAAGTTGATTTTGATCGGCTATTTTTCGGTAGAGGGTGACAAGCAATTGATCTCCTCTCTTGTCAGCTTCAATAGCTTTATCAAGAGCACTTGAAGCTAAATTTAAGCGATCGACACTAGAGGTGGTAGAATCCTCAACCTTCTTAAAACGGGTTGCCTCAGCTATATTTCCAGAAGCATGAGCTTCTGCTGTTTTTCGTTTATATTCGGCAAGGAGTTGATTTTGATCAGCTGTTTTCTGATAAACAGCAGCTAATGCTTGATCTCCTCTTTTTTCAGATTCAATGGCTTTATCAAGAGTGCTTGAAGCTAAATCCAAGCACTCTATACTAGATTGGGCCGATTCAGCCGCACTGTGATCAAAGCGTATACTCTCAAGTAAATTTCCACTGGAATGAGCTTCTGCTGCGTTTTCGTAATATTTGGCAAGAAGTTGATTTTGATCGGCTATTTTGCGCCAGAGGCAAGCAATTTCTAAATTACCTTGAGTAAGTGCTTCA
>DATEBV010000246.1:0-7990 GCA_035287205.1 Chthoniobacterales bacterium | reverse complement strand
CTGGCATATTTTACTGATGGGTTAATCGAATATTTACGAGGAAGCTGGAAGAAGTGAAGATGGTTTTTCATGGAAAGAGAATAGAAATTAACAGGGATAGAAGCGATAACAGAGGATGAAATTCAAGGGAATAAATTTTTGCGAGTTCAAACTGCGCTGAAGTAAAACAAAGAAGGCAGAAAATAGCTACAAAAGAACACAAAGAACAAGAACACAAAAAAAGAATGTTTATAACTGGACTTTGGCCATTTTTTAGTGGATACGAGCTGTTTTGTTAGAGCAGAAGTATTAAAAAAATAACACTCCTCCTCGTCATTTCCGCGTCCGCGGGAATGACCGTTAAGGTGTATCGGATGTTTTTCTGAAATTACCCATTCTATTTTTTTGATGATATTAAAAACTAATGTCACTCATATAAAAATGGCCAAAGTCCAGTATAAAAATTCTTTAACGAATTTAAGAACTCAAGATAGAGAATGTTCGCTATCGTGAAATAAGGGAGGTAGGAATTGAGATTGGCTTCAACTTAGAGCACTAATAGTAGCGAAATAGCTTAGCCGAACTAATTAATTAAGTTCACCACTAAGTTTCTTTTTTGTGTTTTTTTGTGTTCTTTTGTGGCTATTCCTTCTGCCTGTTACGGTGACATTGGTACAAAAACACTTCAGTTCAGTTTAAGCTCAAATTTTCTTTCCTCCCTGTAAATTTTCTTTTTAATTCCCAAATATCTTGAATTGCCCTGAATCCATCACGGAGAAGTCCCAGACGTGAATTGCCGGCGTTGGCCCATTCTACAGGTACTTCTTTGATTTGGTAACCGAGGTGTTGAGCTAGGAGGAGTATTTCCACATCAAAAGCAAATCCATTAAGAGTGCTTTGAGCAAAAATCTTTTTAGCGGCATCGTGACGAAACAGTTTGCAACCGCACTGTGTATCGCGAAAGTGGGTGAGGTCACTGAGTCGTAAGGCCAGATTAAAAATTTTTCCCAACATCTGTCGAAGAAAAGGCTGAGGAATGAGGATATTACTATCTGGAAGATGCCGGCTTCCAATGAGAAGGTCATCATGAGGTGATTGAATGAAGTTTTTAATTAGCAGTTGGAGGCAAGAAAGAGGGACGCTGAGATCCGCATCCATGAAGAGGATAATATTTCCTTGGGCTGCTTTTACACCTTGTCTTACTGCAAGGCCTTTACCTCGGCCTGTAGGATCAAAAATAGGACGAATTCTCGGGTCAGTTGTGGCAGCGTTTATAATGATAGTCGTCGTCTCATCCTCTCCCTGAACAACGGGGATAATTTCTGCAGAGTAGGATTGCTCATTAAGAAATTTTTGAAGAAGATGAAGTGTTTTAGGTAATCGGAGTGCTTCTTGACGTGCTGGGATAATAATGGAGAGGTCCGGACGATCAAGATTCATGGCAGGTAATATTCGGCCAATAGGGCGAATATAAGTTTAAGTTATAAGTTTAAGTTTAAGTTGATTTTTGGTCACTTCGTGACAAGGTTAAACATTCGCTACCTGCTACTCGTTACGTTTTGGACTCTACTTAGTGATAAGATAAGAAGCAAAACTATGTGTTGATTTTTAAAGCAAAAATAACGATAAGACAAAAAACTTTTATTTTATTTCAGTCGTCGCATAGCGGGGACTGAACGGAGACATGGAATTAAATCATACCACTGCGGGGCATCCTGGCGATTCTATTCAAATTTTTCCTGAGAAGGAGGAGGCTGAGCAGGTATCTCATGACCACATGAATTCTTCTTCCTTGCGAAGGGCTCCTGTTTCTTTAGTCGGCGGTAGGACACTTGAGATTTCTCTTGGGAAAAAAGTTGAAGAGGAAGAAGAGGATCAAGAAATTATTGCAAATCATCATGCAGTACCATCGCCATCTAACTTTGCTTTTCCATCATTAGAAAGTTGTTCTGCGTTGAATGCAAGTTTAAGTGATAGGGCCATTCATCAAGAGTTTCAAAAAAATATTTCTTTTAGAGGTACCATAACGCATATAGATTCTCAGAGTGATACGCCTACTACTTCGGTTGAATCGGAGGGAACACCAGTATCTCAGATCTCAGAGACAGAATTAGAGCGTCTTATGGAAGGAAGCGAGGTTTCTTCTCTTACGGGTAATAGTACTCCTACTACAGAATCGGAGTCGACAGGAACACCGGTTTCTGAGATATCTTCAGTTGATGAGGAGCGATTGGTAGAGGGGAGGATGTCCCCTTCTATTGTTGATCATGGTACTCATGATGAAGATCAGGAGATAATCGCTTTTAGAAATTCTTTCAGCCATGCTTTTGCCGATAAAATTGCTATTTGTAATGTTGATCGTAGATTAACCCCTCCTATGGTTTTAGCTGATGTCGCTTCAGCAGCTCTACATTCTTCTGTTTTAACTCAGCTTAGGTATTTTTGTAATTTCTTGGAGAGGACTCGGAGTCAGTTTGTAATTAGTCTTGCTCCTACTATTCGAAGTGCTATTGATGCGGCTTATATTCAGGCTGCAGCTTCTGGTCAATCTCCTATAAAAGCAGCCCAGTCAACAATGAAAGCTATTAGGCTAGCTATTTTACAGGCGCCTCTTTCCGAACAGGCACCACGTCTTCGCGTTGAAAGAGATCTTGAACCTACTTGGGAGGATTGGTTTAGTTCTTTTGCCGATGTTGCACCTTCTGCTTTAAGGGCTGCTTCAGAGCAGAGAGATTCTGAAAATCTATCTTCTGCTCCGTCTTTATCATTTTCTTCGGTAGATGATTGGATGAATGTTTTTAATGCTATTCATGCTTCTCTTGCGGCTACTCTTGACGATGATCCAGGGTCTGATGCTTGGGAGGAGGTAGCTCGTTTTGTTGGAGGTTACGCTGCAGGAAGTGCAGCCGCAGCAGATTTTTTTAAAACTCATCCTTCACAGCGTAATGTTCCTAGTGAACAGATAGATAAGGAAGTTTATAAAATTGCTAATAAAGCTAAAATTTGTGCTGCTGATGCTGCAAGTAACACTATAGAGGAGGCTAAAAACGTTATGTTAAGGGCTATTCATGGGATTTCTCAAGAGATTGCCAACTTAAGACCAGCTGAAGCCACTGTCTTGTCTCTTGTTGAGCCAATGATCCTACAAGAATTTCAGCACACTCACGTTGTGACGGAAGTTCCCATAGCAACACCTCTTGAGAGGCCTGCTTTTACTACAGCTATACCCATTAATGATCATTTCTTTTATGATCCAGAGGAAGAAGGGTAGGTAATTAGAGCTTTCCGGAAATGAACCGATTTTGAAAATGGATTTTCATTTTTGCTTGGTACCTGGCTTAGCAACAGACATGTAACGAGTAACGAGTAAAGGGTAACGAGTTTATTTTCTTGCCTGCGGCAATTGATTGAAAAAATTGCTCACTATAACCAATTAATTTTCGACAAAATGGTGTTTTTGAGTATTTATATTTTTCATTTTTGAACTCTGAACCATCTCCAATAAAGGATCCGATGGTTCAGGCTCTAATTAGTGCCAATTAAAATGACATTAGTATTTTACATTTACAGCTAAAAATAACTTTGGAATGGAATATAAACTATGCTTTCGCAATGCGATTATTTGGTTCAGATCTTTCCTCCGAAGGATGGGATATCTGGACGCTTGCTTTCTTCTTTTAGCAGCCGCTTTAAGGCTTTGGGCACTTGATATGAAGCCACCTCATTTTGATGAGGGGATTAATGGATGGTTTGCCGATCAGGTGAGAGAATTAGGGTATTATCGCTATGATCCAACGAACTATCATGGGCCATTGTATTTTTACGTGCTCTTTATTGTCCAGACGCTTTTTGGACGCAATCTTTGGGTGCTACGGATGCCTGCTGTTATAGGAAGCATTATGAGTGTTTGGTTGGCACTGCGATTTGATCGTTTTTTTGGAAAAATGGCAGCTCGCTTAGGTGCTCTTACTTTAGCTGTTTCGCCAGCAGCAGTTTTCTATGGTCGCTATGCGATTCATGAATCGTGGGTGACTGCGTCGCTCATGGTTCTTATGTTGGGGGTCTTTGGCCTTTGGTCATCAGGAGATAGGCGTTCGCTTTTTATAACCATTCTAGGAGTGACCCTGCTTCTTTTGCTTAAAGAGACTGCAGTGATTCATATTGGTTGTCTGCTTCTGGCAATTCCTTGTTTAATAGGCTTCTTTCTTCTATCTCCTACCGCAGCAGCGGTATCGTTTGCTCCGCAAAGATGGGCTTGGAAAGATTTGTTTTTAACCTGTTCTTTATCGCTAGGAGTTCTTTTTCTTTTCTATTCAGGAATGCTGCTCAATATCAAAGGCTTTTTTAGTCTTTTTCAAACGCTTCCTGCTTGGATTCACACCGGCGTAGAAGCAGGTGGTCATGTAAAGTCAGAATATCAGATAGGACCTTTGAATTATTATTGGCTGGCTTTGATGATCCGTTATGAATGGCCTTCATTCGTGGGGCTTCTCTTTACGGTACGATTATTAGGAAAGGCTTCTTTGATGATGAGGTATCTTGGAATCTATGCTGTAGGAGTTTTGATGGCTTATTCGATAGTTCCCTACAAAACACCTTGGTGTATTATTTCTATCCTTTGGCCTTTTGCTCTTCTCTTTGGAGTTGCGGTACAGGAAGGATGGGTTTTTAAAAAATGGCGTTCTCTCATAGGCGTTGGAGCATGCTTCCTGCTTGCAGGATCGCTTGTCATCTGTGTGAGGCTTAATTTTTGGCACTCTACAGATCCTGAAGAACCGTATGTTTATGTTCAGACTTTTCCAGAGATAAAACTGTTAACAGAACCTTTGCTGGAAAAGGCAAAAAAGGATCCTCGTGCTTATCATCTCCAAGGTCAAATTCTTCTAGAGAGTTACTATCCCATACCTTGGATGTTGGGAGATTTTACCGATATTGGGTATTATTCTAAGGATAATTTTCCTCAAAAGTTCTCAGGCGATTTTATTGTTATAGAAGCTTCCAAAATGGAGCTAGTTGAAAAAAAACTCCAGGAGCCCTATTATCGCCAATACTTCAAACTTCGCGACGCCATGGGAGAGTGTGTGGTCTATTTTAAGAAGGCGGCATTTCCTGATCTGCAGGAGAGCCGCAATGACAAGATTCAAAAAGGGGTAGACAGGTTTTTCCCCGAGCTTATTGTTCCGCAAAAATGAATAACATTCTAGAGACCTTGAAAAATTTGCTTAATTTATTCTTTGATTAGACCTCTTTCAAAACTCGCTACTGCTGATGAAGTGCAAGGAGCCGACGGCGCGCAGGAATTGAGCGTATATAACATACTCGATGCTCCAGGAGCGGATATTTCATTACCATCGTTACGAGACGCAGTGGAGACCGATGAGGCAAGGCGGACGAAGGATTTTGACGCAGGGCTGTATGTTTCATACTGTCCAAGTCCAAATTCAAGTCCAACGCCGCATTCATCGAGTCTTCCACAAGTCGTAGTAGATGGGGATGAAACTATCCGCTCCAACACCGGCGCGACGAAGCAATTTGCAGCAGAAGTAGAGTTAGGGAAGAGGTCTAATCTTGTTTTTAAGTGTTTCTAGAAGTAGATTAACTATATGACAGCACTTCAAATTATTGATGAAATTAAAATAATGACGCCTCAGGAGCGAGAGAAAGTAGCTCGGTTTTTATCTCAATATACTACTGAGCCACCTGTACGTTATGCCGATGATATCATTGTGAAAGAGGCTTCTAAGCGTCTTCTCAAGCGTCATGCTGCGCTTATGATTAAGTTAGCGAATTAATTTATGGGACCTCTATTTTTAACACAGAGGCAAATTGAGCAATTACATAGAGAAGTTATTGAGAGTTTTGGAGGGCATCACGGTATTCGTGATATAACGTTATTTAATGCTGCCATTATGCATTCCTTGCAGGTTTATTATTTATACTCAAGGAGATTTTTTTGATATTGCGGCGGCATATGCATATCATATTGCACAAGCACAAGCTTGCTTTGATGGCAACAAACGTACAGGGGTGGCTGCTGCGTTGCTGTTTTTAGAATTGAATGGAATCTCTATGGATTTCGATTCACTGCCTCTCTATGAAGCAATGATTGCTATAGCAAACAAACGAATGGGCAAGATGGATCTTGCGATGCTCTTGCGTCAGTTGTGTCTTAATACCTCTGAAAATTCGGAGTGACACTCCGAGATTTCAGGGCTATTTTTCAGGCATGATTTTTCGATAAGCATTTATGCCATGCCTGCTATGTGTTTAGCAAAGAACCAATAGATACCTTAGTTAAAGAGCATGACACGCATTCTTACTTCTTTTCTCGTTACCGTTTCTGTCGCTGTTTCTTCAGCTCTAGCACTTGCTTGGGTTAATCATGGTCTTGGCATAGCTTCTTCTATTAGCGCTCTCATGCTAGGTATGATTATTGGGATTTTGGCTTGGTGTCAAATACCTCATGATAAAATTTCAAGACCCACAACGTTTTGGGAATGGTTAGTGATTGTAGTTTTTACCTTGGCTTCAGCGCGGGCTTTTCTTTGGCTTATTTATAATGAGGGAGATCTCATCAAGGTGCTTTCTCCAAATAATCTGGGAGATCTTTCTCTGCACCTAACCTTCATTCGTTATCTGGCAAGGGTGACTCACTGGTGGCCTGGCAGTCCAATTCTTCTTCAAGAACCGTTACGTTATCCACTAGGGATGGATTTTTTTAATAGTTTGCTGCTTTGGGTAGGAGTTCCCATAGAACGTGGTTTGATTTGGTCTGGGCTTATTGGAGCCTTATTAACAGGTCTAGCTCTTTGGCGTTGGGGAGGGGCATTTGTCATGGCAGCTTTTCTTTTTAATGGAGGATTAGGAGGGATTCTCTTATGGAAGGGAATTGATCCTGATACTCAAGTGCAGTGGAAGAATCTCTTTCTCTCAATGTTTGTCACACAGCGAGGATTGCTCTATGCCCTTCCTGTGGGGTTGTTGTTATTAACAAACTGGAGAGAGTCATTGGACTTCTATCTTCTATCTTCTGCCACAGCAGTGGCATCTCCCACCTCTCACCTCCCACCTTCCACCACTATTCGACCTGTTGGCCGAATAGTTACTCCCCTTTGGATTCAAGTGATTCTTCTTGGAGCGATGCCGCTTTTTAGCGTGCATAGTTTTCTGTTTTTGGGAGGGATGATGGTGTGGCTTTTTTTCTTCGTCTCTCCAATCAGAAAATCACTTTTTCTATTAGCTTTCTTTTCATGGCCTCTGGCAATTTTTTCTGCATGGCTTGTTTCTGGAGGTGGTGTTGGCGGTCATTTTGTGGGATGGCATTTCGGCTGGATGCAGGAGGAGAAAGGATGGGTGGCAGGGTTTTGGTTTTGGCTTTGGAATTTTGGAATAGCACTGCCTTTAATATTCCTGCTGATACTTCAGCTACTATTTCGATCAAAAAACTCTAGTGAAGAAGCACGAGCCTTTGTTTTTCCAGCAGTACTTGCTTTCCTTGCGTGTTGCATTTTTCGTTTTGCTCCTTGGCCTTGGGATAATATGAAACTTATGATGTGGTCTTGGTTGACTATTGCTCCTTTTCTTTGGCATGACCTAGACTTCTTTCGAAACTCTACTGATACTGCGAATTGCGGCGTCGCGCCGGTGTTGGAGCGGATAGTTCCATCACCATCTACTACGACTTGTGGAAGACTCGATGAATGCTGCGTTGGACTTGAATTTGGACTTGGGCAGTATGAAACATACAGCCCTGCATCAAAATCCTTCGTCCGCCTTGCCTCATCGGTTTCCACTGCGTCTCGTAACGATGGTGATGAAATATCCGCTCCTGGAGCATCGAGTATGTTATATACACTCAACTCCTGTGCGCCGTCGTCTCCTTGCACTTCATCAGTATCAGCGAGTTTGGAAAGAAGTCTAATAAAACCACGATCTCTCTGGCTTCGAGTGTTACTCTGCTTTCTGCTCTTTGGTTCAGGAGCCGTTACGCTTTTGGTAGGTCTCGATGGAC
>DATEBV010000245.1:0-2399 GCA_035287205.1 Chthoniobacterales bacterium | reverse complement strand
AGAAGATATTTTAGATAATGCTAAGACAATTGAAGCCATTCGGCAGGAAATCCCTCATTGGAATAATCTACCCTGGAAAGAAAGACTAGCTTATATTAATAATAATACTCGTTATTTTACAAAAATTTTTACTCACCGTGTGGAAATGATTAATGAATTTTTTGATCTCTCTTTGAAAGCACAAAGTGACTATCTTGATTCCAGCAAATCTTCTTTACCCCTCACCATCACTTCTCTTGGCAAGCTCAAAGCCTCTCAAGAAGCTTTTAAGGCTTTAATGCCTCTGGAACTGGACAATCAAAAAGAGTATGCTGCCGCTATTAAAAAAGTTATGAAGGAAGAATCTCAAAAAAATATTCCTGGCGCTAATGCTTCTTGGTCTGAAATAATAACAACAGCCAAAAGAGTAGAATGGTTAGCTTACCATGACGTATGGAATCATCCTCTTTTTGCAGTTTATGAGAAAATTAAAAACCGTGATTTTATTAACATGAGTCGATTTCACCTACTGGACCGTGATGAACAAGCCTGGGCTGATTTTGATGAATTTGGTCCTACTGGGAGACGTGATTTTTATAAACATCTTTTTATCCATCAACGATGCCTGTTTATTATAGAGGCTACACAAGCAGCGTGGGAAGAGGCTTGGTCCCAAAAATAAGGTAATATTCCAAATTAAAAGACCCTTATCCACAAAGCAGATAAGGATCTTTCTGATTTAATTATCTTATAAGTTTATCTTATCAGCCAGGACGGGTGCTAGCCACCATTTGACTCTCATCTTGTGCTAATCCTGAGAGATCCTGTAGCGTTTCACCAAAAGTCTGTAAGATGCTACTTAACATAGATGCTGATCCTTGAACCTCAGTATTATAAGCTGCTGCAAGACCTCCTGCTTTCGTTCCTGCCTCTGTTTGTGCAGCAGAATAGGATTGTCCAATACCGCCAATTAGCTGGCTTGAAGCTTGCCCTAATGCATTCCAAGCCATTGCTCCTCCAAGGATATCACTAATTTTCTGTCCTATAGATGGTTTTACTTGTATGTTTTTACCTCCGGAAGGAGTAGTTTTATTAGCTTCAACGGGTTTTTCAGATTGTGGTTGTGAAGGTTTATTTTCAACCTCACCTTCATCTGCATCAGGATTATTGACCGCTTTCTGTTGTGCAGCAATCTTAGACGTTTCTTTGGCCTCTGGAGATATTTCATCAGCATCTCTTACAGTTGGAGTCCCTCCCTCTGTCTCCCCTATTTTTGGAGTGGTCTCTGCTATAGGTTTTTCTGTAGCAGTTGTTGCCGCAGTATCGTCACTACTGAGACCTGAAGCACTTTTTACACCATAGACGGACCCTGCAGTAAGACATACTGCAGAAACTGCAAATCCAGCAATTGCTGTATCCATTGCATCAACACCGGCTTGGTGCTCTGCATTGGCCTCCTTATTGGTGTAACTAAGCCCTTGTGTGATGCCAGCTTCTTCAGCAGTGTATTCTGACTGAATTTCAGTACCTTGATCTTGTTGCAGCTGAGCAAGCATATCTTCGATATCAGTCATTGTCATCGGATCATTATTAATGTCATCTGTACTATCTGTGAAAGATTGCGTTGTTGTATTACTTGTTGGTGGTTCCAGTGTAGGCGCTTTAAATGGAGCTGCTAAACCGCCACTGGAAGAAGAGGCTACATTAGAATCAATAGTCAATGAGGAAGTGCCGGAACCTTGAGCCCCTGAAGCGGCTCCAGATTTCTGAGCTCCTTTTGTTTCCTCAGCAGGAGAAAGATTAGAAGGAAGCTCACTAGGTTGAGGAAAGGAAGATTGCGTAACGGATGAAGTACTCATAATAGGTAATGTTAGAGGTTTTAGAGGTTAATAGATTAAGAAAGGAAAGGTTTCTCGTTAGAGAGCAAATAATTAGAGTTTGTCTAAAGGTGAATCAATTTTGAGTATTTTTATTTCTATTTTTTGTGATTTTTCTGTATCCCTTGTTCAATTATATCACGCATTTCTTCTGCACGTGTTCTGCTAATCTTACACTCTGGCTTATCTTCTAAAATAGGCTTGATGGCCTCAAGGGCAGCACGTGCTTGAGGATAATTTTTAAGTGCTAAGTGGCATTCAACAGAATAAAATAATGGTAGAGGATCATCAGGATCTAAGAGGGTTGTATAAAAATAGGCTGGAATTGCCTTATTATACTGCTGTAACATTTGATTGCAGGCCCCAACTCCCATCCAGGCTCTTTTATCAATATGATTATAAATGGCCATTCCTTGAAAGAGGATGAGTGCTTGCTCGTATTTTTTTGAGTTATAAAGATTGTAGGCACACGAGTAAATATCCTCCATACTACTTTCTTTTATACTTTTATGTCGATAAAGAGGTGTTGCTTTTTTTATTTTT
>DATEBV010000244.1:0-10465 GCA_035287205.1 Chthoniobacterales bacterium | reverse complement strand
CGCCAAAGCACTTCACAAAAACTTTTTTCATTAATCAGCTTCTCTCTGTATTTATCCCTTCCATCCCTTCCATCCCTGTTAATATTCTTCTTCTTTCATCCTCTTTCATCCATGTTTATGCATTTCGGTGAATTAGCCCTGTTGATTTTTAGATGCCTGTTTTTTGAGATTGACGATAAATTATCAATGATCAATTTTGCAAGAACCACTGGTTTTATATTTTTTGTTTCAGAACTCTTTACCCTTCAGTCTTTACTTCTTCTTTTGTATCCTTTTGTGTTCTTTTGTGGTTAATCTCTACTCTTCTTCATCGATGAGTCAGATAGTGTTGACTTAGTAAATTTCGCCTCAGCACCCGTTACTCGTTACTCTTTACCCGTCACTTGCCTTCTACGTTCTTTTGCGGTTATTTTTTTCTAAAATTCTTCAGCTTCCTGCATCAAGGCATCAGCACGTTCCTTAGCAGAAGATGCAGCTTCCTCCCATTGATCTGCCTCTGCGATATTTCCAACGAGATGTGCTTCTGCTGCTTTGAGGTAATGCCCTGCACTTTCTTGATATTGCGTGGCTGTTTTACTACAGAGTTCTGCTAGAGATTGGTTTCCATCGGTTGTCGCAGTAGTTGCTGTGCAGATAGCGCTGTGGGCTTGGTTTAATTGACTCTCACTTTCAGAAGCGACCTCGTCGACTTTCTCCCATTGAATATCATCAATAGCATGCTCGCTTAACGCTACTTCTATGGCTTTTTGGTAAAAGCTGACAAGTTCTTGAAACTGCATGACTGTTTTACTAAAAAGTTCTACTAGGGGTTGATTCTCTTCATTTATCGCTTTTCTAAGACTACCATCGGCAAGGATTAACTGGCCAAAAGCTTCCTGAGCATAATGATCTGCTTTCTCCCATCGATCTGCCTCTGCATTGTTTCCACTTGCTACTGCTTCTGCGGCTGTTCGGTAAAACTCAGCAAGCTCTTGATACTGTGTGACTTTTTTACTGCATAGCTCTACTAAAGGTTTGTTTCCCTTAGCTGCTGCAAGAGCAACTTTCTCGAGAGCCCCAACGGCTGATATGGATTCGTCTTGTAAATTTCCTAAATACTCAGCACTCTTTTTAGCATAGGCAGCTACCTCGCATAAAAGGTCTCCTTCTGTGATGTTTCCATTGGTCATTGCGACTACTGAACGGCAATAATATTCGGAAGCTTCTTGGTATTGTTGAGCTGTTTTACTCCAAAGCTCTGCTAAAGGTTTGTTTTCACCGACTGTCGCAATAGTTGCTTTCGCGAAAGCCTCGGCGGCTGACCTTAAGTTTTCACTATTCTGCAAAGCAGGTCCAACTATTTTACCCAACCTTTCTGCCTCGGCGTTGTTTCCACTTAGCTTGGCTTCTATTGCTTTGTTGGAATATGTAAAAGATTCTTGATACTGCGTAGCTGCTTTATTCCATAGCTCTGCTAGGGGTTTATTTCCAGCAGCTGTTGCGATGCCAACTTCCTCGAGGGCCTCAGCGGCTGCTTTTAATCCCCAAGCACTATAATTAGTAATAAAAGAGGCAACCCACTCCCACCGCTCTGCCTCAGTGTTATTTTCTTGTAACTCCGCTTTTGTAGCTTTACGAGAATACTCAGCACTTTCTTGATATTGTATGGCTAGTTTATTCCAAAATGTTGTTTGCGATTGTTTCCCTTCAGCTGTCGTGCTGGTCGCTTTTTCGAGAGCTTCTGCCGCTTGGTTTAATGCATCAATAATTCCACCAGTAGAAAAGGTAGCCCTCTCCCACCGCTCTGCCTCAGTGTTATCCCCACTTAGTTCTGCTTCTGCGCTTTTACGATAATACTCTGCAGATTTTTGATACACCATGGCCTTTTTATTCCAGACAACTGCTAATAATTCCTTTCCCTCAGCAAGAGCTTCTTCAAACTGTACCACACATAGCGCAGCATCGGATAGACAGGCGGCAATCCTAGCTGTTCTCTCAGTCACCTCATCTCCTAATACGTAGGCTTGTGCCACATGTTTCCATTCTTCAGCTGAGGCCTCTGATTGTTCTGCTGCCTTTTTCCAAAGGGAAGCTCGTGCTCGATTTCCTTGGATAAGTGTTTCACTTACTTTGTTCCAATTTCGTGTGGCTTCTTCTAATCCTGCAACTACATAATCCCAGGCATTAGACGTCCACCATGTACGTCTGTCTTCTTGCTTACTAGCTACTGATGCTTCTTTAGCAATGGCAGCCTGCTCCGTTAATTGGATTACTTTTGTTGTTACGAGAGCCATTAATTGAGCTTGCACTTGAGCTGCAACTTTCTCTTGAACACTCGCAGCATAGTGAAGTGCAGTCGTTAATTCCCCGCATTTCACATGTGCTTCTGTGGCTTTTGCAATGGCCATCTTATATCCTTCTACGGCATTAGTCCAAGCTGCCTCTGTTGCTATCAGATGATCAAGAGAATCCCCAGAACTAGCAATGACTTGATCTGCTTTTCTGGCTTTAGCCCAACGACTATGAGCTCTCCAAGTCGCTTGGCGAACTTCAGCACTGGCCAAGGCTACTGCTTGTTCTTCATCGTTAAGATCTGCCTCTTGAGCTTTTGCACGTGCTGTTTTAAATCCTTCCACAGCTTCCATCCAAGCCTCCTCCGCATCATGGTACGCTTTGAGCTCTCGTTCAAAATTCATTTCATGAGTTTTCCCTTTAGCCACATTGGCAGTTAACTCTGTTTTTTTGGCTTTAGCTAAAGCCTCTTCAGCAATTTTTTGATCAAACTCAAGCTCTCTCTTAGCAACCCTTTGAGCTGCTGTCATCTGATTCCCTTCCGTTACACGAGTACCCAAGGATAACTTAGCAGCCTCTGCAAGACACTCTGTATAAATATTATTAATGATTTCGTTCTTAATGTATTTATTGACCTGAGTGGTTATTGGAGTGTTATTCCTCAATTCAAAATCAGGGTCTTGAAACTCTTCGCTATTCTCTTTTTCTTTTCCAGATTTCAGAATTTGAGGAGATGCATTGGAAAAACTTTGCGTTGCAACTTTATTACTTTCGGCACTAACCGAGACTAGCGGTGTCTCTTTTATTTCTGCTGCAACTCCTACCACTTGATGTTCTAGCACTGTTCCTTCTGCAGCAACAGCGTTTTGTTCTGAGGTTTCAAAGGTTTTTTTTACAGCCTTAATTCCTTCTTCAGCACTTGATTGATCCATCATTAATTTGGGCATAATGCTCAAATAGGAGATAGAAGATGGAAGGTTGGAAATTGGAACAGAGCTATATTCTAATAGGGGTGCTATTTTTCTGCTACCTGTAGCCTGTAGTCTGTAACCTGTAACCTGATTTTCTACCGTCTTGCTATTAACCTGTGCAAGAAGAAGGCTAGGACTTGTAGAAGCGACAAAAAGAATGGAGGGGATAATTTTTTTCATAGGTAACCATTCAGTCTTCGCTGCGCGAAGACTAAAATAAAAATAACAAAAGACTAGTAACAACTAACGGATAACGAGTCGTCTCTTTTTATTCTTTTTTCAGATAGACGCAAGAAAATATAATTTTGTGAGTTCAAACTCAGGGCTAATTCTCTCAACGAAATAATAGGTTGAAATTTAATAAATAATAGATGATGGCAAAGCCCCTCAAAAAAACTTTTTCTATTAATCAGCGTCTCTCTGTATTTATCACTTTCATTTGACTCGCTCGCTCCCGCTCGGCTCGCCCTTTGGGCTACTCGAGCAAAGCTCTTCGTAGTCTATCCCAAGCCCGCCCGGGCAGTGGTATTCTTCCATCCTTGTTAATTTCTTCTTCTTTCATCCTCTTTCATCCATGTTTATGCATTTCGATGAGTTAGTCGTGGCTCAAACTAAACTAAAGCTTTTCCACATCGGATGGGGGTCAGGGTCTCGAATCTTAACCAATGGAAAGCTTTGTTTAAGAGTTATCTAAAAATGAAAACTTCTCTGAAGTTAAAACAACGCAACCATTTTTGGTCAAGATTACGAACCCTGACCCCACATCTAAATCGCTTTTATAATTCGATGATAATAAAATAAAAAGAGATATTCATCAATTCTTTTTGAACTCACAATCAAGAAGACATTAAAACTGATAATTATGCTTTGCTACAAAGTCATCGTATTCTTTATCTGTAAGTGAACCAATAACTTTTATATTCTGAAGCACTGCTTTGCCCTCTTTTGTAATATGTACATTGAAAGATGCTAGATAATGGTTAAAATAATTAATGTCTTTATCTCGCTTTTCATAGGAATTATCAGCTATAAGAGAGACTGTATTATCATCAATCCAACTTCCTAAACCACACGTACTTTCTCTAAATAATATTGCAGAGTCTTTTTGTAATTTTTTATAATTATTTTCAATCTCCTTAGGAAGATTAAATAGTATCTGTTGAAATCGACCTCTTGAATCTAATATAAATATTTCTAAAAAAGAACCAACTTTTCCTCTTTGAAGCAATAAGACAACTTTAGACACTTTGTTATTCCAAAGTGCAGTAATATCATCTTTAGGAGCACTATTTATTGCTCCAATTAATTTTTTTGTTTCTGTATTTATAAAATAAGTTTCAACCTCATCTTCCCCTTTATTAATCATTACAACTTCAAATTTTCCATCAGGAGACAATGATTGCTCATAACTCTTAAATATGGAAATGCCAGTATCTAAACTACTATCAGTTGCTATGGCAAAAGTTATCAGATTAAAAAATGCTATCAGAAAAAAGAGATGTTTTAAGCTAATCATTTTAGTAGTAGTAGAGGTAAAGAAGGTTCAATAGAGTAATTGCAGTTTTTGGGGCTTTGCAAAAGGAACAAGTCGAGAACCTGGATATATTGTAGCTGTTATGGATTGATTACTAATAACACCATTACGATTAAAACTCACACCTAATTGTTTAGCAGCTTCTTCAGAAATTTCCACTCCTTTATTATTTTTACTTCCTCGAGAATCCGCAAAAATTGATAAAATACCTGTTCCTGTTTTATTATTTTGCAAATATACATAGTCTCCAAGTTGAGCCCATGCTTTTTGCTGAGTACCAAGAGCTGTATAGGGAATAATTGCTGCATTAACATTGTTCTCCTGAATTTTGGGATTACCATAATGAAGACTTGTCACAGAGGTATAGTAACCATTAGAATTGATCAATGGCTTACCGCTACGTCCAAAAGCAACAACATTATGACTAAGTTGCTTAGTTAATGAGTCGATTGCCATTTTTAAATCATCTCTTCCTCTAAGTCCTGAACCAGGAGGTGCATAAGCTCTTGGATCACCATCATAATCAATAGCGACATCACATGTCGTAAAGCCAGAGGCAAAAGGATAGTCTGATTGAGCTGTATTCATCTGCAGTTCCATTGGAGCACGGCTAGGACTAAATAGGTATTGATTATCAACTGGACCTACAGGCATATTCCCCCCCTCCGCACATCTCCCATCTGGATCCAGGCTATTAATCGGATCTCCTCCGCAATAATCATACAGTGAAAGGCTTGCCTCATGGCCGAGTGGATCGGCACTTAAGAACCTACCGCTCATAGGGTCGTAGTAGCGAGCGCCCATGTAGTAGAAACCAGTCCAATCTTGATAATGGCCACGCCATTGAGGCTCGAGGTGGCTGTTAACGCTTGATCCGGGCATGGGTCCGTAACCACCTAATACACTCAGGTAAGGAAGAATTTGTTCTGCTGTAAAGAATCCTAGATTATCGCCAAAGAAGTTATTCACAAGGCCACAACTCATTTGACTATTTTCAAGAAACACTCCATCAAGGCCGCTTATTCCTTGAGCGCCGCCGTAGGTGCCGCTTTTATCAGGGCCGTAGAGGTTCCAAATTCTACCGTTAAAATCGTGGCCGATTTCTAAAAACTCCACCTCAGGGTCGTAGTAGTAGCTCACGGTAACTGGTTGTCCACCAGTTAAGTTCCCTTGACAGGTTGTTTGAATGCGTCTCCCTAAACCATCGTAGACAGTCTTCCAGTTATAAGTGGGTTCATCATTCAAAGTGCTATTCTGTGCGACATTGACCAATCGGCCAAAGCTATCCCAGGTGAGATTCTGGACAACAAGATTTACTAAAGCACGACACGTTATTTCTCCTTCGGCATCGTAGGTATTTGTCCAAGGATAAATGAGACCCAGACCATCGGGCTTATTATTCTTATTGTTATCGACTATGACCTGCCCAAAGCTATTTTCACTGGCAACGCGATTCATAGCATACTCCGTAATATATTGAGTGGTTCTCACGCCCAGGCCATTTCCTTGAGAAATTCCATTATAGAGAGGGGTTTCATCAAAGAGATATACAGCCTTTTGTTGGCTATTGGAAAGATCTTTTTCATTTTGTGAATTGATCATAACATAAGGTTCCCCTTGCAATCGGTTTCTTGGATCGTAGTCGTAGGTGCGAGCTTCACTCGGTAACCCTAAAACATTATCGAGAACATTGTAACTGTTGAGAAGACCTTTTTGCATCCATTCCATATGTTCACTCATCAGTGTACTTCCATCGCTTGTGCGTTGCATGGCCTCATTAATGACACGTCCCTGGTTATCACGTTCCGTAATGCTCATTGTAGCAAAGGGAGTTTTGCGTTGCATGAGAAGTCCATTATCAGCATAGCTGTAGGAACAGGTTCCTGAGGCATTCGCAGCCTTGGTGAGTAAGCCAAGAGCATTGTAGCCAAATTCATACTGAGCTCCTTTGCCTTGCTGATCAAGCTGCCAGTTGAGATGAAAACGATGTCCTGCACCATTCCAACGCTGAGTCCAGGAGGAAACATTTGTTCCGTTCAAAGAGGTTGCCTCAGAAATTAGTTGACCATAGGCATCGTAGCCTCGTGTTACCAAGGTGGAAGAACCAGTGGAATGATCAGCATATTCTTGAGCCACCGAAGTTAGGAGTCCACGAGAATCGTAGGTGTAACGTGTGATTTGGTTTTGCTCAGGAATACTCGAACCACTGGAAACAACATTCATCGGATGTTGCCAAGCATCGTAGTCGATCGTGGTCTTAAATCCGCAGGGGTTAACAATCGATGAAAGGAAACCACCCGTGTAATTGTAGGTATGATTACGCGTTACGGCTCCATCAGAACCGATGAGGGCATCACTTATTTTATGCCCTGCGATGTCATAATCATTTTTTTCAACAAGTCCTTGAGGCATATTCCGCGTGAGAAGTTCTCCTGCAGCATTATGGTTATAACTGACCACAGCACCACCGAGTAAAGTTTCCGAAGTGAGGTGATTGAGAGCATCGTAAGTCCAAGATGTTGTTCCTCCGTTTTCGTCTCTAAAAGAGGTCTTATTCCCATTGGCATCGTACCTCGTGATCAGACAACTAGCATCCGCATGTTTTAAAATAACTGGACGACCTAGATGATCGGTATAGGTGGTGGTGGTAATGGCATTGCTCCCTTTACCTTGAAAGGCTATGTAACTTTGATGGTCGGCGGCGTACCAATAGCTCGTATTATTGGCAACAGTTCCATCACTGTTGAAGGTTGTGATTAAGGTAGGTTCTCCTAAAGCATTAGAAAAGAGATTAGTTACTTCGCCTGCTCCATTAACGATGGTTTTAACCTCTGGGCGGTAGACGTACAGTATACTTTGCTCTGCACTCGTATTAGAAACCGCTGGACCTTTCCTTGATTTGATACGATTTAATCCATCGTAGGTTGTTACAAATTTATTCCCAGTACGATCTGTTTGCTCAATAACATTGCCACGCGCATCGAAGGTTTGGCTTTCGGTAGCAACAACAACGCCGGTAGCGCCACAGAAGCTTCGAGTCACCGTACGGTTGGCATCGTCATAGGTTGTCTTCCAACTACTGCCGTTAGGAAGGGTTTCCTGGAGAAGGCGACCACTGAGATCGTAGCAATAGCTGCTCGTTGTTCCATCAGCATGAGTAGTACTTTGGAGGAGCCCCGTAGATGTATAACTATTTTTCTCCTCTCCACCAAGAACAGTGGTATGAGTAGCCACTTGTCCTCCTAATTCGTAGGTAAAGGATTCCGTAGCTAGGCCATCACCCAGAGAACGTGTCATCATGCAACCTAATGCATCATAGCTCATTTTAGTAGAGTGATGATTGGGATCAATTACTTCTATGAGATTACCTTGAGCATCGTAGTTGTAACAGGTGTCAGCCATGCCAGCACCCGTCACTCCACTTTCATCAGGCGTGGCTGCACTCAGCCAAGTTGTTTTGTGAGTTACATGCCCAGCTCGATCGTATTCGTAGTAAGTATAGTCTACGGGGTTGTAGCGAGCTCCTTGTTGCCAGGTAACATCTCCATTCTCATTGTAATAGGTAAAATGCCAAGCGATTAGTGAGCCTGTTTCATCAAAGATCTCTTCTCCTATACGGCGTCCCATAGCATCGTAGGTATATTTCTTTTTACGACTGAGCATATCGGTTTCAGAAGTTATTTCTCCGCGAGAGTTGGTAGTATATTGAGTGACGACATTAGGATCGTGCGTTCCTGTCTGCTGGGTTGTAGAGGTAATAAAGCCATGATTATCATAGCTATAATTGGAACCTAAACCATCTGTCGTTAAGGATGTCAAAAGACCACATGCTTTCATATCATTACTACCCATATCTTGATATGTTAACTTGGTCGTACTGGTCGTTTTACCTGAAGCTGTTTGGGTAATGCTCGTGAGATTATAAGGATGCGAAGCATCTTCATAAGCATACGTTTTTCCATGACCAACAGGATCAGTAATACTGCTTAGAAGGTTCTGATTATTGTAGGTCATGCTGGTTGTCGCCGTCTCATTGCCTCCTTTTCCTGTGATATTCCCAGTGAGAGTACGAGCAGTCAGGTTACCTTGGGCATCATATTGGTAGGTTGTCACAAGACCACGTCGATCGGTGCGACTTTTAAGTGCACGAGGTACTCCTTCTGTACCAGAGTGCCATTCTTGAGTAATATTAGGTATCGCCCCACTATTATTTTGAGGTGGATAAATTACGTTTGTAATCTGGCTGTTATCAATAGAATAACTTGTCTTGTTACCATTAACATCAGTAATAATTGTTGTGCCACTTAATGTACCATCAGCGTGGATTGCTGGCGTACCGTAGTTAAAGGTAGCGCTTTGAGTTGGAGTTGGACTCATTCCAACAGTAGAAGATTGACTAACAACACGCCTTTGTTCGTCGTAGCTATTTTGCAAGATACGTCCATTGGGTTTCTTTTCTTCGGTAATGAGGTGTGTAGAATAGGTAATCTTAGCACCTCCTTCAGACGTTGCTTCCTTATGCTCATAGCTATACGTGATGGCGGAAGCATCTGGGAGCGTCACTTTGGTCAAATCACCAAAATTATCGTAACGATACTTTAAAAGACGTCCATCATTGCTAAAAGCCTCAATAATATGACCAAAATGGTCGTAATTAAAATGAATACTACTGCCATTACTGGAAATAATATTTTTAAGTTGCCCCCAGTCAGCTGCTTTTTCATCGTCACCAAAAATAAAAGTACAAAAATTCCCTTGGTTATCTTTCCAGGTATCAAGGTAGGGGCGTTTTCGATCAATAGGATTAGCATCTAGGGTTGGAAAGGAACGTATTTTAAAAATACGTTCACTTCCATCGGAACCTTTAAGAATATAAGTAGCAACTCCGTTAACAGTTATTTGAGTAATTTTATTATTGAAGAGATTTTGATTTGCTTCAGGACTTCCATCCGCAGCATTAATGAGGGTTGGATTATCTGAAATATTTGGAATCCAATTCTTTTGCTCTGGATTATAGCGGTAAGCCACAATAGAACCGTCGCTTTCAGCTGCACCAATAACACTTGGAGTTGTTTCGTTATCATTAGAGAGTACCAAGTAAGGAAAGGTGCTCAGCTTCCATCCATAGCCCAAACTATTTTCGGATTGATTTTGAGATCCATAAATGCGCCGAATCTCAAGTGGCAGAGGACCAGCAAGTTTTAAATCAAGTGCATTGATATAAAACTCTCCTGTAACAACGCTTACAGGGTCCATCACAAAATTAAGGAGTTTTTTCCCATAGACAGTTGGTAGTCCGACAGAACCTTTGTTATCAATGTTTTTTTTGGCTGCAACAGAATCATCCGTTGAAGGCATTGAAGATGGTGTTGGTTGAGGCACAGAAGGTTCTGGATCTCCTGGAGTAGGTGTTGGTTGGGGTAATATTCCTGATGGAGCATCATCTGTTATGGGAGGCGCTGTAATGGAGGGCATTACTACAGGAGTAGGACTTTGTCCTGTTTGAGGAGAGACTTGGGACGATATATTATTGTCAGTCGGAACAGTCGGAGGAAGATTAATAAACCTAGAAACGTGAATAGGAAGTTTTATTCCGCAGATATTTCGGCGGATTTTCTTACATAAATTTGAGAGTGTTTAATCAAAAACTAACCTGATAACAACCTTTCAGCTTGTATTGGGACGCCTG
>DATEBV010000243.1:0-8064 GCA_035287205.1 Chthoniobacterales bacterium | reverse complement strand
AGCCTAAAAAAAGGCCCTTACTCCTCATGATTTTTGTTTCAGAAAAATCATGTCTAATCCAAAAATGGCTTTGGATTTGATGACAAGGTGTATTTCTGCTGATATTATCGAGAGGATCGACTTCAAATCTCTAAAATTAGTAGATGGATCTTTTATAGACGGCTTCTTCCATGAATATAGAACCGACATACTCTGCTCTTATTCCAATAGTTGAGAAAAAAAATGTTGACATCATTGAAACAGTGATTCAATATATCTACGAAACTAGAAAAGATGGCATATCAACAGAAGAAATTGGAAAAGAATTTCAACAATATTTATCCACCACTAATAAATAACTAGTTATGACAATAGCACAAAGACTACGAGAAGAAGGCATGCAAACTGGCATGCAACAAGGCATTCAAAAAGGTGAAGCAACTTTGCTTTCAACCCTTCTCAAGAGCCGCTTCCCACGTGCCGTTACTAAAAAATATCTTGATCTTATCAATCAAGCCGACAGTGATACCCTCATTCTATGGGCTCAAAAGCTCATCGATGCAAAAAACATTCAGGACGTTTTTTCTGGGACAAAACCACTGCATAGTTAGAGTCTTCATCAATCAAGGATTGTTTTAGAACCTTGCTAGTAACAGAATGCTATAAAAAGAAAACTGCTCTTTTAAGGGAGAGTTTTCACTTATAATTTGAATGAACCATCGCGATCTGTTTCATGATTTTCTCAGATCGAGTAACGGTGGTCCATTCTTTTTGACTCATAACAAAACGCTCAAACTCACTGGACTTTTTTCTGTTATTTTAGTTCAGTTTTGCTCACTAAAAACCGTGCAATGTATACTTTGACTTCGCAACCTGATCATTCAATTCAGATACTTCTCTCGAAAAAAGGGCGATCTAAACGCCTACTTTCTTTTCTATTAATTGTTTCTTTAAGCTTCTTCAGTAGTAATCTTCTTGCTAACAATCAAGTTCCTTCCAAACTCGCTAATATTGATGAAGTGCAAAACGCTTGTGGAGTGGAGAGCTTTAATTGTCATCTGATGATGAATCCTGCAGTTGAAGAAACAGAGAATGCCATCAAAAAATTCTTCATCAAGGAAACAAAACCTCCTCTTGAATCCAACCCCCTTGAAACTGTACAAACTGCAAGAGGAAGAGAACACTCCACAGTATTCTCTTTAGACTCCAATGCTATCGGTAGCGCGTCTATAGAATGCACTCCAACGAATCTTCAGAGTTCTTCCGATTGTGACCGCAGCAGCAATCCTTTCCTTCCATCTTCTGCTGCAGTAGCGGTATCTCCCACCTCTCACCTACTACCTCCAACCACTATTCGGCCTGCTGGCCGAATAGTTACCCCCAGCTCTTCTGACCAATTAGCACAATCTTCCGAAACCGAAAAACTAGCAAAAGTCGCACGAGAAAAAAAGACGACGGCTAGGAGCGAAGAAGAGGCAGACATTTGGGATGATATGGCCTCTTTTTACGAAGAAGCTTCTGCATCTTGGCTCAAGTCTTTTGAAGCATTCAACCAAGGAAATCCCTCCATGGAGATGCTCTGGCGCAAAACAGCGAAGCAAAATCAAGAAGCAGCCAACTATCTCACCCAAGCAGCAAAGCTTGCGATAAACTACAATACCGATGAGCAAGCTCGCTTCGCTGACATTTATGAAGCGGCCTCCTATTCTGGCCATAGTGTTTATCACTTAAATGCCGCTTGCAAAGCCCTTGAAAAGGCCACCCAAGCTACTACAGTAAATCAAGAAGAGATTGCAGCGCTCTGGAACAAAGCAGTCGAACAAAATCAAGAAGCTGCCAATTATTACACTCAAGTTGCAAAGGCAAAGGTAAGCGACAATGCAATCGAACGAGCTCGCTTCGACAACTTCAAACAATCAGCCCTCTCTGCTAGAGAAGGTACTTACTTACTAAAAAAAGCCGTCGAAGCACTTGAAAAGGTCTCTCAAGTCACAGAAATAGACCAAGAAGAACTTTATCACAAAATAGCAACGCAAAGTGAAGAAGCTGCAGAATACTACGCCCAAGCTGCGAAAACCTTATCAAGTGACAACTCAACGGAGCGCTTGCGCGGCTACGCCTTTGAAAAAGCAGCTTCCTCTGCTAAATGTAGTGTTTACCGATTAGAAAATGTCTCCGAAGCACTTGAAAAAGCCACCCAACTCACGAAAGAAAACCAGGAAGAAATTGCCGCACTCTGGATTAAAGCAGCCGAGGCAAATCAAGCGACTGCCGATTATTATACCCAAGCGGCAAAAGCAATAGTAAGCAACAAACCATCCGAAAAAGCTCGCTTTAACAATTTGTATAACACAGCCTCCTCTGCTGCAGAAAATGCTTCTGAACTATGGAATCAAGCAGAAATTGCACTATGGGATCAGGCGTAACTATTCGGCCAACAGGCCGAATAGAGGCTATAGGCTGTAGGCTATAGGCTGTAGGTAACTCTACTTGAAGATTAAAATTGATTTTTAGATGCCTGCTTTTTGAGATTGACAATTCCGTTCTGTTCGACTTCTGCTGCCTCTGCAGCCTTCGCTTGAAGGAACTTGCCTGTCATCTCCCAAGCCTCTTTATATAATTCAGCAAGGTAACTCAGCACGACAAAGCTCCATGTGATCGCTTCTGCCGCTTCTGTTGTGGTTGCTGCTGTAGCTGCTGTTGTTTGTTCTCCCTTTCAATCTGAAGAGAATCACGTTGTGAATTCCAATATTCTCTTTGAATTTGAAGCGTTGTAAAATAAGCATCCCAATTAGCACGCTCCTTTTCAGGAACACTTTCTTGAAGCTCTGTACATTTTTGCAGAGCATTATTCCAAGCAGATACAACAAACTCAGCTTTTTGACTAGCACTATTCCAGGCTGTTTCAAAAGCTATCCTATTATCCCAACTCATTAACAAAGCCTTATCTCTCGCAATAAGTGCTATCTTCCCTGATTTTAAAGCTTCCATCCAATAAGATCGAGCAGTGTAGTATATTTGCAAATAGCAAGCCTCATTCAATAGAGTATCCCATGCTGCCTTCTGGCTCTCAGGGATTGTTCCACTAAACTCTTCGTATTTTTCAACAACTTGATCCCAAGCTAACTTTGTATTCCATACTGCGCTTATACTGCTAGACCAGAGTTCTTCAAAAGATTCAGTATCCTCAGGATTTGCTTCTTCTGCTTTTTTTCGTGCTGCAGAGGTTATTTTAGCACTTCTCTCTGCTTCTAACCAAAGAGGTTGTATTATATATTGAGCTTTCCGTGCGATTTTTGCTTCGAAAGCCATATCCCAATCTTTTTTCTTATTTTCAGGCAGACTTTCACGAAAATTTTGATACATTTGAACGACTTCGTCCCAAGCTAATGCAGTCTCTTCAGCTCTCTTTTTTGCCTGATTCCATGCTATTTCAAAGGTTTCTTTATTTTCATAGCTGATCTCCTTAGCTTTATTTTCAGCAATATCAGCTATCTCTTCTATTTTTTTAGCATCAAGTATATGAGGCCTCACGGTATACCATGTTGTACTATATTGGGCCATATCCAGGTAAACATCCCAAGTTTCTCTTTGGTTTTCAGGCAAAGTTTCTCGGAGGTTTTGATACATTTGCACAACTTTATTCCAAGCTAATACAGTATCTTGAGCGCTTTTTCTTGCCTTATTCCATCCTGCTTCAAAGGTTTCTCTATCGTTAAAACTCATCTCTTCAGCTTGAACAGAAGCAACCTTAGCAATCTTTTCCATTTTTTTAGCCTCAAGCGCGTGAAACTCCACAGTATATATTGCTTTATTATATTGAGCTATATGGAAAGAAATATCCCATGCTTCTCTTCTGCTTTCAGGAAGTGTTTCTTGAAAATTTTGATACATTTGAACAATCTGATTCCAAGTTAACTCAGCGTCTTTAATATACTTTTTTGCTATACTCCATGCTATTTCAAAGGCATCTGTATCATCAACACTGATCTGCTTAGCTTGAGCTTCAGAAGCAGCAATTATTTTTGTTATTTTTTTAGCTTCTAGCAAATAAGACTCCACAGTATAAAATGCTTTATTATATTGAGCTTCGTTAAGGCAAACATCCCAAGCTTCTCTCTCGCTTTCAGGAAGAGTTCCTCGGAGATTTTGATATCTTTGAATAACTTGATCCCAAGCTAATGCAGTATTTTGAAAACTCTTCTGTGCTTTATTCCATGCCATTTCAAAGGCTGTTCTGTCGTCACAGCCTATCTCCTCAGCTTGAGCTTTAGCTGCCTCAGCTATCCTTGCTATTTTTTTAGCCTCAAGTGAGTAAGGTCCCACAGTGTACAATGCTTTATTATATTGAAACTTATTAACATCAATGTCCCAAGCTTTTCTCTTGCTTTCATGCAGAGTGTTTCGAAAATTTTGACTTATTTGAATAACTTGATCCCAAGCTAATGCAGCATTGTGAGCATTCTGCTTTACCTGATCCCATATTACTTCAAAGGCATCTGTGTTGTGATAGCTGATTACCTCAGCTTGATCTTCATTATCATCAATAATTTTTTTTATTCTTCTAACTTCAAGTAGGTAAGGCTCCAAAGCAAACCATGCTTTTTTATATTGGGCATCATGAAGATCCATATCCCAAGCTTCTCTCTCACTTTCAGGAATAGTTTCTCGAAAATCTTGGTACATTTGAACAAGTTTATCCAAAGCTAATTCAACATCTTGAACACTTTTCTTTGCATGATTCCATCTTATTCCATCCTGGCTATCAAAGTTGATCTGCTCAGCTTGAGCAGCAGTAGCTATTTCTGCCATTTTATAAACTTCGAACCAATAAGGGGCCACAGTAAATTTTGCTTTTTTATACTTGGCATCATTGAAAAGAGTCACCCAAGCTCCTCTCCCATTCTCAGGAATAGTTCCTCTAAAGTCTTGGTAAATATTAACAACCTGTGTCCAAGCTAACCTAGCATCTTCAGCACACTTCTTTGCATAATTCCATACTTCTTCAAAGGCACCTTGGTCATTACAATTGATCTCTTTAGCTTGAGCTTCAGCAATATCAACAAGATTTTCCATGTTGATAGCTTCTACCCTGTAAGATTGAGCTATATTATTTAACTCCTCTTCTTCACTTTCTCTAGTGGATCTCAGCACTCCAGTAGTATTAGATGATTTTTGCCCACCTCCTCTTAATCTAAGTACATTAGGAGTAACTATTCGGCCAACAGGCCGAATAGAGGCTGTAGGCTGTAGGCTATAGGCTGTAGATACCGCTGCTGCGGTAGGAGATAGAAGATGAGAAATAGAAGATGGAAGGTGAGATTCACTGCTGTGAACACAAGAGGAAGAACTCTGATGACCAGTTGATTCTCTATCATATTTTTCCGATGGATTAGGCGAATACTTACCATTAGGAAAAATCGATCCCCCCGTCCCATCTGCTATTGTAACTACTGTATTATTGAGAGGCACTAAAACGGAAGTTGTTGAAAATCCTAAACCTTGTTTTAAATCTGCTACTCCTTGGATTACCTCTTCAACCATCGCTGGATCCATCTGCAGAATGGGAAGATTAGAAATTGAGGATACAAAATAATGGGTATTATCTTCCTCTATATTCTTTTCAATACTCGAAAGAGATATTGCTCCAAGTTGACTTAATAGAAGAACAGGAAAAAGTAGAAAGAGAAATTTTTGAAAATTTGAATTTTTCATAAAATAAGATTTAAAAATTTATAATCTATTTTTAAAGTAAAGGATATAATTTTGAGTTCTGTTTCTCAATGTTTATTTTAAAAATCCAGTTTTTTATACATAAGTTACTTATTTTAGAGAACTTTACTATTAGCTGCTTTTTCAATAAAGTTAGCTAGAACCTATTCCTTCGTTTAGCAACTTCATTATTCCATTCCTCTAATTTACCTTCAGCTTGCTTTTTTGCTTTCTCCAAAGCATTTCTATCAATTTCAGTAATACTAAGTTCTTCAACTCGCTCTAATATAATTTTATAAGCCTGTATAACTTGATCCCATGCTGTTTTAGCCTCCTTAGCAGTTTCAACAGCTTTATTCCAAGTTGATTCACTATTAATAAACGATAAAGGCCAAGGCCAAGGCACAGCATAACAAGCTATTGTACTTTTAACTTCTGCTTGAGCCCAATCAGATTGTACAGTCCATTTTGCCTCTTCAAATTTTGTCTTATTTAGAACTTCTTTTATATTAGAAATCCAAACATTTCTAATAACTTGAGGAATATGAACTAGATTATCAATTTTCTCTAATACAGTTCCATAAGCTTCTAACACTTGCCTCCACGTTTCTTTAGCTTGGTTAGCAGTTTCTGCAGCATCATCCCAAGTATGTTCTGAATTATTTGATAAAGGAATTTTATTTTTAGCAATACAACTTATTCTTTGTGCTCTATTCCAAGAAGATTCTGCATACCATTTAGCTTTTTCGAATTCTGCCATCGCTTCAGAAACAATCCACTTGCTTAATTCCTTTTGAACATCATTTCTTTTATTAATCAAAGTATTTCTATCAGCTTCAGAAACATTAGCTGCATTAGCTTTTTCTAATGTATTTTCACAAGCTAGTAGTGCTTGATTCCACTCATCCTTAGCTTTTATAGCAGTCTTAACGGCATTATTAATGGTCGCATCTGTATCAAAAAACCAAGATTTAGCAGAATTATGAGCTTCACTTGCCTTGGTTGCTTTATCTAAGGTAATTTTTATATTTGATTTAGCAAGCTTAAATTCAACTAGATTTTTTTGATTAACTATCCCTTTTATCCAAATTGACAAATTATTTTCCCAAATATTTAGCTTTATTATTGCTCCTTCCCATTCATTTTGATATTTTGGAAGAGCATTATCTTTACTTGTTGTATAGTAGTTCATTGCTTCTTTTAATATCTTTTCTGCCTCTTGAGCCAATTTCAGAGTACCTGTCCATGCTTCCACACTTTCAGCTGTTCCTTCTGGAAAAGAATCAGCCTGTATTTTAGAAGCGTCAGCTGCATCTTTTGTTTTATTAGCTACACGCCAAAGTATTTTAGCAGTCCAACGATTTTTCTGATTTTGAGCATACTCTTGCTCAACAAGGTTATTTTCATAAAATAAAATCACCTTTTCCCATTCATGCATTGCATTTTGTGCTAAATTTAATGCTTTGTCCCATGCATCGGCACTTACTTTAGTTCCTTGTTGAGTAGGCTGGATTTTTAAAGCCTCTTCCTTCGCACACTCAGCAGCATTTTCTACATCTTCAGCCTCTTTCTTAATAAATTCTGCTAAACAAATTTCTCTTTCTTTTTGCCAAACACCCTTCTGAGTAGTCCATGCAGATTGCTCTTCTTTTATATTTTTAAGAAATTCTCTCCAAGAAGGCTTCAATTGTTCAGGATTCTGATCTATACCTTGTTCATAAGCTGTTACAGTAGTAGTCCAAGCCATCTCTGCATTATCTACTGCTTTCATTGCTTCTTCCCATAGAGAAACGGCTTCTTTACCAGAAGCAATACTAGCTTTGGTCACAGTATCATTAGCAAACTTTTCATCTTTTTTAATTTTACTCCGAAGTTCGGTAATCTTTTCTTGTAATGCTTCATTTTTTTTCTTCTCTAAATTAACAATCTTACTAGCAAAAGAAGCTTGATTTTGTTCTGCTTTTTGAATTGCTGCATTCCAATCTTTATTTATTTGTTTAGGTACTTTCTCACTACTTTCTTTATATGTCTTTATAACTTGAATCCAAGCTTGTTCTGCTATATGAGCTTTTTGAATTATTTCATCCCAATATGAACTACGTCTAAACTGAGGATGATAAAAAATATTATTTTCAAGAGTAGAAACACCTTGTGTTTCTAATTCAGCTTGATCCCAAAGTTTCTTAGCCTCTACAGCAACTTTTTCTTTTGTATTTTGAGTGGAATATCTTATGCCTTCCACCCAAGTTTGCAAATTATTCTCAACAACTATTAATTTTTCAAGTGCTTTATTCCATTCATCTTGATATGGCATAAAAGCATTATCTTTACTTGTTTTATAGCAGTTTATTGTCTGAGTCAATGCTCCTTGTG
>DATEBV010000242.1:0-3651 GCA_035287205.1 Chthoniobacterales bacterium | reverse complement strand
TGTTTGGAATGAGAAAAGGATTAACCACAAAAAAAAGAGAAGGAAGATATTTAGAGTCCGAAAGTGACCCGGTTTTAAAAATGGATTTTTATTTTTGCTTGGTACCTGGCTTAGCTACAGACATGTAACGAGTAACGAGTAAAGGGTAACGAGTTTATTTTCTTGCCTGCGGCAATTGATTTAAAAAGTTGCTCACTATAACCAATTAATTTTCGAAAAAATGGTATTTTTGAGTATTTATATTTTTCATTTTTGAGCTCTGAACCATCTCCAATAAAGGATCCGATGATTCAGGACGGGCTCTAGTTATAATGAAGATAAACAAAAAGAGAGTTGAATCTTCATTAACTTTTTTTGTGCTTTTTTGTGTTCTTTTATGGCTATTTTCTTTTTCTTAAGCTTACAACCAGTTTTTTACTGTAATGATAAGTAACCACATATTAAGTCCTGCAATAATAACAGCTACACTCCATGCAGCACTTTTCATCACAAAAGAGTTGACGAATTCTCCCATGATATGCCGGCTACTAGTAAATTTCACGAGAGGAATGACCGCAAAACTAAGTTGCATACTGAGGATAACTTGACTGATGAGAAGTAAGCTATTCATAGCTCCATTGCCAAAGAAATAGACAACAATAATGGCTGGGATGATTGCTAGCGAGCGCGTAAGAAGACGTCTTATCCATGGTTTGAGTCTAATTTGAAGAAATCCTTCCATCACTATCTGACCAGCCATAGTTCCTGTGAGGGTGCTATTCTGACCTGCTGCGAGAAGAGCAATGGCAAAGAGCGTGCTGGCGCCGGTCACTCCAAGCATGGGTGAAAGAAGTTTATAAGCATCTTGAATTTCTGCAACTTCGTAATGTCCTGATTGAAAAAAAGTTGCGGCGGAGACAATGAGAATAGCGGCATTGATGAACATCGCTAGAAAAAGCGCCGTATTGGAGTCAATGGTTGCAAAACGAATCGCTTCTTTCTTTCCCACTTCGGTGAGGGGATAGCATCGTGTTTGCACAATAGAAGAGTGAAGGTAGAGATTGTGGGGCATGACCGTAGCTCCTAAGATTCCAATAGCAATGAAGAGCATTCCTGGGTTAGTGACAATTTCGATATGAGGAATAAATCCTGCCGCCACACCTATCATAGAAGGGCGAGAAAATAGAATTTCCAATCCAAAGCAGATTCCGATAACAGCGATGAGAGCAATCACAAGAGCTTCTAGATAACGAAATCCCTTTTGCTGGAGAAAGAGTAAGGCGAAAACATCAAGGGCTGTAATTCCCACTCCCCAGAGGATAGGGATATGAAAGAGAAGATTAAGCGCAATGGCAGATCCAATCACTTCAGCAAGATCGCAGGCAGCAATAGCCACTTCACATAGAATCCAGAGAAATAGAGTTACAGGACGGCTATAATGTTGTCGACAGGCTTGAGCCAAGTCATGTCCCGTTACAATGCCTAATTTAAGCGAAAGCATCTGGAGGAGCATCGCCATTAAATTGGAGATCATAATGACGCAGAGCAGAGAATAATTAAATTGAGCGCCTGCGGCTAAATCCGTAGCCCAATTACCAGGATCCATGTAGCCAACCGCTACTAAAAATCCTGGTCCTGTGAAGGCAAGTAGCTTGCGCAAAAAACCACCAAAGTTGTTACGAAATTCCCCTTGAACCTTATTGTGCTCAGGAACATGGATAGAACGATGCACTCCTGGAAGGCTTTTTTGAGAACCCTTTTCGTCACTACGTAGAGTCTGTCCTAGAGTAAACGATTTTTGAAAACGATTTTTAATTTTATTGGTAGCCAAAATTTCTGAGCTCAAAGGCTGGAGGCTAAAGGCTATAGGCTGTAGGTGATTCTACTTGAAGATTGAAATTGATTTTTAGATGCCTGTTTTTCGAGATTGACGATAAATTATAAATGAGCTTCTCAATTAGCGCCAGCTACTCTTGACCCTTTACTCTTCACTCTTTACTTCTTCTTTCGTGTCCTTTGTGTTCTTTTGTGGTTAATTTCTTCTCTTAATGGTTTTGGTATTCCTGAATGCTTCGTACTTCAAGAGGACCAGCACGAAGGCTACGAATGGCGGCTGCACTAGCGATAGCTCCGCGGAGGGTTGTCATCGTAGGAACTCGATTGGCCACAGCGCTGCTGCGAATTTTGATTTCGTCATGGCGTGGTTGTTTGCCACTAGGAGTATTAATGATGAAGTGCATTTCTCTTTTTTTAATCATGTCCAAGACATTAGGATGACCTTCACTGAGTTTTTTTAGTTCAATAACAGGAATGCCTGCTTCTTGGATAATCGTTGCCGTGCCATGAGTCGCATGGAGGACAAATCCAAGGTTAGCAAATTCACGAGCCACAGGGATGACGGCTTTTTTATCAGAATCTTTGACACTGATAAAGAGATTGCCTCCGAGAGGGAGAGAAGGTTGTGCTGCCATTTGAGCTTTGGCGTAGGCACAGCCAAGGTCTAGGTCGAGCCCCATGACTTCACCTGTAGAGCGCATTTCAGGACCTAGTACGATGTCGGTTCCTGGAAACTTCACGAAAGGGAAGACGGCTTCTTTGACGGAGAAATGTTTAGGGATAACTTCTTGGGTAAATTGGAGATCAGCAAGGGTTCGTCCTGCCATGATTTTCGCAGCAAGCTTTGCTAGCGGAACTCCTGTTGCTTTACTCACAAAAGGGACCGTACGTGAAGCCCGAGGATTCACTTCAAGGATGTAGACTTCCTCATCTTTGACTGCAAATTGGACATTCATAAGGCCTCGAACATGGAGTTCCATCGCCATGGCTTTAGTAGCTATACGGATTTGATGAAGGACTTTTGGAGAGAGAGAGAAGGAAGGGAGAACGCAGGCGCTATCACCACTATGAATGCCTGCTTCTTCAATATGCTCCATAATACCACCGATGACACATTGGTGGCCATCAGCTAGGCAATCAACATCAACTTCAATAGCATCTTCAAGGAATCGGTCGACAAGGATGGGGTGTTCTGGATTGATAGCAACGGCCGTTTTGATATAACGACGAAGATCAAGTTCGTTGTAGACAATCTCCATAGCACGACCTCCTAGAACAAACGAAGGACGTACCAAGACAGGATAGCTAATGCGTGCTGCAATGGCAACGGCTTCCTCTTCGTTCGTAGCAGTATCACCGGTGGTTTGAAGAAGGCCCAGTTTATTGAGCATAGCAGCAAAACACTTTCGATCTTCTGCCATCTCGATACTCTGTGGTTGCGTGCCAATGATGGTGACTCCATGGGCTTGTAACGAGGCCGCTAGATTGAGGGGAGTCTGCCCACCGAATTGAACAACGACAGCATCACACTCTTCGCGTTCATAAATATTGAGAACATCTTCGAGGGTGAGGGGCTCGAAATAGAGTTTATCACTTGTGTCATAATCAGTAGAGACGGTTTCAGGATTGGAGTTAACCATGATCGTCTCATACCCCTCTTCTTTTAGGGCAAAAGTAGCATGGACACAACAATAGTCGAATTCAATGCCTTGTCCTATTCGATTAGGTCCACCGCCAAGAATCATTACTTTTTTCTTGGTGCTTGGACGTGTTTCATCTTCATCTCCGTAGGTCGAATAAAAATAGGGAGTAGAGGCTTCAAATTCGGCTGCGCAC
>DATEBV010000241.1:0-5030 GCA_035287205.1 Chthoniobacterales bacterium | reverse complement strand
TCAGGAAGATTGGAATACACATCATTCTGAAATTGAGCAAGGGCTTCTTGATCAGCAACGTCAATTACTTTTCGTAGAGTGGCTCCAAAAAGCCAGAGCCGATGCCAATATTACGATGATGAATGCTCGTCACGAGAAGCGTCGTGGGGCTCGACGATAGTAAAAAGAGAAAAAAGAAATTCACCACATTAGGCATTCAATCCCTGCTGCGCAGCGACTGAAGTAAAAGTAATTATTCGGCCAACAGGCCGAATAGAGGCTATAGGCTGTAGTCTGGAGTGGTGAAAATCTTTATAAATTGAAGGTTTGGTTTAGTGTAAAAATTCTTCAGTCGTCGCGTAGCGAGGACTGAGTGCCTAATGGGAGGATATCTTCCTGCTTGGACTACGTTGGTACAATCCCTCTATGACTTCGCAACCCGATTATTTAATTCAGATCCTTCCTCCGAAGGAGGTGGATCTGAAGGCCTGCGAAGAACTTTTTGATGAAGCCAGTGGTGATATTGCTATTGGTGATCTTGAGGCGGCTGTCATTAAATATCGTCATTGTATAGAGCTTGATTCTGATTTTTTTGACGGTTGGCATGCGCTTGGGATGGCATTGATGAAGTTAGGCCACTATTCCGAGGCCATCGAAGCCGGACTTAAAGCAACCACGCTTCGTCCGAATGATCAGCTGGCATGGTCCAGCCTTTCCCTCTTTTACGTTCGAAACCATCAGATTCCTGAAGCAGAAGCAGCTGGAACAAAAGCAAAGATTCTTTCTTGGGGAGGGAAGATTGCGTGACTAGCAACGTCACTTCATTTCTATGAAATAAAGTGACGTTGCTAAAATTATCTTCGTTTGCGCATTTCGGTGAATTAGCCCTGGAATTAGTCGCCTTATCTACTAGTTTGATTGTTTGCAATAGTTTTGTGTTGTGTATAAAATTGAGATTTCGATTACATCCTTGGCCAATTTTAGCAACGGCACTTCATTTTGTAGAAATGAAGTGCTGTTGGTAGCAAGCTTATGAAACCCTACTTTATTACCACTGCCATTGATTATACTAATGCCCCTCCACATATTGGTCATGCTTATGAAAAAATTCTAGCGGACGTATTAGCTCGTTATCAACGGCAGCGAGGTAAAGAGGTTTTTTTTCTGACAGGAGTGGACCAGCATGGGCAAAAGGTGCAACAGGCTGCAGAGCAGCAAGGAATCTCTCCTCAAAAATTTGCTGATAACATATCAGAAAAATTTGTGGAACTTTGGCAACAACTTGCTATTTCCTATGACGGATGGGCGGCGACCACTCATCGACATCATCATGCCGTGGTACAGAAAATTTTGACTCAACTCTTTGATCAAGACTGGCTTTATAAAGACTCTTACCAAGGATACTACAGTGTTAGACAAGAGCAGTTTCTTACCGATAAAGAACGTGGAGAGGATGGTGAATTTGGTGCCGAATGGGGAGAGGTTGTTTTTTTAGAAGAAGAGAATTGGTATTTTCGTCTTTCAAAGTGTCAAGAGTGGTTGGCTCAGTTTTTGGAAAATCACCCTCATTTTGTGACTCCTAGTTTTCGACAGACTGAGCTTAAGAATGCAGCCGCTAAAATTAATGGAGACCTCTGTATTTCGCGTCCTAAGAGTCGCTTGGAATGGGGGATCGAACTTCCTTTTGATGCTAATTTTGTGACGTATGTTTGGTTTGATGCCTTGATTAATTATATCAGTTTTGCGGGTTATGCTGCAGAGATCCAAAGTCACGATGAAGAAAAAAATCTGAAGCTGCCCAATTTTTCAGATATCTGGCCATGTGACCATCATGTGATTGGTAAAGATATTATGGTGCCGGCTCATGGTGTTTATTGGCCTTGCATGCTTCATGCGATGGGATTTTCTGATGATCAGATGCCTCAGCTTTTAGTGCACGGGTTTTGGAGCCTCCGAGGTGAAAAAATTAGCAAAAGCACAGGTAATGTCATTGATCTTGCTGCATTAGTAGAACGTTATGGGCCTTCAGCTCTTCGTTATTACTTGATGAGGGATGCCGTCATGGGGCGTGATGCTGATTTTAATGAAGAACGTCTTGAGGGGCGTTATAATACAGAATTAGCGAACGGTCTTGGTAATTTGCTCAATCGTACCTTAAGTATGATTCATCGCTACCGTGCTGGGATATTAAAGAATGTAATTTTGCCAGAAGAGTGCCTTCGTCACAGAGAAGCTGATTTGGCTTCTGTGAAGAGCTATAGAGAACAGATGGATCATCTGCAAATTCATGCTGGGCTTGAAACTATGGTGGAGCTTTTCTACCGAGCCAATGCTTTTGTCGATACAATGGCACCTTGGAAACTTGCAAAAGATCCTGATGCAGCCGAGCGACTTGATGCTGTTTTAATCACGCTTCTTCAGTCAACACGTATTGCAGCAACTTTACTCATGCCTGTTGCTCCGACTGCTGCAGAAGAGATCTTTGGCCAACTTGCATTAGAACCACTCTCTCTTGTTGGTGAAATTGAACTACCTCCTCTTCCTGAAGGCTATTGTGCAGGAGAACCAAAACCGCTCTTTCCGCGCGTAGATTACCAACATCACTTCATTTCTGCGAAATAAAGTGATGTTGATAAAATTAGCCTAATATGTAATCGAAGGCTCAATTTTATACACCACCGGTATAAGACTATTGCAATCAAGCAAACATCTTGATCAACTTGATAGGAAAGAAAATCATGTCAACCTAAGCAATCATGACTAACAAGGTTAAAAATCTCTTATTTTACTTTCAGTCGTCGCGTAGCGCCGACTGAAATGCTCTTATGTGGAAAAAAATTCGTTATCGTCTTGAATATATAGGTCTTCTTACTGGAGCATGGATTGTCCAATGTTTGCCTTTGAGTTGGCTTCGTCCCTTAGGATCTTTTGCTGGATCAGTTTTTTTTCTTTTTGACTCTCATCGACGTGAAGTCACTTTAGCTAATTTAAAGGCAGCTTTTGGTGAGAAATTTAATAGAAAACAACGTTGGCAGATTGCTCGTAAGTCGTATGGTATCTTTGCCACAACAGTGCTCGAACTTTTCTGGTCTCCAAATTTAACGTCTGAAGTTGTTCAAAAAATTGTTACGATAGAGGAAGTTGATTCTAAGCCTTTTCACACGACCAAGGGAGTTTCCATCATTTACTGTTGCCTTCATGCAGGAAATTTTGAATGGGTTGCTCAATTATCAGGATCGTATTACTCCTCTCCATTGTCGCTCATTGCACAAAAATTTAAAAATCCATTGATTGGTCCACTTTTTGACCAATGGCGATCCGTTACTGGAAATAAGATTATTCCTCAAGAGCGTGCAATGCTTAAAACATTGCGCAATCTTAAAGCAGGAGGAAAAATGGGGCTTCTCATTGATCTTAATCTTAAGCCGCATGAAGGGCCTGTTGTCATTCGTTGTTTTGGTCGACTTCTTGTTCCTGTAACAAAGCTGCCAGCAGAATTAGCATTGCGTACGGGAGCCACGCTTGTTCCCGTAGAGTGCCTTCCTCGTCCACAGGGAGGACATCATATTCGATTTCTTTCTCCGATAACGATTACTTCAGAAAGTAGTGTGGCTTCCATTACTCAAGCCTGTTGGGATGCTCTTGAACCGCAGATTCAGAGACATCCTGAACTCTGGCTTTGGTCCTATAAACATTGGCGTTATCGTCCCTCCCAAGGAGAGAGTGACTACTATCCTTTTTATGCTAATTGCTATGACCGGTTTGATAAATTACTTGAGGAACAAGGGGCAGCATTCAGCCCCCGTGAGCTCAAAAGGAACTGAAATGTTTTTGCACCAACGTTACCGTGACAGGCAGAGGGAATAGCCACAAAAGAGCATAAAAAAAGAAACTTAGCGGTGAACTTAATTAATTAGTTTGGCTAAGCTGTTTCGCAGTTCGTATTCTAAGTTAAAGCAGGATCTCAATTCCCTTAGGCGCGTACTTGATACCCTTCACCCTTTACCCGTTACTTGTTTTCTGCTATCTTTACTTTAGTTACTGTGCAGTGGGACGAAGCTACTACTAATATTCTTAGATGCAACCGTTTCGTCCTTCTCCTTCGGAGGTGATCTCCGAACGGCTAGGCTAAAGGCTAAGGCTAAATGCCGAAACAGGCTGTCCAGTAGCACCTCAACAAACTATGCAATGTTTTTACATTACACATTTGCAGTCCAACCATTTGGTTCAGATCCGTCCTCTGCAGGAGGGGGTTTGAATACCTACATTACATGAAACAACACACTCTTTTTACGTTTGTAACACTCTCTTTACTTGTAAGTGTCTCTTTTTTAATTTCCGGTTGTAATATGATTCGTGGCTTCGGTGAAGATGTCAGCGGTTCTGCAACCTTTGTCGAAAAGAAAATGACTGGAGAAGATACTCCTCCAGCAAATCCTCCTCAGTGGCCGAGGAATTGAAGAGAAGATGGAAGATAGAAGATGGAAGATAGGAGGTTAGGCAAGAAGGCAAGACGCAAAGCGTGAATCTAAACAAAGTTTAAAAATCAATAAAGCTATACTTATAGCTATTAGGCTGCTTTAGCAGGCTTCGATCCCATCTTCCATCTCCCAACGGTACATTGGTAGTTACTCTTTAGTCTAAATTGAGGATTCTAAAATTCTCTTGTTGTTTGCACCAGCAGATCTCTCCCCTCTCTTTCATCTCCTATCTCCTATCTCCTATCTCCTATCTCCTAATAGCCGCAAAGCGGCTATTTCCACTCATGCTTAGGATAGCGGCGAGAGAGTTCTCCTTTGAGTTTGGGATACGTTGTGTTCCAGAAAGAATTCAAATCGCTGGTTGTTTGGATAGGGCGTCTGTTAGGAGCTAAGATTTCGATGGTGACGTGAGCACGTCCTTGAGCAAGTTGAGGAGCTTTAGTAAGTCCAAAGAGATCTTGGATGGTAGCGCTGAGTATGACTTCGCCAGTTTTTTTATAGCGGAGTTTGGCCTTTCTCCCACATGGTAGCAAGTAATTGGTAGGGGCCATTTTTTCGAGAGCTGCGCAT
>DATEBV010000240.1:0-12478 GCA_035287205.1 Chthoniobacterales bacterium | reverse complement strand
AGATATTTCTTCAGCAGCGATTCCGTAGATTTGGGCAAGTTTAGCAAGATAAACAGCCTTAGCTGAATTATGCTCTTCGTTTCGTTTTACCCTAAACTCAATAGCCTTATTTTCCCATAGATTATTGACATTGATTTTATTAATTCTTTGAACTTCTGGCTCCACTTTTACTATAGTAGTAGTTTTATTTGTTTTTTTAACTCCAGCATTGTGCTCCCCAATTTCAGTACGAGCTACTGATATTGCCTTGTTTTTTTCATTAATTCCAGTAGTTATAGCCGTTGTAACTTCTGCAATTTCCTTTTCAGCAGCTATTTTATTAATATCGTTTACTCCTAAACCGGTAAACAGTTCTCTCAAAGTTGCAATTTCTGCATCTGAATCCATCTGCATTTTAGGTGCAACATCACATTGAAAACTGCTCTCTCCTGCATTCTCAACGGAATCGTTAATATTAGAACCTGCCTTCACTGTCCCTACGATTGATGAGGAACAAGGAGCTTCGGAGTCCAGAGGAGAAAATATATAGGGTATACCTGAGAGCTCGAGCGCCGGAGCGACGAAGCTCGGCACTGTCTCAGTAGACAGTGAAGACAAGTTCTCATTTTCTTCTTGAGGGCTATTCCCTCCTCCTTCTAATAATTTTTCTACATCCTGAATTTCTTTTCCTACAGCCTTAGGAGCTCCTCCATTAAACATCATGAGAGAAGGACGAATGGATTCATTGAGGATATTCTCTGAACTACTAGTAGGATGAGCTTCTTCTGCTTGCACGAGCAAAGAAGAATTTACAAAAAAACTTATTAATAAAAAAACGGTGCGTTTCATAATGGATTTTAATTTTTTAATATAATTTCTCTATTTTTTTGTAATGCATTTGCTTTCTCAATATTCCACTCGGCAACTCTACCATTCCAAGCAATCTTCATTTCTTGTATTTTTTTAATATTTACGTCCCACGAATTTTTAAATCTCTTAGAAGTTTTGGATTGGCCATTTCTAAAAGCTTTTAAAGACATATCGTAAGCTAGTTCTGTTTCATGAGCTTTTTGAATAGCTTCATCCCAATAAGAAGCCAATGGATAAAGAACATGCTCGGCTTTACTCTTAGCAGCAAAAGCTATACTTGCCGCCTTTTTAGCTTCTTTCCAAGTAACTGAAGCTGACCAATTTTCTTTTATATCTTCTGCATTTTCAAGTTCTTTAATCCACCATGATTTAAATCTCTCAGGGGCATTATCTCGTCCTCTTTGAAGGGATTTTACAGTTTGAACACAAGCTAATTCTGTTTGTTTTGTCATGTTAATAGCCTCGTCCCAAAGAAGTATTGCTGTTTCATTAGATTCAGTTTCTGCTTTATTTCTAGCAGCTAAAGTCATGCTTGCTACTTTTTTAGATGATCTCCAGAAAACTGAAGTAGCCCAAGTAGCTTTCATATCTTCTGCATTTTCAAGTTCTACAATCCAATGCGATTTAAATCGTTGAGGAACTTTAGAAAATTGGCTTAAGGATCTTTTATAAAGTTCTATAACTTTATCCCAAGCTACTTCTGCATCACTCGCTTTTTGAATTGCCTCATCCCAAAGAAGAATTGCATTTTCATTAGAAACATTATTAATCTGATCTTTAGCAGTGTTAGCAATGATTTCTACGTTTTTAATTTTTAGACGAAGTGCATTAGCTTCGACATCTATTTCAGGCACTCTTTTAGTAAAGGCTATTTCAGTCTCTCTCTCTTCAGAGGTTAGCTGTGCCCATCGAATAGCCTCTTTTCTCTTTTCCTCTTGAAGGATGAGTTGTTTTAATGCTCTCTCAGCTTTGATAGCAACTTCTTTAGCTCTTTTTTTTGTTGAAGGCAAAATGAGGAATTTTTTTTGAAATTGATGAGCATTCTCTCGAAGTTCTTCAGCCCATTTTTTTGTTTCTTGAAGCTCTTGGGCTTCGGCCACGGTTGTGATTGCATTGGCATAGTCGACCACTTCGTTGTATATTTCCTGTTCTTCGTGTGGTAGAGCTGCCCAAGCGTTACGATTGCAATGGAGATGAAAGTCACGAACAGCAGTAAGGCGCCTTAAGGCAGGGGCTCTCTTATCTACTTCCAGTTGTCTCTTCCAAATAGCCTCAATTTTTTCAAGCCGTTTGATCTCTTCTTGCAAGACCACTAAGGCCTGTTTGTCAATCTCAAGCATTGTTTTCACCCGTTTTGCCGTTAACAACGTTGCTGCATTATTCTTCTCTGAATCTGCCATTTTCTGCGCAGTCTGTTGGGCGTTCTGTGCTATAGAAATTCTGGTTTCCCAGGCTTTCTCTGCTTCAGGAATTTTTTCTCGAGCGGCATATAATGCCTCACCCATAGTCTCCTTAATGTAGAGTTCTTGAGCGCCCTGCTCTTGGTCGGTAGGAGCAGCAAGATAAGTTCCAACTTCACGATTTCTTTTGCTATTGAGTTTTTCTGTGTACTCCTTTCCTTCTTGTTTCAATCGTGCTTTTTTGGCTTTTGCAATTTCAATCTCTTTTTCTTGGCTCTCGCGTTCCATCACTTTTTCAAAGAGGTCTAAAACGGCTTGATCTTGATCTTTTAATCGTTCAAATTTCACCTCCTGCAGAGGAAGAATCTGAACTAAAGGAGCGCTTGATTCGCTGCTAAAATCATTGATACTCTTTTCAAGTTCGAGTTTAGCAAGCTGAGTCCACTTTGTCTGAGCTTCCATAAGCTCTTTTTCTAGTTGCTCCAAATAGTTGGTAATCGTATTTTTTCTTTTATTCCAATCGGAATTGGGATCGCCCACTTCCCATACGGTCGGTTTCCCAATGTTCTTCAGTTCTTGCTCTGTCACCTCACGTTCGAGTTCTAAGGCATTAACTGTTGCTCTGGCTTCCCAGCGGCGTGTGTTCGGTTCCCACGCTTCAGCCATCTCTTTCTCTTGTTCTTCTTCTTCGCGCAATCTTTCCTTTTTTTCCCAAGCAGCTTCAGCCGTCAGATCAGCTTGTTGCCATGCCTCAAAGAGGCTTGCCTCATCGGGAAAAGGAGTTCCTCCGGCAGCAACTCTGGCTTTATCGGCAAGGCGTACCATCTCGACCCATTTCTTGGCCTCTACTTCAGCAGTATTCAGGGTCGTATCCATAGCTTTTTTTTCTGCAGCAGTTGCAGCAGATCTCACACTCGCTGGGATACTCCCAGTAACACTTCCATACTGGGAGGTTTCTGTGCGAATGTAGCTTGCCACACTTTCACTCCGAGCTTGTTCTATGGCGGTGGAAGCACGGCTGGAGGCTTCGCTTCGAGCTTGATGCCGTTGGCTGATTACTATTATTCGACCATCAGGCCGAATAGAGGCTGGAGATCCTGCTGCGGCGGCAAGAGATGGAAGATGGGAGATGGAAGATGGAAGTTGAGGACTGCTGCTGCAGTCATAATTGGAAGAGTTCTGATAACTCGTTGGAGTATATTCTACAGATAGATTTAACTCTTGTTCCACTTCGTTACTAGAATTATTCTCACTCTCGGAGGAGTCTGCCTCTTCAATTTCTTCAAGTCCACCCATGTCATCTGTGTGAATTGCTGTTATTCCACGGTTAGCCACACTCGCAGTTGCAGCACCAGATTGAGGTATACGTGCTTTGATTGTAGCGATGAGGTATTTATTTTCTTCGATATATTCTTTAGCCGTTTCGAGTGTTTTCCAACGAGCAAGATCTGCTTGGCTCGGATTTCTAATTTCTGGAAGGAGAATTTTTTCGGTTGTTCCTGCCATTGCTCCTGTCGATGAGAAAGAGGAAGTTGTGGCTTTCATCGCTTCCGTGGTAGTAGAAGTGCCGGTCTGCGGTCTTAGGCTCTTCTTCCGTTCTTGAGTCTCAAGAAGTGATCTCCCAACGATCTCATAGACTTTATTTAAGATCAGTGGGAACTTTATTTTTTTCTCTATTTCCTCTGATATCCTAAAGGATAGGGAAGCAGCAGTTATCCTTTGTTCATTAAGAGTTTCTTCGCCTGTGACGATTAGCTGTGGTAATCTAAAGGTTCTGCGTCTGGCTCTTTTTTTCTCTTGGTCTCCTTGGTCTTGAAGCGTGGTAATTCTTTCTTGGTTTCTTTGAAAAGTTTTTTTTGCTGTGGTGCACTGGTTGCTCAAAATAAGAATTTTCTCCTCTTGATCGGCTAAAGCAGCTGAAGCGTTAGCTAATTGTTCTTCTATTAATGGAAGTTTGTTGCAGCTCTCATTGAATTGTGCCAAAGCATGGCTCCATTCTTTTTGTTTCTCTTCGATAGCCTCTATAGCCTTTTCATTATCAGGCTTTCTTTTGTTTCCAGGTCGTTCTAGTTCATCTAGGGCTGCGCTGATTGTTTCTAATTCGTTTTTCCAATGTTCGCGAATTTGCAGAGCGCTCTTGAGTAGTGCTTCTGCTTCGGTAGCTTTTTCTTGGATTGTTGTTGTTATTTCACGAGCTTTGTTGAGAGCTGCGGAAGCGTTGTTGTAAGCTTCTTGGAAGGAAGCAAGGCGGAGTTTCTTTTGTTCGGCTGCTGCATAAAATTCATCTTCCTCTGCTTCTTCCCAAGCGCGCTGGACAGTTTCAGAGGCCCATAATGGATCGCACAATCCATGTTCGGCAAGGAGAGGAATGGCGGTAGGATTTCCTCTCCCTGCTTGGATCATGAGGGTAGTCCAGCTGTTCCATTCAGACTGCGAAAAGCTAGTCACAGGTGGCTCTAATCGTTCGATCATCTCTTTGCGTGTGGTACTTTCTTTGATACGTGCTTGGAGTTCCGCCTGCTCCGCAGCTTGTTGAATACCGGGAGCCGCCAGGTTGGTTTTCTGAGACTCATCGCGTGCCATATTGACAGCATACTCAGCAATTCTTTGAGCAAGTTCTGCTGCATCGATGGGAGCATGTTCTAAGAAGTGGTTGATGGTTCCTGCAGCCACATCCACCACTCCGATTACTCCTGCTGTACCTTGCCCCACGACACCAGGAACCATAGTCGCCCCTTGAGCTATCATATTTGCCAAACTAGCAATGCGTCCTAAGGTTGTTTTATTAAGATCGGTATTTTCAAATACTCTTTTTGCTCTCTCGAGACGCTCGTTAGCTTGAGCAAGAGCTTTGCTCTTGGCCTCTACTTCCCAAGTGGCCGTTGTTCTCTCTTCCCATGCTTTCTGAGATTGTGCCCAAAGTTCATCTGCATTAGTGTAGTATTGCTTCCAATCTTCTTCCTGCTTGGAGGCTTTAATCATTTGTTGAATGATTTGGGCACATTGAGTTTTTTCCTCTAGAAAAACAGGTTCGGCAAAAATCGAAGGAACAGCTGTAGTATCTGAAACAACTGAGGTAGCAACTGTTGTCGATGCGTATCTAATAGAGGGGACTGAGACTTCTGATGTATTTATTATTGAATGAGAAGATGTTGAAAATATAACATCTTCAGTGCTTGCAATATTTCCTAAGCCGTTAAGTTCCGATGGCCTTGGTGGTCGTCTTTCACTAACAATCAACCCTTGTAGGGTTTCCTCTATACCTTCAAGTGAAGGATTCATCATCATATAACAACTTCGATCAGCATCTGAATTATTACTGTTTGCAGTGATATTGTAAGAAAAAGCTCTTTGAGCTTCTTCCTGCCTACTTTCAGCTTGTGCAAAGAGAGCTTGAGAGCTCAATAAACCTAATGAGATAATAACGGTTTTTAATGTATTTATTTTCATAATTTAGGTAACTAGAGCCTGTCCGACTGGAGGCGATTTTTGAGAGAAAATGCATTAGCAGCAAAGCGTCCTTTCAACCTTTCAACACTACTAACGGTACGTTGGTAGGTACGAGCTACCTAAAAATAATAAAGATCCATTATCAAAATGGGGGCACTTTCGAAAGCTCTATATACTCATATTAGTTTTTTTTAATTGTTATGCAAGATTAAAGTTGTGTTTTTTGGCTTTCAGATTGGCATCCTTTTAAGGCACGGCCTAACAAATAACTTACGCATAACAAACGGTATTTTCAAAAAATAGATGCCAATAAAACAGAACTAAAAATAAATTTTAGAAAGCACACTGAAAGCACGTTACAAATTAATTTAACGAACTGAAACTACTACGAACTGCGAACTGCGAACTACGAACTACGAACTGATCTCCCAATTAATAGTATATTATTAATTGGGTGATCCCTAACTCTTCAGCACTGCCAATATTCCTTCTTTGGGAGTTTTCGTGCAGACAGGCTTCTGGATTCCAGCGTCCGCTGGAATGACGGTTAAAGTGTATCGCTTGTTCTTCTAAAATTACCCATTCTATTTTTTTTGATTATATTAAAAAACTGAGGCAAATAATGTCACTCCTATAAAAATGGCCAAAGTTCAGTAATAAATAAAATAACTTTCGAACAGAATACTTTCAACCTATCACATATCACCTATCACCTATCACCTATTGCCTGACTTCTCCCGTTCATCAGCTTCTTTTTCAGATTGAACTGCCATAGTCCTAAGCATAACAGCTGCCTTATCAAAACGATCATAGCTACCAACATCTGTTCTTATTGTAGCTTTTGCTGCTTGGGCATGAAAGTCAGAAGCATCTTGATACTGTCTGACGGCTTTGAGCCATAGAATTGCCACTTCTTCCATGTTTGCTTGCCGTGCTTTAGTAGCTTTTTCCAACGCAGCAGAGGCTTCTTCTAAACGATTAGCAGTATATCCAGCAAAGACATCTGCTTGAGCACATCGAGCAGTTTCACGCTCTTGAATACGCCTATTCTCTCGAGCAATTCTAGCAGGGGTACTCACTCGAGCAAAATAGCGATCAACAACTGGAAGATCACTTGACCAAGCCCAATGATCTCTTGTATTTATTTGTCCGAGATTATGCATTATTACAGCTCTTTTCTCATACTCAGCAGCATTTTTATATTGCTCTGCTATATCACTCCATAAATCTATTTCTTTAGACTTTTTTCGAAGCTTTATTTTTACTAACGAACAGCTGAGGGCTCGAACCCTCAAGGATATCTTTACACTCAAGTTCTGTATTCCGTGAGCACTTTGCACGTTGGCTGCATTAGGCTGTTGGAAAAGAAGCCTTTCATTTTCTATTTGACTTGCTTTCTCAAAGGCCTCTTCCGATTTCAATGACCACGTAGAAGCATCCGATAAATAGTAAGGCTGCCTCCTACAGAAAATCCTGCCTGATCCGTTAAGAAAGACTCTTCACCTGCATTAGAAACTTCTGTACTCAGGTCGCTTGTGCCTGCAATTCGATCGATGAGTTCATTCACTATTTTTGTAATTTCTTCAGTCTCTACGGGATTCATCTTCATTTTAGGAGCGAAGCAAGATGCTTCATCTTGGATAATTTCTTGACCTTTTTTTTCTAGTGGTAGAGGTACAGAATCCGCTCGAACACCCTGAAGAAAAAGGCTAAGGAAACCAAGCGATGCTATGAGCAGGAGATATTTAGTTTTCATTGGACAAAAGTAAAAATAGAAAAATTGGAGCTTTTTCATTTTATTTTTTCTTCCTCTGATTTTGCATTTCTTTAATTCTCTGCCTCGCTCTTTCTCTATGAGAAGCTTCATTCACCTGACTATTTGTACTAGCATTTCTCCTTGTCTTTTCCTCTTGAAGCTGAAGCACCACATGAGTCCATTGATTTTTATGTTGTTGTATATGTTCAAAATTTTCTTGATACCAATTAAACTCCAATTCAGAAGTTTCAACACAAGCATTCTCTAACATCTTTACTGCATGTTCAAAAAGAAGTTTGGTTTCTTCGCTCTTCTGAATTGCTCTATCCAATAGCTCTTCTGTTTGTGTAGTCAAGCAGGCTCTATTGGCAATAATTGCTGATTTATTGCCCTTGTAGATAAACTCCTTAATAATGCATTGATTCTTTCTATCCAACATACCCCTCTCTACTCGCTTCCATTCTTCCAGAAGATCTTTTCTTGATCCAGGAACTTGATCTCTAGCTTTTTTAATTTCTGCTGTCTCCATCTCTAAAAGTGTTCTCTCTTGTTCTGCTTTTTCAATAACATCATCCCATAACTGCTCACATTCAGGATTAGACAAAACTGGCTTATAAGCTTCATTGGCTATACAAGTAGCTTTCCAAGATTGATAACTAAATCCATAAGTAATACGCTGATTTTTTGCATCTTGAACTGCTTGAATTGCTTCTATAAGTTCTCTCCGTTCATCTTTTTTACGGCCTTTAGTAAGGCATTGTTTAAATTCATTAGTAACATGATCCCAAAGAGCAATAGTTTCAGCGTTACTTGTAATAACTATATTCCAATCTTGTTCATTCGTCGTCATCATTGCATTCTTTGCATTTTCATCAACAATGCATGATTCTTTGCTAGCATTATAATAAAGTTCTTTTGCCCTCAATAAACTTTTAGCATAGAGTAGATTTTCAATTTCTTGATTCCAAAATAATTTTAGTTCTATTTCTGATTCAGGAATTAAATGATGAGCTTTATGATGTTGTTCTATTTCTTGATCAAAAATTCCGTAGCTAACTTTGCTTGCCTCAACTGCTTTACTCCATAGTTCTTCATTTCCATCCGAATCTATCATTTTTGATTGAACATCAATAATCTCTAAGTAATCATTCCACCATTTCTTCTGAAGATCAGAAGTCGCTGTATCACGACTATTTTTATAGGTTTTAATAACTTGAGGCCATAATTTTTCTGCAAGGTTTTTTTCAAGGAGAGTCGCCTCTTTATCAAGTCTATCTTTTTCTGCAAGATGCTTTTTATAGGAAGCCGCCTTTGCTTTTCTTCTCATATCTAAAATAGTTTCTTGTTCTTTTTGACTCTGATTCAATAGAGCTTCTGCTTCCATTTGCATTCGAGCTTCTTTTTCAGAAAAGGCTTCTTGAATTTTTGAGGGAGTTAATTTCAAGAACTTAAGCGACATAGAATTCTCCTGAACTTCATCATGAGGATTAATGATTGTCAAATGACCATTCCCCCAGCTACGGCTTCCATCTTCTTCATTAGTCTGCCACTTTTTATTAATATCGGATCGACGCTCAAAATTCATCTGATATTTTTTATAATTTGGCTTATAGGAGAGTGGTCTCAATCGTTTGAGCCCATTATAGCTCACTAAAAAACCTTCTTTATCTTTATTTGAAGGATCGACCTTTCCTAGCCATAATTTTCCAAGAAGTTCTCCATCTTGTTTGGTAGCGAATCCAAGAGAAAAATCACCGGTACATCTCCCGGCTAATCGTAAAACATTCCTAGCCCAAGTGATTTTAGCATCCTGTGCAGCTTGTGTAGCATCCTTTGCCTCATTCCAGTTTTTTTTGTTTTCTCCAGCAGCTTTTTTAGCATTATTCCAAGCCTTTTCAATAGCCTGTGCTTCTGCTACCAGCTCACTCATTCTATTTTCAGCTTCCGAAGATTTCAAAAAAGAGTCATCTAAAGCAAAATAATGTTCTTTAACTTTATCTAAGGCATCCGTTACATTACCCGTTAATTTCTTAGCTCGTTCCACAATTTTTATTGCCTTTCCTCTCTTAGTAATAAAAGTCTCGGATAAAGCATCATGAGCCCACGTATTCTTAGGACTTATGTCATTAGGCATAAATTCCATTCTAGTAGCTTTCGTTAAAGATTTTTCTGCTTCTTGAATGCTCTTTACAGCTTCAACCGCTTTTTTTAATGATTCAATTTCAGCAAGTTTACTGGCTATTTCCTCCGTAGAAATGTGATTGGAACTTTCAATGTATTTATTATAACTTTCTTGAGCAACCTCCAACCTCTTAGCCCAAATATTATTAGTTTCATTAAAAAATTGCAATCTTTCCTGTTCCTCTTGGAAAAAATGAATACGAGTATCTTCAAGACAGGTGAGCGCATGATGATCAGCTTCTTCAAAAGATTTTTTAGATTCTTGCATAGAAGCTTCTGCACTATTAAAAGCTTCTCTAGCAGAAGAAAGTGCGTTTTGTTTTCTACCTAGAAGTTGTTCTAAGATTTGATGAACAGCATCAATCACTTCATTGAAGGCATGTTGAGCATTGTTACTATCAGTAGATGATGTGTTTAAAAATTCTTTTTTATGACTCTTGTAATATTGATTAGTAGCTTCTATTTTTCTAATTTTATCTTGCAGCAAGTTACCGTAATCAAGAAAATGAGCGCAATAGCTTTCTGCTAACGTCATAACCTCTTCCCAGCATGATTGGGCATTGTGAGCAGCCGAAGAGACATTGTCAGAAGCAGCTATAACAACCTCATCTAACTGAGAATCTGCTACACAGGCCTCTTCAAGAGCTTGCTTTAAATCAGGCAATTCACTCAATCTATCGATAAATTCAGAATCGAAGCCTATTCTTTTTTTCTGCTCTGTATATTTCAAGCATTTTTCTGCATTCGTTCCTGCAATTTTAGTAACCTCATTGAGTTGCGCTACCATAGCATTCATTTTAGCAAGTAAAAAATGCTGCTTGTCTACAGTATTATTAATCCATTGCCCATAATTTTCTAAATCATTAGCTCGACAACTATTTTCTTTAGCTATTCTAAGAGCTTCTTGAGCAATCCTTATTTTTTCTTGAAAATCAGATCCTTCATTGTTCAAGTTATTGCTGCTAGCTGTCTCATAAGGTATGAATTCCTCTTGTTCGCCTAGTTTCAATCCATCAGGTGTATTTGTTACAGCACTTATTATCGACTGATGTTGAAAAAAAGTACTTTGAACTCTTTCTGTAACTCCTAGATCATTGGATATTGTTGATGCTGATGGCAACTGGATTTCTTCAAAAGTTAAGTTTTCAATGGCTTTCTCCAGATTTTTAACCTCTCTTACTTCTTCAGAATTCATAGTAATAAAAGGATCTAGTTGTTGTTTATTAGTACTATAGTGATAATTTATAAAATCACCTTCCAGGTTACTAGAAGAGTTTGGAGCGCTCTCAGAAACAGCATCTGTTGCCGCAAAGAGACAACTCGTACCGAATAAAATAGCTGTTAAATTAAGTATAAGTTTCTTCATGATTTTATTTTTTCTCAGAAGCTTTGGCTTCATTTTCCAATGCTTTTGCGGTTTCTTGTGAAGCCTTGGCGGCAGCTGTTAAACGAGCGACCTCTTCTTTATTACCTTGAAGTTCCTCCTCTGCTACCTTTTCATCAAACTCAGCAGATCGTTGATACTCTTCAGCAACTTTCTTCCAGGCCTCTGCTAATTCTGGCTCATTAGAAAGTGATAGTGATTTTCCAAATGCAGTAACAGCCTCTTCTAATTTCGTAACACTCTCTATCATAGAATCACCAGCATTATTGAAGCGATTATAGTCTTGTTCGTTGTTCAGAGCACATGCTTCTGCAGCTTTTCTATGATAATCAACAATAAATTCTGATGTTTCTACTATCTTTTTCCACCCACTCACAATTTCATGAGACTGAGCCCTTACAGATATTTGAATATATCGATCTCGACACTCTGCCAGTTTTTGCCCTACCTGAACCACGTTTTTCCAAGCGTCAGATAATTTACTATTATTATTTTCAGAAGCTTTAGCTTGTTGAATGCTATCTTCAATAGCCTGCTGAATGTCTTCAACTACTTGAATTAAAGAAAATGCTAAAAAGTCATCTCCTAATTTATGAGCCTCCCAAACATTATTTCTGTACTCTTCATAAGATCTAATGAGTTTATAATCTGCAGATTTTTTAAGAGTATGAAGAACATTAATAACATAATCTGATATATTAATTGGTCCTCCCTCAGCAAGCCATTTCTCGCAATAGACAAATAATGCTTTGCTTTTCATTGAGTTAAAATTTCCATTCCCTCTAATAAGGCTAGAAATTATCTTGTCCGTTTTTTTAATTACACTTTTCTCAGATTCTTCTTCTGCCTTTTCAGCAACTTCCGCTTGATACTCAGCTTTAGATCGAAGATACTCTCCTACGAGGTAATCATTATACCCTTCATTTATTTTTTCTAAAGCAAAGATATCTGCTGCTTGCTGATAATACTCTGAGGCTTTTTGCGATGTTTCCACTACTTCTCTATATCTAACAGCAAGCACCTCTTTCCCTGCCTCCCTGGCTATAATTATTTTTGCCTGGTACTCTGCTTTTAACTTAAGAGATTGTCCTACCCAACTCAAACTGTTACCTACATATTCTTTTCCTGAAGCAATAGCTTCGCCTGCTTGATGTTTTATCCCCGCAGCTCTCTGCGATGTTTCAGCTGCCTCTCTATAGCCTGTGGCTAGGATTACTTTCCCTGCTTCTTCTGCTTCAATCGCTTTTATATTATAATCTGCCTGTAATTGAAGACACTCTCCTTCTACACCATAATTTACACCCTCATCTATTTTTCCTAGAGCTTTTTTCTGAGCTTCTTGTTCACGTAGCTCTGCCGCTTTCTCTGATATTAAAGCCACTTCTCTATAACCTGCTGCTAGCGCCTCTTTCCCGTTTTCTTGCGCTTCACTTGCTTTTGCTTGGTAATCTGCTTGCG
>DATEBV010000239.1:0-12651 GCA_035287205.1 Chthoniobacterales bacterium | reverse complement strand
CATTATGCCATGGGAACTCGCGGAGGCAGTCAAATGACCTCTGCTCTGCTCAACCGCCGGATGCGAGATCCGCATGTCCGGTGGTGTGGAAGGGTCACGGGGCGCAATCCCCGTGACTCCATCCGATTTTAAGAACTCAAGGTAAAGAATGTTCGCGATCGTGAAAATAAGGGGGGGGATAGGAATTAAGATCCTATTTCAATATAAAGCACCAATAGCTGCGAAAAAGCTTAACCAAACTAATTAATCAAGTTGACCGCTAAGTTTCTTTTTTTTGCGTTTTTTGTGTTCTTTTGTGGCTATTCTTCTTCCTTGGCTATTTTCTTTTTTTGAATAATGAAACCGATTCAGGAATACTCATGCATTAGTCTGTATGAACCTCAGCTGTTCTTTTGGTCTGACTACGATCCTAAAGTAAAGTATGAGTGTTCCTGTTCAGCACTGGTTACATCAACAGGACTTGTTTTTATTGATCCTCTTCCTCTTGCTGAACCTGTTCTAGAGGAACTTGTCAAAGAAGCCATTCTGCCGCCTGTGGCTATTTTACTGACGAGTGGTAATCATCAACGAGAGAGTCTTGCTTTGGCAAAAAAATTATCGATTCCGATTACTGCTCCTCATGGAGCCGGAGAAGATATCATCGCTGATATTTGGTTTGAGTCAGGAGAGGAAGTATTAAGCCTCTCCACAACAGCTCATAACCATTCGGGCAACCCATTTGTAGAATACACTCTACCGAATCATCAGGACGCTCCTTTAAGTTTCAATCAGCGTGTCGATCAACCTACAGCCTATAGCCTACAGCCTACAGCCTCTATTCGGCCTGTTGGCCGAATAGTTACGATAGCTCTTCCTGGATTTGGGCCTGGTGAGACAGCTTTCTTTTACCAAGGAAAGGAGAAGAGTGTTTTAATGGTGGGGGATGCGTTGACCAATGCTGGCTCAGAAGGGCTGCTTATACTTCCAAAGAAATATTGTGAAAATCGTCGCTTAGCGATGAAATCTCTTAGTGCTTTGAAACAATTTTCTCCTGATATTTTAATCACTGCTCATGGAGCTCCCATTATGAGTCATGCTGCAGAGAGATTGCATGGGGTGTAACTATTCGGCCAACAGGCCGAATAGTTAGTTTAAGTTATAAGTTTAAGTTTAAGTTGATTTTTGGTCACTTCGTGACAATGTGCCCTTCCCTTTCTTAATCCGCTAATAGCAGCTCCACCGGTCGATGGGCGAGATCAGCCTCTTCAATAAGATGCTGCAATAGCACAAGAGAAGCCAGTGCATCGGAGAGGGCTTCATGAAAGCGAAAACCAGGGAGTAAGGTGTCTAGTGTTTTGTAAAGATTACACTGAACAATAAGGTCTGAAAGGCTATAAGAAGAGAGTCCTGGTAGTAATTTGCGACTGAGGGTTAATGTATCAATCCAAGGTCCAAAACCGTGCATTGGAAACGCACGGAGAAAACGGCGTTCTGTGCCACGTCCATGGGCTACCAGAATACGTTTGCTGAGACGTTGTTGAAATTCAGGCCAGAGGGAAAGAAGCGAAGGAGCATCCTTGAGGTCATCATCAGAAATTCCATGGACTTGTTGAGCTGACCAGGTAACAGAACGTTCGGATTGTAAATATGAACGGTAAAAAGAACTTGGGTTTAATTGAAGATTCTTCATTTCGGCAATACCAACCTGAATAGGAATAGCAGCCTCTCCACGCTGTTCTCCTGCTGATTCGAAATCAATAGCCGCTAGAAGCGTGTTTTTGAGAAGAAGATGTGACATGAAGTAACAGGAAGAAGAAAGAAAATAGCCACAAAAGAACACAAAAAAAAGAATTTTTATAAACAGCAATTTTTCAAATCAATTGCTCAGCGGTGTCGCTACTCTTTGCTCTTCACTCTTTACTTCTTCTTTTGAGTTTAATTTCTTTGATCTGTTTCTTGTCACGAAGTGACCAAAAATTAACTTAAACTTAAACTTTCAACTTAAACTTACATTCGGCCTGTTGGCCGAATAATTATGCTTCTCTCAATAACTGAGCGGTCGTCTCCCAATCAAGGCAAGGATCTGTAATGGAGACGCCGTAACGCAATGTAGAAAGATCTTCATTAAGCGGTTGGTTGCCTCGTTCGAGATAGCTTTCGATCATTGCGCCAATAATCTCTTGGCAACCAGCTTTACGTTGAGCAAGGAGGCTTTCCCAGACTTTTTGTTGGCGCGTAGGTTCTTTACCGCTATTGGCATGGCTACAATCAATAATCATAGCTGTTGGAACATTGGCGGCTCGAAGTTGAGCTACTGTTTCGGTAATTTGATGTGGTTGATAATTGATTCCACTGCGTCCTCCACGAAGGACAAGGTGGGTATCTCTGTTTCCCATGGTTTTTACAATGCTCGTCATCCCTTCTTGATCAATACCAAGAAAGCTGTGAGAAGCGCGAGAGGAACGCATTGCATCGATGGCTGTTTGAACAGTGCCATCTGTACTGTTTTTAAATCCCACCGGCATAGAAAGACCACTGGCCATTTCACGGTGTGTTTGTGATTCTGTCGTGCGTGCTCCAATAGCAGACCAACTGATAAGGTCAGCGATATATTGAGGAATAATCGGATCAAGGAATTCTGTGGCAGCAGGTAAACCTAGGTCTGCAACATCAAGAAGGAGACGGCGTGCTATTTTAATGCCTTCATCAATATCCGCAGAATCATCAAGGTGAGGATCACTGATGAGACCCTTCCATCCAATCGTTGTGCGTGGTTTTTCAAAGTAGACACGCATGACAATAAAAAGTCGGTCTTTAAGTGCTTGAGAGAGTTTTGCCAGACGATGGGCATAATCCATCGCAGAGATTGGATCATGAATAGAGCAGGGACCAACAATAATCAAAAGGCGCTGATCTTCTCCTCGTAGAATCTTGCTGATAGTTTTGCGATGCTCTAAGACTTGGGCTAAAATCTTAGACGTTGCAGGAGCTTCTTCTTTAATTGTACATGGAGTAACTAGACGAACGATTTCATGAACTCGTGTGTTGTCAATGCAATGCAAGAGGTTCTCTTTATCTTGAGAAGGTAATGAAACGTTTTGATTAAGATTAAACACAGATTAATGGCTCCATGTGCTATTTCCAAATAAAAGATTGTGTTAGGCCAACAATACGACCCTTTACAATAAGGAGTGCTCTCCATGCGGTAACACGGCCATTTTCGAGATAGTCATCACCGATGACTTTAAAAACAGAGCGAATGGACCCATGAGCATTAGGATAGGTAATCTCACGAGCAAGAACTTCATTGCCGAGAGCTGCTTGACGATATTCAAAACGGATTGTTACATCTTCAGGAGCGCCATGATTCCACCAGTAAAAATTAAAATAATTCCCGCGAAGTTCATCTCTATCAAGTTTCGTTGTAGCAGGCCACATGTAAGAGCGGCGCATAAATCCGATAGCGTCTGAAGAAGTCTTTCTAAAGGTGGTTGGCTCGTTGAAAAATTGTGTCTCCTTGCGAAAAGCAAAGTGAGGATCAATTTGTAGAGGCAGAACATTAGCCTTTTCAAGTTTAACAACAGGAGGCTGGGAGGTCATGCAGCCCACCAAGAGCATGCACCCTGCGATGAGCAGGGTGCATGCTGTAAAGGGTAAAGAGTAAAGGGTAAAGAGTGAAGAGCTTTTATCCTCTAAGTAATATTTTTTAGAAAAATCCATGACAAGGAGTGCATTGGGAATAAGAAATCTTATTCAATATTTAGAAGTAATTTTTACTAAAAGGGAAAAACTGTAAAATATAGGTGACGAAATATTTTAAGATTTTTCGATCTGAAATACTCGTCACCCTTTACCCTTTACCCTTTACTCTTTACTTCTTTCCTTAGTTATCTTGTCCCCATTCCAACGTTTTGAACAGTTTGGAAAAGTTTTCCTTCGGTTTTAATAGAAGGAGCAATGATAATTTCAGTTTCTTGAAGTTGTTTGATGGTTGAAGCACCAACATTACCCATACAGGTAGTAATAGCACCAACAAGATTTTGACTTCCATCATCAACTACAGCAGGTCCAAAGAGGATCTGTTGGAGAGAACCTGTGGATCCTACATGGATGCGTGTACCGCGAGGAAGGTTAGCATGAGGGGTTGCCATTCCCCAATGATAGCCTCTTCCTGGAGCTTCAAAAGCTTTAGCAAAAGCACTTCCCACCATGACGGCATCAGAACCAGCAGCCAGTGCCTTACAGACATCTCCTCCTTTGCTCATACCTCCATCAGTAATAATAGGGATATAACGGCCTGTTTTTTTAAAGAAGACATCACGTGCTGCCGCACAATCAACTGTTGCAGTGACCTGAGGAACACCTAATCCTAGAACTCCTCGTGAGGTGCACGCTGCGCCTGGGCCTACGCCAACGAGAATGCCACTAACACCACATTCCATTAATTCTAGAGTTACATCATAACTGACAGTATTGCCAATGATAATAGGAATTGGAAGTGTTGCACAGAAGCGAGCAAGATCAAGAGACGGATATTTTGTTGAGATATGGCGTACAGTAGATACGGTACTTTGAACAATAAAAAGATCAGCCCCTGCTTCTGCAGCAATTGGACCAACGTGACCAGCACGTTGAGGAATAGAGCTTACTGCAGCGAGTGTTCCTGCGGCTTTGATAGCGGCCACACGTTTGCTAATGAGATCATCACGGACTGGTTCCTGATATATCTTTTGAAGAAGTGAGGTAATGCTTTCTTTATCAGCCGTGAGCAGTTCCTCAAGAACTTCCTCTGGATTTTCGTAACGTGTTTGAATACCATCGAGGTTAAGCACTGCAACACCACCGAGGTGTCCCATAGCAATAGCGAAACGAACGTCGACAACACCATCCATGGCACTTGCCATAATGGGGATAGTCAGTTCTATATTGCTACCATCCTTACGCGGAATGCGAAAGGTGGTGTCAACTTCTTCAGGATTAATAGTCACGCTCCCTGGAACGAGTGCGATTTCATCAAATCCGTAGGTGATGCGAGCTTTACGATTGCGTCCGATCCACATGCTCATAGTATTAGAGTCCTCCTTGGGTGTTGTGTTCGCTAAGGCTGCCACATTTAGGACAGCGCAAAAGCGTACTGGTGTTAAGATCAACCAATTTCATGCCACAAATGCGGCAAAAAATGGTCTGGTGAGAAATTGATGAAGAGAGTCGTTTGCGAAGCATTTCATATCCTATCCAAAGTAATAAAACTCCAGCAAGAAAAAGTGCAAGATAGATGAAAACAAACCAAGCAAGAGTTAGTTGAATCATATTTGAAGATGGAAGATAGAAGATAGAAGATAGGGTATGATACGAGAAGATGGAAGCTAGAAGATGGAAATAGAGATCTGCTGCGTAAAATTCTTTTTGTTTATGAGGTAGATAGAAATACTCTTTGTTATCTATTTGGATTCAAATAAAACCAATAAATTTTTCTTTCTATTTCAAAAAGATCGATCTGAGGAAAACTCCTATCTTCCATCTTCTATCTCCTATCTTCTAATTGGTCCCCCAAAGTACCAAAATATGCCCCCAGTTTTCATGAGATGAAGGGGTGAAGTGTTGTGCCATAACCCAATGAGTTGCCGTTTCGTCAGCAAGAGGATTTTCAGAAGATTGGCGAATGATTGCGTGGCGAGGAATTCCTTCGGCATCAATATTAATAGTGAGTTCTGTTGGCCGAAGAGGTGTTGTTATCGAATCGGGGTAGACAGGAGCTTCTAAGGGTACTAAAGGAAGGCGTTGGGTAAGGTTGTCAAAGAAACGAACACTGGTTTTTTTTGTTGGGATAGAAAGTATCTCTTGAGAATTCGATAGATTCCATTGCTGTTTTGTAGAGTTTAAATTGGTATCAGCATAGAACGTGTTCGTTGGAAAAAATAAGGCAGGATCTAAAGTAGGAGGGACTGTTATTTCACTATTCGAAGGAAGTAATGGTTCTATGGATTTTTCTTCCTGTGAAGGGAGTGGTCGCAAGGGAAGAGGCAAGATATAATGGGATTGATAAATATAAGGAGTTATTTTTGGACGGACAGCAGCAGCAGTTTTTAGAGGGGAGAAGATGGCAGGATCATTAGCTTGCAGCCAAGAGGAGAGCTTTTCTGATGCTGGTGATCCTGGTAGAAGAAAAAGTATCTGCGCAGAAACAGGCTTAGTAACTTGAGGGGGGTCATAAACAATGTTGAATAGAAAAATTGTTGAAACATGCAAGATTACTGCAAGTAAAAGAAACAGAGGTAAAGCAAGTCTTGGAGATGTTTTAAGAGGCCATTCGAAAAGCATTATAATAATTATTCGGCCAACAGGCCGAATATAAGTTTAAGTTTAGAGTTTAAGTTTAAGTTAATTTTTGGTCACTTCGTGACAAGGTTAAAAGCGACCCTGTATTTTTATTTTCTCGATTTTTTTGCTCTCGAAGCCTTTCTAATAAAGGATTCAATTTTCTTTATGAAAATTCAAGTAATGGGGTAACCAAATATTTACAAAACTTCTACCTACTAACTCCAATCTTCCATCTTCTATCTCCCAACTACCAATTGTATATTGGTAGTTACGATCCTTCACTCGTAGCAAGAACAACAGAATATCCACAGTTAATGCCGGTGGTCATGACTTGAACCAGGAGATCATAGGGAGCCTGAGTATCTGCTTTAATAATAAGACTTCCTGTTGGATTGAGTGAGATCAGCTTCTTTTTAAATTCTTCCAGGGTGACTTCCTGATTGTCAAAATAGATTGATGGAAGGGGGCTTCCTGTGACACTGACAATTCGAGGGTCGTGTTGTGCGGCTAAGAGAAAAGGAGCCTTTGGGACTTTAACTGCAATTCCAGGCTGTAACAAAAGGGTGCCACTAATGAGAAAGAAAAAGACCATGCAGAGCAGGGTGCTCAGTGCAGGCGCAAAGAAGAAAAAAGGACCTCCTAGTAATTGTGTTCGGCGTAGGCGCATGATTAGAAGATGGAAGATAGAAGATAGGATTTGCTCGTAGATTCTAAACCCTTAAACTAGTCGCGAAGCGGTAGCCGATGCGACTGCAGCATTTGAATAATTTCAATGCCTGCCCGTTCCATATCATGGATGAGGTCATTGACACGAGAAGAGAGATAACTGTAGGCGAGGAAACTTGGAATGGCGACGGCCAGTCCGGCAGCTGTCGTTAAGAGGCTTTCGAAGACTCCATGAGCAATTTCAGCAGTAGTGGCATAGCCTCCATGGGCAGAGATTGCTAAAAAAGCATCCAAGAGGCCAAGAATCGTTCCCAAGAGACCAATGAGGGGAGTAATGGTGGCGAGCATCGAAAGAATAGAAAGGTTGCGTTCGAGTTTAGGCAACTCGAGAAGACCTGCATCGGTGGTGATCTCTTTAAGCTCCGTGCGGTCGGCTTGTGGATGTTGTAAGGCAGCTTGCAAGATACGTGCTACAGGACCAGGAGTGACGGAACATTCTTGGAGCGCCTCGGAAAGATTGCCTCGCTCAAGAAGGAGAGATAATCCTTCAAGAAGTTCTCCAACACGGATAGATGCACGATGGAGGTAGAACAAACGTTCGAAGAAAACGCCAAGTGCAACCACACTGCAGAGGAGAATAATGCCCATAAGGGGGCCACCTTTTTGTAAAATTTCAAGCATGATCGGCGACAAATATTTGGACGTGATGCCCAATAATGGTTCTTAGTTTCTAGTTCTTGGTTATTAGTTGACTTTTGCGCTTCTGCTCAAAGTCTGCAAAAGCGAAGTTTTTATTTAAACAATCCTAATTCTTAGATGGCATCTTGGCAAATAAGTAATTGCTGGTTAATTTTAGGGTTGCTCTTCACTTTTAAAAGGACAAGGCTTATCCAGTAGTTCGAACTTTCAGGGCTGTTCTATTGTAGATCAGTTAAAACTTTAACCATCCATCAAACCATGAATATATCCATAAAAACAGTAGTAAGTTCTCTCCTTATGACTGGTGCTGCCTCAGCGGCTTCTGTCACTCCTCTTGTACAATCAAGAAGCACGACAACGATGACGACAACGGCAGGAGCGCAATCTTCGCCCGTAGTGACTAAAAATCTAAAGACACAAACAACGACAGTAACAACACAACGTGGCACAACAACAATTAAAAAAACTGACGTGATGCTAACAGGGGCTGGTGTACCTCCTGATGATTTTGTGCCTGGCGTTAAAGTAACAGGATCGAAAGGTAAATCAGTCACAATAGCTCCAAACGAACAAGGTGGATATCAAGTCACAGGATCAAAGGGCCAGACGGTACAAACATCGGGAATGAATAAAAAAAATTGAAACAAAGGAAACTGAGAAAGGTATAGAACGGCAAAGTCATCCTTTAAATGTAGCATATAGAGAGCTTTTCCGGAAGTGACCCTGTTTTGAAAAAGGATTTTAATTTTTGTTTGGTACCTGGTTTAGCTACAGGTAAGTAATGAGTAAAAGATAATGAGTTGTAACTACTAAGGTAGGCTCCTTGGTAGTTGTTTAGGAGTTTAGGGGATAAAATGCGAGAGCTATAGGAAAAATTTCCTCTAACCCCCTAAACATTTAAACTTTTAAACACTGCCAACGGTTTTATAAATGTGGGTAGTTACGAGTATTTATATTTTTCCCGATACCTAGTCTTCTTCGTTCTTAAAAAACTTAAAGAATTTTTATAAAAATTCTTTTTTCTTTTTTTGTGTTCTTTGTGTAATCCTTTGTGTTCTCTGTGGTGAATTTCTTCGTGTTTGAGAAACGTTAGCAGTCATAAGCTAGCATTAATTATAGGATGATTTTCATTACCCCACGTTGGTAATAAGCCTGCAATCTGTAACCTGTATCCTTAGTCCCTGCTTTTATGCTTCAATATCATCGCTTACTCAAACTCGTCTTAGAACAAGGCCAACGCAAGGAAGATCGGACGGGAACAGGAACACTGTCTGTGTTTGGGGCCCAAGAACGGTTTGATCTTCGTAATGGGTTTCCTTTACTCACCACAAAAAAACTTCACCTTCGTTCCATTATCCATGAGCTCCTTTGGTTTCTTGCCGGTGATACGAATGTTGCCTACCTCAATGAGCATCGGGTAACTATCTGGGATGAATGGGCTGATGAGAAGGGTGATCTTGGACGTGTTTATGGTGCTCAGTGGCGGGATTGGCGTGGCAGTGATGGTCAATCACTTGATCAAATTGAACAACTCCTTGAAGGAATCAAAAGTAACCCTGATAGCCGTCGTCATCTTGTTAGTGCATGGAATCCAGGAGAGCTTGATCAGATGGCCCTTGCTCCCTGCCATGCCTTATTTCAATTTTATGTCTGCAATGGCGAGTTAAGTTGCCAGCTTTATCAACGGAGTGCCGATCTTTTTCTTGGAGTGCCTTTTAACATTGCTTCCTATGCTCTTCTTACCATGATGGTAGCGCAGGTATGTGGATTGCGTGCTAAGGAATTTATTCATACCTTTGGCGACCTTCATCTCTACGTCAATCATCTCAACCAAGTCAGAGAACAGCTTTCTCGTCAGCCGCGAGCCCTTCCTCAGATGATCTTAAATCCCGAGATTAAAGAATTGAAGGAATTCCGGTACGATGATTTTGAATTAAGAAATTACGATCCTTATCCGGCGATTAAGGCACCGATAGCGGTATAAGTTTAAGTTTTAAGTTTAAGTTTAAGTTAATTTTTGGTCACTTCGTGACAATGTGAAAAGTGAAGCGACATTTTTATTTGCACCTAGTTTTTTGCTCTCGAAGTCGCTTCAGTAAAAACTATAGGCTAAAGGCTAAAGGTCGAAACAGGCTGTTCAGTGGCTTCTCAATAAACTAAACTCTTAAACTGAACTTTGGCCATTTTTATATGAGTGACATTATTGGCCATTAGTTTTTAATATCATCAAAAAAATAGAATGGGTAATTTTAGAAGAACAGTCGATACACCTTAACCGTCATTCCAGCGGACGCTGGAACCCAGGAGGCTGTCGATCTTTATTCCTGGTTTCATAAAGTATTTTTGACGCTACTACCCAAATCAGAATTGATCTTCTTCTGGATTCCCGCGTTCGCGGGAATGACGAGAAGGAGTATTATTTTTTAAATTCTGAAAAAAGTGAGGACTTCCCAAAATTCTTTTTTAAATACTTCTGTTCTCACAAAACAGCTCATATCCACTAAAAAATGGCTAAAGTCCAGTTGAACTCGTTACTCTTCACTTTTTGCTTCTTCTTTTGTGTTTCTTTGTGTTCTTTTGACTCGCTCGCTCCCGCTCGACTTGCCCTATCGGGCTGCTTGAACAATGCTCTTCGTAGTCCCACGCCCTCCCGGGCAGTGGTATTGTGGTTAATTTCTTATTTTTCTTCTTATGAAAGCTATTGCCGCTATGGCCAAAAATCGTGTGATTGGTGTCGAAGGTACAATCCCATGGCATCTTCCAGAAGACTTTCGTTTTTTTAAACAGACCACACTTGGTCATCCTATTGTTATGGGGCGTAAGACCTATAAGTCTCTAGGGAAGCCTCTTCCAGGACGTCAGAATATTGTCTTAACGCGAAGTCCTCTGGCTATTCCAGAGGTGACGGTGATTCATCAACCAGAAGAGTTGCATGAACTCGGTATTCCCTCAGAAGAGATTTTTGTCATTGGTGGATCTGAAATTTATCGGCTCTTATTGCCCAAGTGCGACGAAATTTTGATAACTCATGTGCATCGCGAGGTAATAGGAGATACTTTTTTCCCAGCCTTCGAGAACGATTTCGATGAAGGAACGGTTGTTTTAGAAAACCCTGATTTTACCGTGAAGCGATATAGGAGATTACAGTTTTGCAACTAACCCGAATAAACTGTAGGATCCTGTTTGAGCTCTTTTTGATGAATTATGCTCATTTATAAACTAAGTCATCAGCTGAAGAGGGTGGAATTTGCAGCACAACGAAAGTCTTTTGAAAAATAAAAATGAAATTTAAAGATCAACTCCTTCTACCGACCCTTTTTTTGAGCGCTTTTGCCGTGACAACCTCACTTCAAGGGCTTCCAATGATAGATGAAGAAATTTTTTCTTCTCTCAAAAGAAAATATACACCTGCAGAAAATTCATCTTTCACCGCAGAAACACGAGCTAGTCAAGTTCGTAAAGAAGCTGAGAACATAGACAGTGTTACTCAAGCGACTTCCTATTCTAATATTTCAGTTGCTGGACAAGATCTCACTAGTTCAGAAACAGTAAGCGTCGATACAATAGCCAAAAAAGCTGAACTCTTTATTGCTAGTAAAAATAGGAACGTAGTACCAGAGCAAGTCTTTGCAACAGCTAAAGAGACTGATACGACAATGGCTTGGAATGAGGCGGCCACAGCAGCGAGGGAAGCAGTAGCCTTATGGGAAAGCGTACTTCAGCAGCTAATAACAGAAAGTGATTCTTTAAGTTCTTCAGCTATAGAAGAGGCTGCTTTTCAAAAAAATCGCTGGGAAGAGAAAGCAATCTTAGCAGAAGTAAGAGCTGTGGTTCTTCAACCCCATGGAACAAGTGAGAATGAAAAGTGCAACCATTTTTTAGATGCTTTGCAAATAGCCCAAGAAAAAACTTTTCCTGCTTTGTTAGAAGCTATGGATGATTTTCTCTATGAACGTAACAGCACAACTAAGTTGGCTAAGTTGGCAATGATTAGAAAACCTGCCTTCACTGCTCTTGCCGCTGCTATAACTATTTATCCTGAGCTTATTAACTCTTCCATGACTGCTGTGACTGCTCCGACTTCTGGTTATGATTACATTTCTTCTATGGCTTTAGCGCACACTTCTATTTGCGTTTTATCCGCTGTTTCTCCTTATATTCCTGCTTCCGCTTCTGCTTACGCTTGCCCTTCTATGCTTGCTGGTCGGTTTACCAGAGATCGGTGCAATGGCGCTTGGGCTGCTCGCCCTTGCCCGAACAGTACTATTACTGCTTCCGCTTCCGCTTCCGCTTCTATTTATATTGCTGCTTCTGCGCCAACTCTTGCTGTTGCTTCAGCTACTGCCTTCGAAGCATCGGATTTTTTAGAATCTATACAACTAGTATTTGGTCCATTGTCGGTTGCTGTAAGTTCCAATAAAGATTATTACAATAGCAGACCTCAAGAGAAAGTTTTGATCGAAGATGCCAAGTGGATAACAGAAACGGCGGTAACCCTTGCTAGAGCAGTAGTACTCCTTAAAAAAGAACAAGAAAGCACTAATCCTCCTGCTTGGAAAAAACTTGAAGGACCTGTTGTCAAAGCATTTAAATTTTTAGAAAAAGGCGTGTGGAAAAATGATTCATGGCAAAATGCTACTATTGCTACTAAAAAGTTATCTGATCAATGGAACCATATTGTTGATGACATCAAGGCAGGCAAAGAGACGGCTGGTTACTCGTTAGAGGAAGCTTGCGAGCAGCAGAAGCGATGGCAACAAAAAAGTATTTATGTAGAAACCAGGACGATCACAACGGAAAATATGAATCCACACGAGGAGTTTAAAAAGTCCTTACAGGAAAAAAGCTGGCCTATTGTGGCTCTCTTCATGCAGGAATTCATTGATCATCCTTATGACATACTAAGAACAGATGATATTCATCCTATTGAAGCTGCTGATCGTGCTGATGTTATGGATTTATTAGCAAAAGATTGGAATAAAATTA
>DATEBV010000238.1:0-8013 GCA_035287205.1 Chthoniobacterales bacterium | reverse complement strand
TAACTTAAAAGCCGGTGTGGCGAAATGGCAGACGCAAGGGACTTAAAATCCCTTTTCGCGAAAGCGGAGTGTGGGTTCGAGTCCCGCCACCGGCATTACCAGAACCAAATATTTGCTCAACGGGGCGAATACAAGTTGTGTAGGCGTTCAGATCCCCTCCTTCGAAAGCGAGTTTTGAGAATTATAGGCTACAGACTAGAAGCTGTAGGTATACTCATCACGAATGAAAATTAGGAATTTTTACTCGCTCTTGTTATCCCTAGCTTCGTTGTCAGAGCTTGTGTTATGTTCATAGCGCCTCACTCTTCCGCCTTGCTAGAAACAACAATTTCAGCGTAAAAAAAACCTAATTTTCATCCGTGATGAGTATAGAAGCAAGCTGTTCAGTAGCTTCTTAACAAACTATACCTTTGTCGGATGAATTTTAGGATTTTTTTACGCAAGAGTTTTTGGGGCTAGCGAGGCGTCAGAGCGTGCTGCTACCGAGGTAACAGTAGCGATGACAACGCCGCTAGCGCCAAAAAGAACCAGTAAAATTTCCTAAAATTCATTCGAGAAAGGTACATACAATGCATTTACACTACACCCACGCAGCACAATCATTTGGTTCAGATTCGTCCTCCGAAGGAGGGGATCTGAACGCCCATCCTGTCGCCTTTATTGTTGGAGGGACTTCGGGGCTTGGTTTGGAATTAGCTCTGAAATTGGCTTCTAGCCACAGTGTGATTGTTACAGGACGTCGTGATCCTAAAAATTCTCAAGTAACCTTTCAAAACTTAGACTTGAGTTCAATAAGTTCATTGCTCAACGATCTTGATCGCTTGCTGATTTTACTTCCCAAAGTTGATCTTTTTATTTACGCAGCTGGCTTTTATCAAGAAGGCAGAATCAATGAACTTAGTGATGAGGAGAGTTTCACGATGATTAATGTGGGATTGCTTGCTCCAGCATTATTGCTCCAAAGGTTATTAAAAAAACAGAGTACATTAGCAGGATTTATTGCAGTAACCTCAAGTTCTCAAGTGACGCCGCGCCTTCTAGAGCCTATCTATACTGCGGTTAAAGCTGGCTTAGGGATGCTAGCAAATTCAGTCTCCCTTGATGAGCATGTTGGCAAAGTTCTTGTCGCTGCTCCTGCTGGTATGCAAACACGTTTTTGGGAAAATAGAGAACGTGATATTTCTACAATGCTTGATCCCATGTGGGTTGCTGAGCAAATCCTAGAGCACTATGCGCGGAATTTTGAGTATCAGTTGATACGCATGTCTCGTGAGCCGGCAAAGGTTGACGTAGTCGAGGTGCGTTAAGAATCTCCGAATTAATAATAAACTATTAATTTGGAGATCAGTTTTTAGGACTACATTAAAAGAAAATTTCTCCCACCGTATCGGCCAGTAGTAATCCTTTTCGTGTGAGAAGCCAACGGTCCTTCGTTCGGTAGAGAAGTCCTTGTTTTTCATGTTCCTCCATGGCTTGTTGCCAGGGACGGGCCCTCTCAAAATCAAGACCATGATGAGTTCGAAGGCCAAAAGCGGCACGTTCAGAGGCTAGAATTTGAGGGGAAAGTTCTTCTTGGAAATCAGAGGCAGTAGCTCCTGCCATCGTACTTGAACTATAGATGCCTGTTTCACGAATATTACGCCAACGATGTCCTTGAACGGTTGAGAAGGCACTAGGGCCCAGGCCAAGATAATCAGAGCCTAGCCAGTAGGCCATATTATGAAGCGATTCGCGTCCTGCTTTGGCGTAGTTGGAAACTTCATATTGTTGGTATCCATGCTCTCCTAAGAGATCAATGGTCAGTTCCATTTGATCGGCTTCTAGATGTTCATTTGGTTTCATCAGTCCACGTCCTAGAAGGCGAAAAAATTCCGTATCTTCCTCATAAGTTAGTCCGTAGGCAGAGAGATGTTCTGGCGCTAGAAGAAGACTTTTTTCCAGAGTTTGCCGCCATGAAGCAAGCGATTCCTCTGGAGTTCCAAAAATCAGATCAATCGAGAGATTATTGAATCCTTCTTCGCGGAGTAGATGAAAAGACTCTTCTGCTTTTTGGGCTGAATGAGTACGCCCTAGTTTTTTAAGAATGGTATCATCCCAGGATTGAACTCCCATGCTAATACGATTAATGCCACTAGAGCGTAAAAGGCGTGCCTTCTTAGTGTCAACAGTTGCAGGATTCATTTCAATAGTCCATTCTTCAACGGTTGAAAGATCAAGGCAGCCATGGAGCCCTTTTAGAAGACGTTCCATTTGAGGAAAAGAGAGCGCACTGGGAGTGCCTCCACCAAAGAAAATTGTGCGTGGTTTAAGAGTTGGAGCATGTCTCTTTGCTTCTACGAGGAGTGCATCAATAAAGGCTTCCACACGTTCACGTCCTGCTGATTCTTTATAAAAAGCACAATAAGGACAGATATTCGGACAAAAGGGAATATGGACGTAGAGATGCTTTATCATGAAGGGAAGCTACAGGCTGCAGGAATAACCACAAAAACTGAAGAAGAAAATAGCCACAAAAGAGCACAAAGAAACACAAAGAAGAAGAACACAAAAGGAATTTAAAGACTCAAGTGTAACTAACCTTTATAAAGGCGTTGGGAGTGTTTAATGGAAAATACTTCAGTTCATTTTGAGTTTACTAATCAATCAAGTTCTCTGCTAGGTTTCTTTTTTTGTGTTTTTTTGTGCTCTTTTGTGGCTATTTTAAAAAGTTGCGTTGGCTATAAGCCGGATTCTGTCGAACAGAATTACTTCTATTCGGACGATCATTTCTCTCAGTGATTTTCACCACTGCTCATCTAATGACAAGTGCGACAATACCCGGAGTCTCGCCCGACCGAAATCGAGCATCCAAGCCGGCTGCCTGTTCCCCTGTTCTGTCTTGCACCACATAGGGTTTTTCGTGCCTCCTTACTTGCGCTTGGAGCGGTGGGCTCTTACCCCACCTTTTCACCCTTACCAAAAGATTAATTTTTTAAATTAGGCTTTTGGCGGTTTGTTTTCTGTGACACTCTCCGTCGATAGTGACTTGTATCACTATCTCCCATATATTCTATATGGTATGTTGCCGTACGGTGTCCGGACTTTCCTCTAAGGAGAGAGTGAGAGAGAAAAAATAAACTCCTCACGATTCCTCAGCGATCGTCCACCAACACAACTTTAGTTTTTCAGTCTCCGCTGCAGGGTAATTGAAGTAAAGATTAATTTGCTCCTCTTTTCGAGAGAAGAGGAGCAAAATGTTTAAGGGTTTAAATGTTTAGGAGTTTAGGAGTTTAGGAGAGTTGTAAAGTGGCAGCGAAGTTGAATTCAGTTATAAATATTAGGCTAACCCATAAGTAAGTTTTATCTTCGATATTATTGAGATTCTTTGCCGAAGAGGCTGCGTTAGCAAAATAACTTAGAAAATGAAAATGCAGCTTCGTTGAGATAGGCTTTCGAGCAGTAGCGAGAAAGCCAACTACGAACTACGAACCACGAACTACGAACTACGAACTAAATATTCGGCCTATTAGCCGAATATTTACGAATTCTTTGCTAAAATGACTACAAGAGTAAAAAAACTTGACCAGATAAGAATATTACTTCGCAGTCGGATCACTTGGTTCAGATCCGTTCTCCGAAGGAGGGGATCTGAACACTTACTCAAACTGATTGCCTTGATCGTTATAACACTGACCATCCTGTTTTCAGGATGTGTGGGTGATCAACGTCACAAATTAGTCATTAGTACAACTGATCAGAAAATGGTGCTTTTGGATAAGGGAGAAGCTATTGCCATCTATCCTGTCTCCACATCCAAGTTTGGAATAGGTGATCGTTGTGGAAGTTGTGCAACGCCACTTGGCCATTTTTGTATTGAGAAAAAGATAGGTCAAGGAGTGCCACTTGGTACAGTTTTTAAAAATCGTAAGCCAACAGGAGAAATCTTGCGTCCTAATGCTCCAGGGCGTGATCCTATTGTCACACGTATTCTTTGGCTCAAGGGAAAAGAATCACAGAATAAGAATGCCTTCGCACGGTACATTTATATTCATGGAACTCCTGAAGAAGCATTGCTTGGTCAACCTAAGAGCTTTGGATGCATTCGTATGAGTTCGTCAGGAGTGGCTCAGCTTTATGATATCGTTGGTACGGGCGCTAAAGTTGAAATTATCGATCGACCACTGTAACTACCAACGTACCGTTGGTAGTTGGAAGATAGAAGATGGCAGATAGAAGATGGAAGATGGAAGATGGGGGCAAGGCCTGCTAAAGCAGCCTAATAGTGATAAGTATAGCTTGTATTGATTCTTTTAAATTTTGTTTTGGGCTATGTTTTGCATCTTGTATTCTTGGCCTTTGGCCTAACCTCCTATCTTCTATCTTCTATCTGCCATCTTCTACTACTAACGTCTTTATAGACGTTGGTAGTTTTAAAGTGTTCTGAGATAGTTTGCGCCAAATTTTTCCCAATGCCCTTGGTTGTCGCAATTTCCTCACTACTAACTTCGCGTAAGCGGCGGACGCTGCCGAATTTCAAGAGGAGTGCCTTTTTTTTACTTTCGCTGATGCCAGGAATAGTATCGAGTGCACTTTCAGAGATGCGGCGACGTAAGAGAAGTTCATGATATCCATTGGCAATGCGGTGAGCTTCATCCCTAATGCGTTGGAGAAGACGGAGTGCTCCAGTATTCTTATGGAGTCGTAAAGGAGCAGTTTCTCCTGGACGGTAGATCTCTTCAAATTCTTTGGCGAGGCCAATGATAGGAATATCATAAAGACCTAAGATTTGAAGCTCTCGGCAGGCAACACTCAGTTGACCTTTACCTCCATCCACAATGATAAGATCGGGTAGAGGGCTTCTTTTCCCTAGAGCGGCATAGGACCGAGCGATAGATACAGAAAGTGATTCTTGAGAGTTATTCGGTCCTTCAATCTTCTGAGAAGCCTCCATTAAGATTCGACGATAGCGACGACGAATCACTTCCGCCATACTGGCAAAGTCATCTTGTCCTTGCGTTGAAGTAATACGATAACGACGATACTGTTGCTTGTCAGGAAGGCCATTGCGAAATTGCACCATGGAAGCGACGCAATGAGTGTCAGAGAGATTAGAGATGTCGAAGCACTCCATAACGCGAGGCTCTTGAGGAAGCGAAAGGAATTGTTGAAGCTCTAGGAGGTCGGCTTCGGGATCGATGCTATTAGGAAGAGACTTGCGTGTGAAACGACGCATTGGTTTTGTCGTTTCTTCTAAGTTATTCAAGAGATTGCTCAGGGAAGCCGCCTTTTCAAAGTCGAGGCGTTCGGCGGCTTCTTTCATATCAGCTTCAATACTTTCAATCATAACACGTGATTTTCCTTCAAGAAATTCACAGGCAGAAAGAACACGTTGATGATATTCTTCACGTGTGACACGAAAAATACAAGGGGCTGAGCAGTTTTGGATAATATGATCCAAACAATGCTTGAAATCTTTCTCGGTTGGTTCCGTAGGGCGACAGGAACGAATTCCAAATTTTTTAATCATCGTGCGCAATGTGCTTCGAAGCGCCCCCGCATTGGGAAAAGGTCCAAAATAACGTGCTCCATCTTCCTTGCGAAGGCGAGTTAGTTGAAAGCGAGGGAAGGGTTCTCCAAGATGAACGCGAACGAGGAGGAAACGTTTGTCATCGCGAAAACTAATATTGTACTTAGGACGCCATTCCTTAATGAGCTTTCCTTCATAGAGGACGGCTTCAGCATCGCTTTTAACGAGGTGATATTCAAAATCGTAGATACTATCGATGAGCGCTCGTGTCTTCAAATCAGCTCGTGTGAGTCGCGAGGGAGTAAAATAATTAGCAAGACGTCGACGTAAGTCACGAGCCTTACCAACATAAATAATGCGCTGCAAACGATCTCGCATAAGGTAGACACCAGGACGATGCGGTACCTCGCGGAGTTTTTGAAGGAGATTGGTTTTTGGTGAGCTCAAGCTAAAGTGAAGTATTTTGTACTAACGTTATCGTAACAGGCAGAAAAATAGCCACAAAAGAACACAAGAAAACACAAAAAAGAAATCTGACAGGTGAACTTAGTCAGGTATTGCTTCTGTTTCTCAACTGCTTTTCATTCGTGATGAGTATCTAATGATCCTAGAAACGTGAATAGAACTGGATGAGATTTCGTAAGGACTTGATCTCAAAATGATTTTTACGAGCTCGTGGCGTACCTTTACGGTCCGTGAGAGTTTGGGAAAAACTTTTTGAGGTTAAGTATATTGCAAAAGATCGCCAGTCTCTATTCAGGTTTCAAGGATGATATATAATAAAATTTTGATCTGACATTAAATTTTAATTTCTTTTTATAAAAAAATTATCGATGATAAAAAAATATGAAAAAAACTATTAAGACCATCTTTATTACTAATATATCATGTTTTCTTTTTGCTGTTCATCCGAGTTTTGCGAATGGAAACAATAACACTCCTCTGCTTTGCTCAACTCCAGGAGGAACGTTTTCTCTTGTAGAAGGGGAGGAGCTTTTGGAGGAAATTCTAGGGACAGCAGGGGAAGAAGGGAATGCTGGTTCTGCTGTAGCAAGAGGGAGAGAAACACAAGGAGTACCTTCTCGAACGGAAGGTAACACCCCAATCGTTATAGAGACGAGTGCAACTCATGGAAGTTCAAACGAGACGACTTCGTTTTCTTCATCAAGTAGCCCTCAAGCTACAATAGACGACGTTGTAGAACCAGTAAAAGTAAAAGCTGCACCAAAAGCTGCAGAGCATATGGCAAGGGCTCTTCAAGCGGCGATGGCTGGTCATCAGAGTGAGCCTTACTATTGGATGCAGGCTGCAGGCCAGAGTCAAAAAGCAATGGAATATCGTGCTAAAATAAGTGAGCTTGAAGCGGCAGAAGAATATGAGCTAGCTCATTTGTGGACTACGATTGCTTATAAAACAGAGATGTTAGCTGAAGAAAACAAGGAAATTGCAGGCCTTTTGGGCTCTGGATCCTCTCCTGAAACCATTGATTATGTGAAGAAATCTCTCCAGACATTAAATCTGAGCGTCATAAATTGTTTTATGACAGCTATCGAGCATGGGAATAAAATACCTGGAGTTAAGGAAGGTGAAAAAATGGACCTCTTAGCGGACGCTACTTTTCATGCTCTTACGGCTGCCGAGGAGTGTAAAAAAATCAAACTTTACGAAAAACTTGCTGGGTTATACCAGACTGTGGCTGATAACTTAGAGCTCAACTCAAAAGCTCTGACTCAACTCGCAACAGCTCAACGAGCAGGAGACCAGCTTGTTTCAGAACAATGGAGTATTATTGGAACTCAAGCGCAAGAGATTACGAAGCGATATCTTTCAGCCATTCAGGATGTATTATCCGAGAAGCGTGGTTTTCTTGATGACTTGCTCAATCCTTCTCATAGTTCTTCTTTCTTGTCACTGGCCTCTGCGAACAATGCAGCTGCTGCTAATAGATTAGGAGGAGAAAGCTCGTGTCGTGTTCAAGCCATCAAGGCTCAAGAAGAAGGTGATCAGCAACGTGCTGATCAATGGCATAGTGCTGCAACGAATGCTCAGACGCTTGCAAAACAGTATCTTGATATTGTGAAGAGAGCTTTAGCAGGAGATGCTCCAAAAGGTGATCTTAGTATTTTATCTACGACAGCATCCTGCTGTCAGACTACTACTAACGAGTTGGTAAAAGAAATTAAGCATATTAAGTCTGCAGCTGCAGCTTGTAGTAGTGGTCAAGGAGAGGCTACTAAACAATGGAATACTGCTATTCTCCATGCTCAGAATATCGTAGAGAATTCTCTTCAAATTGCTAAGGAAGTTTCGGTTTCTAGTAATTGGAGGAAGGATCGCGATTGTGGTGATGTTAAATGGACCCTTTCTAGTTATTTATCTTCAACTGATTCCAGCAATAAAGTTGCAGCTGATTGTTTAGAAAGAGAAACGAGTTATATTGCTCAAGCCGCTGAAGCTCGTACAGCAGAAACTCAACAGGTCCTCGATCGAAGGAATGCTCTTGTACT
>DATEBV010000237.1:0-16275 GCA_035287205.1 Chthoniobacterales bacterium | reverse complement strand
AAATCATCGGTATTCTTATTGGCATTTGATTTAGCGTGCGTATTATTATATTCACGCTACTTTTGTAGCCATGGCAAAGGCCATTGGAGCTTCTGAAATCCTACGCATTAATGTTCGTGATGGACACCAAGAACAAGAGATCAAAAAAAAACTCTCTCCTCACATCCCTTCCGAACATCTCGAGTTTTATAAAATTAAAACTCAAGAACCATGGTGCCGTGATCATGGTCCTATTTTTGTCCGTTGTAAAAAGACAGGACAGCTCATCATTATCGACTGGAACTACAATGCCTGGGGAGAAAAATATCTTCCTTTTGATGATGATAATGCCGTTCCTTCACAGATTGCAGATCTTTTAGACCTTTCATGTTTCAAACCTAACATGATTCTTGAAGGAGGTTCTATCGATGTTAATGGAGCTGGAGCCTTACTCACCACCGAGTCATGCCTCCTTAATAAAAATCGTAACCCGACTCTATCACGCCAAGAAATTGAAATTCAGTTAAAGCATTACCTTGGCGTTAACCAAATCATTTGGCTCGGGGATGGAATTGAAGGAGATGATACCGATGGCCACATTGATGATATCACACGATTTGTAGCCGAAGCTACCGTCATTACTGTTGTCGAGGAAAACAAGAGTGACCCCAACCATCTTCCTCTTCAAAAAAACCGTGAGCTTCTCCAAAAAATGACCCTCAGTGATGGGCGTTCCTTGAACATTGTCGAACTTCCCATGCCACCAGGCATCGAACGCGAAGGGCAACGCCTTCCTGCGAGTTATGCTAATTTTTATATTACAAACCATTCAGTTCTCCTCCCAACCTTTGCTGTTTCCTCGGATAAAACAGCTATCGGCATCTTAACAGACCTCTTTCCAACGCGCACCATCATTCCCATTGACTGCCGCGAACTTATCTGGGGCCTGGGAGCCTTTCATTGCTTAACCCAACAACAGCCTGTGGCTATTCGTCCAACAGGCCGAATAGAGGTTTAAGTTTGAAGTTTAAGTTTAAGTTGATTTTTGGTCACTTCGTGACAGGGCAATAAACGAAATGGTGTGTTTATTTTCTAGGACGGACTCTATTTACTGCGGTTCTATCTTAAGTGAAACAATCATTACCTTTTCCAATGGAAAATTATTACTGTTAACTGGCACGGTACTGATCGCATCAAGGACCTCTATTCCCTCCACCACCTGACCGAAGACGGTATATTGGCCATTGAGCTGCGGCATTGGCTCTAAGCAGATATAAAACTGACTTCCATTAGAGCGACGCAAAGGATTAATCGTATCGGGCAAACGTGACGCGGCAACGGCTCCTTTTATGTGAGGAAGGCGAATCTCTTCAGGGAGCGTGTAACCTGGACCTCCAGTTCCTGAACGTTCTCTTTCACAATAGCGGCTCTTAGGATCTCCTGTTTGAACAAGACTATGAGGAAAAAGACGATGAAACCAAATCCCATCATAATAATGACGACTTGCTAGTTCCTTAAAATTAGCGACCGTTTGGGGTGCTGCATCTTCACGGAAAGCGATTACTACACGCTGTGGTTGTTTCTGTTTAGGAACTTTAACCAGCATGACAGCAACCTCAGAACCTGTAGGGCAAGAAGGTCTGGTGGCACATCCAGAAAAAAGAAGGGCAAGAAGAGCGGCAACTACCAAAGGTAGTTTTTTAATTCGTAGTAATTTCATTTTAAAATAAAGAATCTATCTCTGGACTTTGGCCATTTTTTTAGTGGATATGAGCAGTTTTGTTAGAACAGAAGTATTTTTTAAAGATAATTTTTGGAAGTCATCATTTTTTGCAGACTTTAAAAAATAACACTTCTCTTCGTCATTCCAGCGGACACTGGAATCTAGAGGAACGTCACTACAGAATTGATGATCCCATTAAGTTGCCGGCAACTCCTGTATACAACGTGCTATTGCGGTGACTTGCTAAATTAATATAAGGAACACAAAGAACGTAAAAACAAGTAACGGGTAAAGAGTAACGGGCGGCCAGTATATTTCAAGATCACAATAAAATCAGTTTTTCATAACCCTTATTTTGACAGGACTTATTTTCCAGATTAAACCTAAAAACGGGAATAGAAATGGATAAAATGGCGTAAGATATTGGATTTAAAAATGTTTTTTTAAAGGTTGCGGCATACCTTTAGGTACGTAAGACATTTGAAAAAGAATTTTGAAACCAAGAGATTATGTCAGTTTGCCATTCTCTATTCACGTTTTTAGGTTAAAACTAACTGTAGAAAGTTTTGCCTCTGAACTCGCCACTCGTTACTTTTCTGGACGTTCTTTTGTGGTTAATTTCTGCTACTTACGATGACATTAGCAGTAACACCAGTCGCCGGATCTGTGGCAATCAGCCGAGTTCCAACAGTATCGCTACCACGACGCACATAGCCTAATGCTATCCATCGTCCAGTATCATACTGTTCAGCAACGCTTGTCAGTAAGCCTAATGGGCGAGACGGTTGATTAGTCATCGTATCATCAGGAGAAAAGATCTCCATCCCTGGAACTAAAGTTTTTCCTTCTTCAGCTACTAAAATACAGAGAAGACGATTAACATGCCCAACACTGCGTAAACGAGAAATCACTTCCTGACCGAGATAACATCCTTTCTCATAATTAATGGAATTTTCTTCAAGCCGAGCCTCGGGAGGAAGCGTTTCCGCTGTTAACTCTAAGCCCCAACGTGGCACTCCTCGTTCAATACGAAGAATCTCCAGAATCTCAGAAGGAAGAGACTTTTTCTCTGAGAGAATAGAAAGAGAAGGAACAAGAGAAACATCAATATCTTTTCCTAGCATTCCAAGACGTTGAATGATGATTCCTGGTGCTAACTGAACTTCAGGATCATTCAATAATGATCCAAAAAGGTGCACCTTTTCAGGAGCAGCGATCACCTCAATCGTCACATCATCAGCTACCATATAGCGCTCGAGACGGGCTGGAAGAACTTCTGACAAAGCCTCTTCAGCTTCAATCAACAAAGCTTCTTCATCCAGCATAATGTGAACAAGTGCCACTAATTTTCCTTTAGGCGTTAAGACGCAGGCTTTCATGGCTTCTCCAGGAATTAGCTTACGCAGATCATTGGAAATTTGGCCATTGAGATAACGACCCCTATCTTTTCCAGCCAATCTTATTAAAAGACGTGGAGGAAGATAAAAAAAACCTCCTTCTAAACGAGCTTTAGTAAGGAGCGCTGCGCAAGCGTTCAGATCCTCTCCGTTGGAGGACGAATCTGAACCAAATAATTCGACTGCGAAATAGGAATTTGATGCACGATGCATAGTTGCTTGAGAAGCTACTAAATAGCCATTGAAATCTCTAGTCTAGAGTTCAGAGATCATCTCCGAAGAATCTCTTCCTTTGTCCCCTGATGTATGCTCCACTCTCCATTATCTTTATCCATTCCCCCCCCTAGTAAATATAGTCTTTAAAAATGATTTTTTACGAACTGGAGCTAAAGAACTCTTCGACGCACTAGCCAGCAAAGAGTTAGGAGCCTCGAGAGGAAAAAGCAGTTCCTCTTTTCCCGAATAATCGTACTGAGTAGCTAGTGCAGCCACATCAGCATCTCCTAATCCGGACTGAACAACCTTTCTAAAAGCTTCTGCTGTTACTGCTGTTACTGGAAGCTCTACACCACGCTGTTTAACAATATCAAGGGCAAACTGAATATCCTTGAGCATATTTTTAGCAGAAAATCGAGGTTCAAAATCCCCTTGAAGCATCAATGGCATCTTCATAGCTAAAACTCCCGAGTTAGCAACGCTATATTGAAGCGCTTCTCCAAGACGATTTAAAGGAACTCCCCCCAAAGTTAGAAACTCTAAGACTTCTGCTAAAATTTCTACCTGAGCTGCCATAATCACATTAGTTGCTATTTTAATATAGGCAGCTGCCTCAACAGATCCCATCATAAGAATTTTTTCAGAAGAAGCTTCTAAAATTGGACGTATACTTTTTAAAACGTCGGAGGAGCCACCTGCAAAATAGACAAGCTTCCCATCGGCTGCTGCATCACGACTTCCTGTGAAAGGAGCATTCAAAAATTGGGCTCCATGCTTATTCACTAACTCCGCTGCTTCTAAAGCCTCGTCAGGACTCACTGTAGCATGATTGAGCACCACATGAGATGAAGTCAAAGAAGTAGCCATACTCTTAATTACCTCCATTAAAGCCGCACCATCCCTCACAAAGATCTGAACGATATCGGCTGCCTCTGCAACTTCAGCAGGTGAAGCAAGAAAATTTGGTTCGGAATGAGGTGTACGATTCCAAACAAAGAGAGGGTATCCCTCACGTCGCAGACTAGCAGCAACGCGAGATCCAATAATACCAAGTCCAATAAGTCCTACAGATGGTTTTTTTGAATTGCTCATTGGCAAGCGTTCAAATCCCCTCCTTCAGAGGAAGGATCTGAACCAAATGATTGTTTGACGAAGTAATAAATTACGGGACTCCCTTTTTGGTGGAATGCGAAATTATCGCTGATACAAGGTACTCGTTTTGTGACTGCTAACGTTTCTCAAACAGGAAGAAATTAATCACAAGGAATACACAGCCCCCACGCAGCATCACAAAGAACACAGAGATTAAATCTTTGTGATCTTTGTGATGAACTTGCCGCCCACCCAGAGGGCGTTAGTTTGCAGATTTTTCCGCAGGTGAAGTTGTCGGTAATGCTGTAACCTTAGAAGGCGCAACAGCTGATGATGATACTCCTCCCATTGCAGAAGCACTTGCTGCAGGGGGAAGGAAAATTTCAATTTTAGCAGCCTGGCGTTGTTGCTGCATGATAGCCTTAAAAGCTTCACGACGTTTTTGATTTTGCAAATAGGTAATAACATTTTCCTTAGCTTCAGCAAATGGCATCGTGCCAGCGGGCTTTTTATCAGTCACTTTAATGACATGATAACCAAATTTTGTTTTAACAGGAGTTTGGCTTACAGAACCTACCTTCTGAGAAAAAGCTGCTGCTGCAAATTCTGGCACCATCTGTTCTTTAGCAAAGAAGCCTAGATCTCCTCCTCGCTGTTTAGCACCTGGTTCTTCAGAAAGTTCCGTAGCCAACTTAGAGAAATCTTCTCCTTTATTAGCCCTAACAATAGCTGCCTTTGCAGCCTCCTCCTTAGCCTTTACAACGGAATCAGGAGCACCCTGAGGAACCATAAAGAGAATATGAGTGGCTTTGACCATATCAGGATTTGCAAATTGTTTGATATTGTCGTTGTAGAATTTTTGAGCATCAGCATCACTGACCTCATCCTTACCTTTAATTTGAGACTTCATCCAATTGGTCTCACGGATCGATTTCTTTAAATTAGCTGTAAACTGATCCATTGTTTGGCCAGATTTTTTTAACTCCGCATTGAAAGCATCAGGAGATGGAAATTGTTTTTTTATCCTCTCGATTTCAGCGTTTACTTCAGCGTCAGAAACCTGAACATCTGCTGATTTCTGGTCAACAATCTTCTCCATAATCATTCCTTCTAAAATTTGATGATATCCTTGAAGTTTCTGATCTGCAGTCAAAGTAGATGGAGACATCCCACTGCCAGCAACAGCTTCTTTAAATGCTTTTTCTAAATCAGCCTTAGAAATTTTCACTCCATCTACAATCGCAACAGGATCTTTTAATGGAACAACATTAGAAATAGCGCCAGAACCAGCAGCACCTTTGGACATTAACTTAGCGGCACCTGCTGTTGATGCCGGAGTCTTAGCGATTACTGAAGGAGAGTCGCTCGGTGTTGTTTGAGCATGTGCACCGGAAAGAGCTAAAGGAACAGTGAGGGTTGCTGCCAGTAGTGAAAGGGCTTTCTTAGTTTTCATAAATTACAAGTGCCTACCAAAGCTATCGCTTTGGTAGGATTTAATGGGTGAATTGAAAAGTTGATGTTAAAATAAAAGTTTTCTACTTTAATTAGCCGACAGTCGGCTTATAACTATCTATCTATTTGCCATGAGAATGACAGAAGCGCCAGTAGAAATTTAAAAAAGTTTCTATTGAGGATTTACATCTCTAGTCAAAATAGTTCATAAACAATATCACAAAACATTTCAAAAAGCAATTTTTCAGAATTGCAGTGGATAATGTGTTAATTTTTGCTCACGTGGCGAAACTGGCAGACGCGTACGTCTCAGAAGCGTATGGGTAATTCCATGGAGGTTCGAGTCCTCTCGTGAGCACATAAAAAAGGCTGAAAACTACAGGTTGCAGGCTAGATAACCATTTGACCAATGGACCAAATGTCAGTTTAAGTTGAGAGTTTAAGTTGAAGTTAATTAGTGGTCACTTCGTGACAAGGAGAGAAGGAAAACGGTATTTTTATTTTCTCATTTTTTTTGCTCTCGAAGCCTTGCTACCAACCTCGATGAAGACATTGGTACTAGAAGATAGAAGATAAAAATGACTATAAGTTAACCCTGATATTTCATACCCATCTACTACGACTTACGAGAAACTTGATAAATACTGCGTTGGACTTGGATTTTTCCCTCCACTAAAAATCATGTCCTGCCTACAGCCACTGCGTAAAAATCCTTCGTCCGCCTTGTCCTATCATCTTCGCGCTGCGTCTCGCAACGATGTGTATGAAATATCCGGGTTAAGCCTTCTACAACTCGCAGCCTAATTTCTATGAATAAAAAAAATAACCTTAGCTCTAAAATTGATTCCGAACTGAATCCCCTACAGCCTACAGCCTACAGCCTACAGCCTCCTCTGCCCCTCCAATCTCCAACCTCCGACCTCCAAGCTATTTCAGCCCTCCAGCCTTCTTCTGTTAAAAATCTTTTTACTTCGATTGCTAAACGTTATGAATTAGCCAACCATCTCCTCTGTGGAGGAATGGATGTCTGGTGGCGTGCTGTTGCAGCACGTTCGGTTGCATCCTGGGCACCAAAACGTCTGCTGGATATTGCTACAGGAAATGGCGATTTGGCTGTTGCTATTAAAAAAAAATCTCCTTCCACTCAAATCATCGGAGCTGATTTTTGTCACGCTATGCTTCTAGAAGCTGCAAAAAAAAACATTCCTTGGCTCGTTGAAGCTGATGGTCTCTCCCTCCCTTTTGCTAATGAAAGCTTTGACGCTGTTACCATCGCCTTTGGACTACGTAACATGGCCTCGTGGGAAACTGGGCTTCATGAAATGGAGCGTGTTTTATGTCCTGGAGGACATCTGTTAATTCTCGATTTTTCTCTCCCTAAAGTACTTCTCCTCCTCCCTCTCTATCGTTTCTATCTGCATAAAATATTACCAAGCGTTGCAGGATGGGTCACAGGCCAACCGGAAGCTTATTCCTACATGGGAACGTCTATTGAACAGTTTCCCTCAGGCAAGGCAATGGAGATACTTCTAGAACAATCGGGATTTTGCGAAACAAAATCGCAGCCACTAACTTTGGGAGTGGTTAGTATTTATCATGCAAAAAAAAGAATTTAACAGGGATGGAAGCGATGGAAAGGATGGTGGAGATTTAAATTAAAAACGGCGGGTATAAAATTAATAAGTGTCCGAAATCAAATTAATGATTAGATCTTCATCATTCTTTTTCTGCCATCCCTTTCATCGCTTCCATCCCTTTTAATTTTCTTCTTCTTCCATCTTTGTTTGTTTTTGTCGCGCTCTCAGATCAATTTCACAAAACGCCCACCTGGAAGCGCACGAACATGATTAGTGAGCTCTAAAGCCAACAATCTTGAAGAAACGGTAGCTGGAGACAATCCAGACATTGAAATAATCGTATCAATGGGGGTTGGATCATCCTCGATAGCTTCATAGATAGCAAGGTCATCACCTTGAAGCGTGATGCGTGGTTGACTTTGCTGCAACTCAGGTTGCTTTGAAAAGTTAAAACTCATCGACAAATCGTTAAGAATATCGCTTGCATCAATAATGAGCTTTGCTCCTTGTTGAATCAGCCGATTTGATCCAAGAGCGCCTGTCTGGTCGATTCTCCCTGGAACCGCATAAAGAGAGCGCCCCTGCTCGATGGCCTGATGAGCACTAATCAAAGCTCCGCTACGAACCCCCGCTTCCACGACAAGAAGCCCAAAAGAACAACCACTAATAATGCGATTTCGTTTCGGAAAAGTCTGTTTGGTGGGTGTTGTCCCCATAGGATATTCACTAACAACTGCCCCAGAAGCAGCAATCTTCTCTGCCAAGAGATTGTTTTCCTTCGGATAGAGTTGAGCCAAACCACTTCCAAGAACAGCTACCGTTCGACCATTGGCAGCAAGGGCAGCTTGATGTGCAACCGTATCAATACCACGAGCCAAACCGCTATAAATTGTTATCCCTGCATAGGCAAGCTGGTATCCAAGTCGCTTCGCCGATTCCAGAGCATAATGACTCGCAAGACGTGTTCCAACAATCCCAATACCATTCTGATGATCTCGCTCTTCTATTTTCCCTAAAATATAGAGCACAATCGGCGGGTCATAAATCTCACGAAGAAGCGGTGGATACTCAGCATCGCCAGCAATCAAAACCCTCGCTCCTAAAGCTGTAACACTTGCTATCTCCTTAGAAAGATCGACCTGTTGCTGCCAACGAAGAATAGATTCTGAAACCTCTGATCCAATCCCCTCCACCTGACGAAGATCATTTCCCTTTGCTGAAAGAATAGCCCCTGCAGAACCAAAGCGTTCTTTCAAACGGACAAAACGAACAGGCCCCAGATGAGGGAGCATATTGAGGATGATAGAGGCTTCGGTTTCGGTCATAGAAAGAAGAATACAGGTTGTATGGTACAGACTGAATGCTGAAAGAATAGCCACAAAAGAACACAAAAAACACAAAAAAGAAGCCCCTTCATTGACATCATTCTGTAAGCGATGTATAAATGATGTATGACGAGAACACAAATTCAATTGCCTGACCCGCTCTATCGTGAAATTAAGAGACTTGCTCAAGAACAAGATTGGAGCATAGCTGAAGTACTGCGACGTGGAGCAGAAGCTATTTTAAGAACTTATCCTAACCATAAACAAAAAAAGACTTCTTCTTGGAAACTACCCCCTCCTCTTAAAATCAAACTTCTTGTTGAAGATCCAGAACGTATAAAGGAAATTCTCTTTGAAGATTCTCAGCTCCCTTCTTTTTAAAAATCATGCAGAGCATTGATACTAACATTCTTTTTTATTCTATGATTAAAGGAGCATCTCATCACGATGCAGCCTGTTCTTATTTAGAAAGCTTAGGAGATAGTACAGATGTTGCCATTGCTGAATTAGTTCTTGTAGAACTTTACTTACTATTACGCAATCCAACTCTTCTCTCATCTCCTCTTGGAGCAAAACAGGCAGTAGAGGTGTGTAATATCTTTCGCAACCATCCTTGTTGGCAACTAATAGAAAACGCCGACATCATGAACACTGTTTGGCAAGTAGCATCCCATCAAAGTTTTGCCCGACGTAAGATTATTGATCTCCGTCTAGCAAAAACCCTCCAAGCTCACGGAGTCACAAAATTTGCGACAGCTAATATAAAAGATTTTAAAAATCTTGGGTTTGATAAGGTCTGGAATCCTTTACTTTAATTAAAAGTGCATAGAGAAACAGAGAATATATTCCTCCATGATTTTTTCCTTTCACGATAGAACCTATGACCTTGATCGGCATCCCCTCATCGCAGGTATCCTCAATGTCACGCCTGATTCTTTTTCTGATGGAGGGAATTTTTTAAATCCTGAGAAAGCATGTGAACAGGGATTAAAGCTTCTAGCGAAAGGAGCCGACTTTCTCGATATTGGCGGTGAATCGACACGTCCAGGTTCTCTCTCGATAGAGACAGAAGAAGAACTCCGCCGCGTTATTCCTGTAATTCGAGCACTCCGTAAGAAAACAAATACTCCTCTCTCTATCGATACTTCTAAAGCTGCTGTAGCCAGGGAAGCAATCGCTGCAGGAGCTGACATTATTAATGATGTCACGGCTTTACAAGGAGATCTCTTGATGGGTGATCTTGTAGCTAACGCTGGTGTCGGCCTTATCCTCATGCATATGCAGGGAATCCCTCTTACTATGCAACAAGCTCCCAGCTATCCTAATAATGATATTGTCACCGCAGTAACAGAATTCCTTTTCCAAGCTAAAGAGAGAGCTCTAGGATATGGTGTTGTCAGCAACTCTATTATTATTGATCCTGGACTTGGTTTTGGCAAAACGCTGCAACACAATCTTACCCTCTTACGTAATCTTCCTTATCTTGCAAAATTAGGATCCCCTATCATGATCGGTCACTCTCGTAAATCGTTTCTTGCTAGTATCGCTCCTTCTACAAGCCAAGAAACAACAATCAATAATCGTCTTGCTCCAGCTCTTGCAATCACAACCCTTACGTACTCTTTAGGCGCACGATTGTTTCGTGTTCATGAACCAGAACCTCATAAGCAAGCATTGGAAATCTCAAAATTAATGACTCTCCATTAATTCGAACATCAGTTTGTAATTGCTAATTTGTAGTAATTTTAGCCCGTTACCTTCTGTGTGCCTTTTGTGCTCTTTGTAGCTTTTTTATTGTCGAAGGCCTTGACTTCTATCTTCCATCTCCCATCTTCTATCTTCCAATATGTCTATTTCCCATCACGCCCTCACCGAGCTTATTGGTTTTCTTGCTGAATATTGGACTTCAGGTTTAGAGGTTCTGATTCTTTCTTCTCTCATTTATTACTGCTATCTCTATCTTCGTAAAACACAAGGTGCCCGTATTGTAATCTGGTTAGCATTACTTTTTGTTATCCTAACCTTCCTTTCGCAGGTCTTAGATCTCCCTGTTTTGAATTGGTTATTGCGAAGCATTTCTGTTTTTTTAGCCATTGCACTTGTTGTTATTTTTCAACCAGAATTACGCCGTGCTCTTAATGATTTAGGCATTCACTATCTCTTCACATCAGCACTCCAACGACGAGAAGTGATTGAGGAATTAACGGAAATTATTTTTGATCTTTCTACCAAAAATTTTGGAGCACTCATTGCTCTTGAAGGAAATATTAGTCTTCGCTCTATTCTAGAAAGCGGTGTAGCCATCGATGGAATTTTGTCCAAGGAACTTATTGTTACGATTTTTCATCCCAAGACAATATTACACGATGGCGGCGTCATTATTCATGGCGATCATATTCTTGGCGCCAGCTGTATTTTCCCCCTCTCTCAGCGCGATGATCTTGATCGGACCATTGGATTACGTCATCGAGCCGCTCTTGGCTTGAGTGAAGAGTCCGATGCCATTATTCTCATTGTTTCTGAAGAAACAGGACAAGTCTCCATTTGTCATGGAGGAGTGCTTGAACGCAACGTAAGCGAAGAGCACTTTCAAAAACGCCTTAGCCAACTCATGATTCGCAACGACGATGTATCACTTACTACACCACAATTGGAAAGAAAAACTAGCCTCACTTCTACTGGGGGTGGCTCTTTGGTATCTGATTATGCAAAATCTCTCCCCCATACCAAGACAACACAAGACAAAGCATAATACAACAATCATGGCATTGCCCTGAGTAAACGTTCAGCTCCCCTCCTTCGGAGGACGGACCTGAACTAAATAATTGAGCTGCGAAGGTGTAGTGTCAATAAATTGTATAAGTTTGTTGAGAAGCTACTGAACAGCCTATTTCGACCTTTAACCTAAAAACGGGAATAGAAATGGATAAAATGGCGTAAGATATTGGATTTAAAAATGTTTTTTTAAAGTTGCGGCATACCTTTAGGTACGTAAGACATTTGAAAAAGCATTTTGAAACCAAGAGATTATGTCAGTTTGCCATTCTCTATTCACGTTTTTAGGTTTAACCTATAGTTCAGAATCCACCTCCAAAGGAGGGAATCTGAACGCCTATTAAACTGTGAATTCCAAACCTCCAATAAACATTCTTCAACAACGTCTCTTCGGCACTGATGGCATCCGCGGCACAGCTAATATTTCTCCAGTCACTCCAGAGAATGCTTTTCGACTCGGTCGAGCCGTTGGTTATCTTTTTGGAAGTGGAAAAAAAACCTCTGCAGACTCAATCGACTCTACCATTAGAGTGCTTTCAAAACTCGCTTATGCTGACGAAGTGCAAGGAGTCTCCGGCGCGCAGAACCTGAGTGTACAGCAGTACTCGATGGTTCGAGCACCGGAGCGACGAAGCGATTCGTTAGCAGAAGTAGAGTTTAGAAAGCACTCTATTGTTATTGGAAAAGACACCCGTCACTCTGGCCCCATGCTCGAAGCTGCATTGATTGCTGGACTCCATTCTATTGGAGTCGATGTTATTCTTGTAGGAATACTTCCAACACCTGCCATTGCCCTTCTTACGCGCGACCTTCATGCTGATGCTGGCATTGTTATTTCTGCTTCTCATAATCCAGCTGCAGATAATGGACTAAAAATTTTCCGTAGTGATGGGTATAAACTTAATGATATTCTTGAAAAGCGTCTTGAGGAACTTATCCTCACGCCGGAAATTGATGGCATTCGCCCGACAGGCAGCGATGTAGGATCTACAACGTTCTTTTCTGAGGCTCTCGAACGTTATGTTGCTGCCTGCAAAGAGAGTGTCCCTACACTCTCTCTTAAAGGACTCAAAATAGCGGTTGACTGTGCTCATGGGGCCTCCTTCCTCTCCACACCAAAAATTCTTCGAGAACTTGGCGCTGAAGTTCATCTCTTTCATGCGACACCCAATGGAATCAATATCAATGAAGCATGTGGGAGTATGCACCCTGAAGAGATTAGCCGCCTTACTCGAGAAACAGGAGCTCATCTCGGTCTTGCCCATGATGGTGATGCTGATCGCCTCGTTCTCTGCGATGAACAAGGAAACATCGTTGATGGTGATGAAATCTTAGCCATAACAGCTCTTGATGCTCTGAAACGTGGCACCCTTAATAAAAATACGCTTGTGACTACCGTCATGAGTAATTTTGGCCTTGATGAATGCCTAGAAGAAGCAGGAGGAAAAGTCGTCCGGACGGCTGTGGGAGACCGTTATGTTGTAGAAGCAATGCTAGAAGGCGGCTTTAACATTGGTGGCGAACAGAGCGGCCATATGATCTTTCGCGATTATAGCACTACAGGAGATGGCATTGTGGCTGCACTTCAAATACTGCGTGTGATGGCTGAAACAGGCCAGCCTCTCAGCAAACTAAGACAATGCTTAAAAAAATATCCTCAAGTTCAATGCAATCTTCGTGTTAAAATAAAACCACCGCTAGAATCACTGACAAGCATTGCCCCACTTCTTAAAAAAGCCGAACAAGAACTTCAAGGCAAAGGTCGTATTCTCCTACGATATTCAGGAACAGAACCATTACTACGCCTTCTCATTGAAGGTCGTGATGAAACAGTCATCACTCAACTGTGCGAACAAATTACCAAGGCTCTTATCGCTATACTGTGCGCAGAATGCTAAGGAGAATACTTTCTACCTTTTTTGAAAATTCTGTTTTAATGGATGAGAAGTGATTGGCACTCTTGCCATCGCATTGGCACTATCACTGAAATCTAAATTTCCTTTAAAATAATCTTTATTAGAAATTGCAAAAGGTCCTATAAATGGATAGTGAAATGTAATCAGCAGCCCCAAAGAAAAGCTAATGACAATACTTGGAATAAGAATAGGAAGAAGAGTCATAATTCCTTTCCATGGATTTACATACACTAATAAGAACACTGCTAAAATTGTCATTATATTAATAATCCTCCAAAATTGAGCCGGCAGATGAGCATCCGCCTGAATAAGACGCTCTCGATGAGCTGCATCAAGATCATGCAGAACTCCTGGTAGAGCTGCATAAAAATTTTCTTGAACAGGCCCTTGAGGTTTTGCTTCTTGAATTACTTTATACAGTGGATCTATGACTGTCATAGCTAATGCCCAGGCCTCATCCATCTTTCCTGAGCACATAAGAGGCCACTCTTGATCAACAACCACTCGAATATAATTCTTTACCTCAGCTCTAATTTGAGGAGCATTATTAAATTTCTGAGAATTTTTTAAAATAGCAACTAAACTGTCCGTCTCTTGAGAAATACTATCTTGGACCTTTTGACTATCATCATACATCGCAACAACAAAAAATGCTAAAATCAACCCATAGATTGAAGCGTTTATAGTATTTGCCATAGAAGCTCCATCTGAAACAACAAATGTTTTATCTGATCCGCGCACAATTTTTATTAAGATAATAAAAATTGCCACCAATAAAAAAATGCACCCACTGAGAATAAGAATCATTCTCCAAAAAGGAAGTCCAGAAAGCCGCCAAATGATCGCAAGCACTTTATCATTTATTAGCTGAGAAACATTGACATTCATTTTAATAAGAAGTTGATGATGAATAAAAAGAGGGGATTATTGATTTTTGATTACATATTAAATCTTATCAATAATGGAGCAATTTAGCATTTACTTTAGAAAAAGCTTCACTAGAAATGCCAAAAGGTCCTAAAAATGGATAGTGAACGGAAATAATAAGCGATAAAGAGAGGGCAATAACCATACCTGGAATAAGAATAGGAATAAGAGTACTCATTCCCTTCCAAGGATTTCCATACACTAAGATCAATAAAATCAAAACTGTCATAATATTAATAAGTCTCCAAAATTGAATCGGCAAATGGGTATTTGCTTGTTGGAGACGACCATGCTGGGCAGAAGCAAGATTCTTCAGCACATCGGGAAGAGCTGCATAAAAATTTGTTTGAACAACTCCTATGGGGTTTGCTTCTTGAATCACCTTATAAAGTGGATTAATAGTTTTGGAAGATAAGACCCAAGCTTCATCTATTTTTCCAGAGCATATGAGTGGCCATTGCTGATCGATTACTATTTGAACATAGTTTTTTACTTCGGCCCTAATCTCGGAAGCATTATTAAGCACCTGAGAATCCTGTAAAATAGCAATTAAACTATTTGTCTCTTGATTGATACCATCTTCAACTTTTTGCCTAGCATCATATAATGAAACAAGAATCAAAGCTATAATCAACCCATAAATCCCAGCGCTCACTTCACTTGCCATTGCAGCTCCGCCAAACTCCTCCTCTGACTTGCAAAAGATCTTTATTAAGATGAGAAGCACTCCTATAACTAGAAAAACTATACCAATGACAATACCAATCATCTCAAAAAACGGAATGGTATCAAGCCATCGGATAATCTCCAAAACTTTTGAATTGAATAAATTATAAAAATTCATTGTATTAAATGCTTAACATAACAGAGTTTTACCAATACTTTTATTTATGAGTTGATTCTAACGAAGGAATTAAGCCACTCATAATAGACTTCTTTAGAAACTGACATCGTTCCCGCAAAGGGATAATTCAGTGCTATTAAAAGAGATAATAAGAGAGTAATAACAATCTCTGGCACAATGATGGAAATAAATGAGAAGGGCTTTCCCCAAGGATTCATCCGAACTAATATCCAAAGCACAAAAAAAGTCATTAGAATAATACCCCTCCAAAGCGGCACAGATAAATGAAGATCTGCCAGCATCAGGCGATTTTGATGAGCTTTATCCACAGCATTCAGCGATCCTAAGAGATAACCATAAAAACCTTCTTGAATCTTTCCCTGAGGCTTAGAATCGTGAATTACTTGATAAAGTGGAATTATACTTTCCTCACTAAGTCGCCAGGCAGCGCCAATATCACCTGATTCCAAGTATGGCCATTGCTTCTCAACAATATAACGTGCGTAGTTTTGCACGGCACTTTGAATCTGGCTTGCATTATCAAGATTTTTTGAATTACGAATAATACCCACCAAACTATTGACCTCATCAGAAACATACTCAGTGGCCTTTTGATTTATCGAACTCATTGAAACAATAAGAAACGCTAAAATAAACCCATAACTTCCACAAACCAAACTACCACTGACTGCGCTTTCGTTGGGTAAGAATGTTTTTTTATCTCTTGCATGCAATCGAATATCTATCAAAAAAATCAGCGCTGTAAGAATTAAAAGAATAACAAAGATAAGGAAGAATATCTCGAACATTGGCATTATCCCAAAGTTGCGAATAATAGTTTCAGAAAGACCTTTAGACAAAAAGGAGATGACGTTATTCATTATATAAAAACAGAACGATGGTTTTTTAAACAAGAACTGGTGCGTCCGGCAGGATTTGAACCTGCGACCAAGGGATTAGAAATCCCCTGCTCTATCCCCTGAGCTACGAGCGCATATCATCTCAATTTTTCCGAAAAAATTGAGATGAGTTTAAGTTAAAAGTTTAAGTTT
>DATEBV010000236.1:0-2410 GCA_035287205.1 Chthoniobacterales bacterium | reverse complement strand
AGATTCAAGAAAATTTTTAAAATATTATTATTTTTTACTTGACAACAAAGAAAATCTTATCAAATCCTTTTTGGGTCTAGATTTGGAGACAACAGAATCCCAATATACTTGAGCTGTGCCAAGCTTCTAATGATTTACTATCCGCTTTTTCCTGTTCTTTCGTTCCTTGATGGAATAATTTTTCCCCTTCGCTTATTTTTCCTTCTGCATAAGCTTTTGCTGATTGTTTGTAGTGCTCTACTGCCAAACTACTCATCCTTGCCGCTTCCTCGTACATATCTGCTAGACTTTTTTTCCCTGCACTTAGCGCCTCGGCTGCTTGGACTTCATAGTCTGCTTTTGCTAGAAGTGATGAAGCAAATATGCTCCACCTAATGACTTCATCTTCGGATTCTGAAGCTATTTTTTCTGAAGCATATTTAAACTCTTCCGAAGCCAGTTGACTTATTGTTGCCGCTTTATCGTACGCAACTGCTAAATCTTTGTTCCCTTCGCTTAGCGCCTCAGCTGCATAGGATTGATAGTTTCCTTTTTTTTGGAGAGCGTAGGCTGAACAACACAAATAGTCATCCTGGTTTTTATCGGCTTCTTTATAACGATATGCTGCTAGTGCTGAAGTTGTAGCTGCCTCCTCGTACTTAAGTGCAGAGGTCTTTTTATCATTTTCAAGTGATTTACTTGCCCTAGTCCAATATTTAGCAGTTTGAGCGAATGTATTTTGAGCGCATATATTAGCGAAGACATATTCTGGTAAGGCCTTAATAGAAGAAGGTATTTTTTTTATGCCTATTTCTGTATTTCTCGTTGCTTCTACTGCCTTAGTTTTATAGCTTTCAATGGCGTTTTTTACTTCTTCTTTAATCTTAATAGATGTATTTTCAATAATATTTTTAGCTTGATCAATAGCTTGAACTTGTTGTTCAGCAGTTCTATAATCAATTGACTCATAAAAAATAGCTCTCTTTTTCGAATCCTTAGGTGTAAAATTATCAGCTTTTTTATCTAAATTAGACACTATCTTTTGTGCATATTTTAATCTAGCTTTCCAAGCAGAAACTGCCATCTCAGCAGCCCAGTTAGGATTTTTCATTCCTTGATAAGCAAGTTTAGAAACAAATTCATCAGAAACTCTCGAAATTTTAGCAATGGAGTAAGCCCAATTATCCCAGGCATTATCCATAGGGTTTCCCCAAGCATCGAAGATATCTTTTTCAATATTATCAATAGGAGGCTTGAGAGTTTTTGCTAACTCTTTTGTTTTGCTATTAATACAATACAAATCAATCTCTCTCAACATGTTAATCAAAATATTGCTATATTGTCCAACAATAGTTAAATTGGCTGAAGCTTCCTGAAGGTCAGCTATAGCGTATGCATGAATTGCTGCTTCCATAGCAGATTTTTCTGGTTCTTTAATAATTTTAAGAAGTTTTTCACGAGGTGGAAAAAAAACAAAATCTGTGAAATTATGGAGTAATAGTTGAGCAATTTCTGATGAATGCTCGCGCTCGAGAGTTATCCTAAGATCCTCTATAAATTTCTTGTTTTCGCTTTTATTTTCAGATGGATTATTAGAGTCACTACCTTGCGAAGAATAAATACAAGGAATCCCCAATTGTTCTGTAATAACGAAACGTTCTGCAGCAGGGCTATTTTCAACGGCATTTCTAAAATCTTGGAGCGTTAATGAGCTTGTTTTATAAACTTCTTCTGCAGCAGGATTCATCATCAAGCGTGATGTAGAGTTATCAGGCTCGTGATCGAGCTCCGAATCCATAGCAAACGTAGAAATAGGATGAAGGGTAATTAGTAAAGCTGCAATGATGCTAAAGATTTGATTTTTCATAAGTTATGTATTGCTATTTCTTCTGCTTTCGTCTCAATGGCTTTTTCTAGTTTTCTTGCTGTCCTATAAAAATCATCCCCCGCATTATTCCAACTTTCACCTTCATCTTTTTTTCCTGCAGCGTAAGCTCTCGCTGATTGGATATAAGGCTCGACGGAGTTTTTGTATTGCTCGGCTACTTCGCGCCATTTCTGAGCCTTTTCTGGTTTGGCAACGTTCTCGTCTTTAATAACGTTGTTTAATTTGTCTATAGCTTGACTCAAACAATAAACAGCACAATCCCAACTATGAATTTCAGACCTTTTGCCTACAACACTAACTTCAACTCCCTTCTTGTTTATTTCCGTTCGCATTGCTTTCCATGTTTCCATTATTTTTTTATCAACCTCTATTCGTAATAAAGACGTTGCCCTTGCTGCTTTAATTTTTGCCTCTTCTGCTCTTTCTCTTTCAGCAGCTTGAATTGCAAGTTCAATAGAAACCTTATATTGTTCGATAGTCTTTCTATGATCTTCTAATATTTTAGATTGGTCAGAATACCTCTTCCCAACCTCTACTTCTGCT
>DATEBV010000235.1:0-2892 GCA_035287205.1 Chthoniobacterales bacterium | reverse complement strand
ACTCGATGCTTCGAGCACCGGCGCGACGAAGCAATTCGCAGCAGGAGTAGAGTTTGAAGCGAAGTCTATTAAAGAACTTATTCCTCTTTTGGATGGACTGCTCGTGAAGGATGAACGACTGCAAGAAAATGCCTTGTCATTACGTAACCTTGAACAAAAGAAAAAACTCCTTCGAGAGCGCATTGAGACCTTAAAGACCGAGATTACTTCTTCAGAAAAAATAGGAGAACCACTCCTTGCTCAACAACAGCAAACTCTCCTAGAAACCTTACAGCAAGCACTCGATAAAGCTTCTGACACGACCACACAACTCATGGCAGGAGCTGAGCACGCTTCAGAACAAGCAAAAGCATTTTTTAACGAGGTTGATCAACTCCAACACCACGACCAACAATTAAAGGAGAACATCGCCAAGGTCCAAGAGCTACAGCAAAAGAAAAAAATCCTACAACAGCGCCTTTCAACTTTATCTGAGGAGATGAAGGCTACTCAAGATCAAAGAGAGGTTCTCATAGCTCAAAGCCAACAGGTTTTGGCTGATAAAGTAACAAAAATGCTTCCACGTATTGAAGCGACAATAGAACTACTAAGGAAGGGAACTATTGAAGTACTTCCAACTGCTGAGCGGGCTAATACACTTCTCGTTGAGATAATAGAACTCGAACAGCGAGATTACGGTTTTCAGCAAAACATTCCTGTGCTAAGAGAATGCATTGAGAAGGGGCTCTTTCTCCACACTCACATAGTTCAATTAAAAGAGAAGATTGCCATCGGTCATTCTTCTCAAGATAAAGGAGAGCAATTTATTGCCCAAGGCCAACAAAAACTCCTTGATGCTTTTCAAGAAGCTCAGCCGCATATAGAGGACATGGTTAAACAACTTCTTGCAGGTTCTAAAGAAGCCTCTGAACAAGCTAAAGCTTTACTAACTCAGATCAAGCAACTCGAGCAACGAGAAAAATCATTTCAAAAGAATATTCCAACACTCCTTGAATTAGAACAAAAGAGAGTCTCTCTTCAAACTCGCATGGAGGCTCTTAAGAATGAAATAGTTTTATCCACAAATCGAGAAGAAATACTCATTACCCAATATCAGCAGGCTCTTTTGGAGGCTATCCAAAGAGCCATGGATCATGCTTCTGAATGCATCACTCAACTGATAGATGGAATTAATGATACTCCAGAGAAAATAGAAGCTCAGAAAAAAGTACAAATAGAACAGTTAGCAAAGATCACTACTGCAGAAAAAACATTGCAAGAGATAGAGAAAAAAGAGACTGAAAGAGCTGCTGAGCTTGCTAGTGTTGCTTGGAATAATGCCGTTGAAATTGCTCGTCAAGCTGATGAGGCTAATGTGTTAGCCAGCAGAACAAAAACAGAACGTTCCTATAATGAGGTGCATCGTCTTGCTCAAGATGCTAAAAATGCTTGGGTTAAAACGTTAGAGGCACAGAAAATCATCTTTTCTAAAACTTCTGAACAGGATAAGAGACTTTTAGATATTAAGATTAAAATGTCTACGAGCAGAATAGAGCAATATGATCAGCTTGCTATAGAAGCTTTAAAAAATGCTAAAGAAGCTGTGAGTATTGCTCAAGAGATGGCTACTGCCGCTTGGGATAAGGCCATAGAACTTCATGATAGGGCTAAACAGATCAAAGATGAAGCGGAAACTATTAAAACCGAGCATGCCTATATCCAGATGGCTAATGCAGACAAGGCTGCTGGAGATGCTTGGGGTGTAGCTCTTGAAGCTAAGAAAGCACTTTTATCTAAGGGTGGTGAATCTGATAGGCCTGATTTATTTGCTGAAATTGAAACGGCCGAACGAAGAAAAGAAGCTTATGCTAAGCGGGTTCTAGTAGGATTAGAAAAAGCTCAAGCAGCAGGCCGGGTAGCAGCAGAAAATTCAAAACTTCAACTTGAAACAAGAGAAAAAATTATAAAACTAACAAGTCAAATAGAAGAAGCAAAGCAAGCATCTAAGGAAAAATCTTACAGAAAAAATGTTTTTGATTATATTGCTACCAAACTAGAACAAGCAAGAGATAATTGGAATAAAGTGAGTGAATTACTAGGGCAAGGCAAAAGAGAAAAATCTGCTCTTTGGAGAAAAGCTGCTGAAGCATCAGAAGCATCTGCAGAAGTATTAAGCAGAGCGGTTCAAGACGATATTTCACGACAGAAAGACGACCGGTGTGAATCATTAGAAGAAAAAATATGGAATGCTTACCATTTGTCAGATGCTTCTACATGGTCACTGAAGTCAGAAGAAGCATTGGAAAAGGTAAATCAAGTACCAAACAAAGGTAGAGATTTCTGGCGGAATCTGGCACAGCAATATCAAGTGGCTGCTGATTATAAGAAAAATGCTGTAAAATTTAGTGACTACATCGGACCTTGGGATAGCAATTACGCAGGCATGTGTGCGCATTCCAGTGCAGACTACCAGGTAAAAGCAGCTGAAGCGCAAGAGGCAGGTAATTTAATACTAGCAGGAGGCTATAGAGAGGCTGCAGAAACCTTACGAAAAGCTGTAGAGCAGTATCAACAAGCAATTAGAGCTTGTACCTCAAAAAGAGAGAGAGAGGGCATGTGTTGGAGTTCTGTAGGCAATTCACTGGAGTTGCAAGCTGACTACCAGGTAAAATCAGCGGAATACCAAATAAAAGCAAGTGAAGCACAAAAGACTGGTAAAATAACGCTTGTTGCTGGCTATAGAGAAGCTGCAGAAACATTACAAAAAGCTAGAGAAGCCTTAAATCAATACGCAGAACAGAATCAACAAGCAGCTTTGGACGAAGCCGCAGGAAAGAAACCGGATGTTATTTATAGTTGGAAGTATAAAGGCAGATCTCTCGAAGCTATGGCAAGCTATCAAGTAAAAGCAAT
>DATEBV010000234.1:0-6165 GCA_035287205.1 Chthoniobacterales bacterium | reverse complement strand
TCGGATTAAATTGGACGAAAAAAGGGGGCAGCTACCTCATATGAGCACCGTAGGTGATCATGTGTGGGACTGACCCACTTTTTGGCGAATGCGAAATTATCGTTGGTATGAGGTACTAGGATAAATTCAAGTCCAACGCAGTAGTTATCAGTCTTCCACAAGCCGTAGTAGATTTAATATGAAATATCCAGGTGCTTAAACTAATAACTTAAACTGCTGTCTTTAAGAGCGCGAAGCACCCTTAAAGGCAGCTACAGCTCTCGCAAATTCCACGATCTCACGCGTTATCGTCTCAGACCAATCGAGATTTTCTTGAGTAGCAGTATCAACTTCGAACTCTCTTCCTTTCGTTGCTGCATCAGCAGAAGCTTTGGCAAAAATTTCAGCATTTTCTAGTGCTTCTTCTGCCTCAGCAGAAGTCATGGCAATAATAGAAGATTTGCCAGTGGCTCTTAGCGTAGCCTCATTAGGATGAGCAATAAATTCCTTCATTGCGTTGGATACCGGTGATCCAAATTTTTCACGTGTCATCTTCATGAGTGAATTAGCTCTCCTTAATTGTGCATTCCAAGTATTATTACAAGGGCTTGTTGTCAAGGCTTTGACTTCGGCAAGATTGGCTTTCTCTGCCCAATACTCACTTTGACGTGTTGCTTCCATGGCTTCTCTAGGACTCGTTCCTTGAACGTTTTGACATATGGTGGAGGCTTTTTTAGCTTCTACTCCAGCTGCTATCCAGCTGTTTTCACTCTTATCTATTTTTGCTTGGGCAAAGGCCGCTTCCACGCGTGTTTTCCATTCAGGCAGTGATCTAATAGGGGGCTCTTGCTCTGTCTTGTATTTTGCCACAGCACGTGCAAAATCTGCCGTCTCGCGTGCAGCGGCTACTAAAAAATCAATTACAACTTGCTTGTTAGCAGTAAAATAGGAATTTTTTATTGATGTATTTGCAAAAAACACAGCATCATCGGCCAGATCATCGGCTACACTAGCAGCCTCTACTGCTTCATACGCAGACGCAGACGCAGACGCATACGCATATCCAGGCGAAGACGCATACGCATACGCATACGCATACTTATACGCATACGAATACGCATATGCAGCCGCAGATGCAGACGCAGACGCAGACGCATAAGCAGACGCAGACGCATACTTATACGCATACGCAGACGCATATGCAGAAGCATACACATACACAGACGTAGACGCAAACGAAGATACCTCCGCAGACGAAACAGACGCATACGCAGATATATACGCAGACGCAGACGCAGACGCAGATGCAGATGCAGATGCAGACGCAGACTCACTTACATAGAGCATCCTCGCTTCGCTCGGATGCTCGATGAATGCCTTCATCGCCTGCGATACGGTGGGCCATACTTTATCTTTTATCATTACCATCATTGCTTTGGTCCTATTATTTTCTTCATGAGGTTGATCTCCACAAGGAGATATTCCTAAGGCTTTGACCTCAGCAACACCTGCTTTTTCTATCCAATAGTTTTTTTGTACGATGGCTTTTTCTTCGCTCAGTGCTAGAGTGCTTCTCCCTGATTTAATGCTTTCAACAACTCCATTCCAATAATGTGAAATCGACATAGCTGCTGCTTTGGCTTCATTCCATCCGCTTTCGCTTTTTGCTGCACGTGCTCTGGCAAAGGCCGCTTCACCTTCCTTCTTTTTTGCGATGATCATCTGTTCTCCTTCGGATGAAGCTTGCGCAATAGTGGTCGCTGGCTTTTTAGCAGACATAGCTGCTTTCTCTTCAGCTTTTCTCTGAGCCTCTTCTTTCTGTATCACCTTTTCAGCAGCGACTTGTTCTTCAGCCTGTTTCCTAACTCTTTCTTTCTCTATTCTATCGGCTTCTGCCTTTCTTTTACTCTCTAATTTAGCTTTTTCTTGCTCTGCAACCCTAGCTAGCTCTCGCTCTTGGGCCGTTGCCTCAGCTGCTCGTGTTTGTTCTAAGGCTAAAATTTTTGCTTGAGCCGCTGCAGCAGCTTCTTTATCAGCCTCGACTTTCTTCTTAGCTTCTAAGACTTCACGCTCTCGTGCCAATACAGCTGCCTCTTCACGTTTTATCTTTTCTTGATTTCTAGCAGCTTCTGCTTCGCGTTGAGCGAGAGCTTGCTCACGAGCTAATATTTCTTTTTCTTGGTCAAGTGCCTTTTGTTTGGCCAGCAGATTAGCTTCGTCTTCTACTCTCTTTTTCTGGAGCTCAAGAGCTTCACGCTCTTGAGTTGCTTTAGCCTCGGCTGCTCTAGCTTCTTCTTGGGCTTTTCCCGCCGTTCCATGATGCAGGGATTCTTTTCTCTCCTTGCATTCTTCCGCCGCTGTTGTCCAATCGTCTCTTTCGCCCTCTGCATCTTGAAGTGCAAAATTATATTTAGAGCGTTTAGCGTTCAATATTCCTCCCTCATAATGCTCAGCGGCTTGTTCCTTATACATCCTGTAATAACCAATAAGATGGGTGTGTGCCGCTTCTGCCTTGGTTGCCTTTTTTATAGCATCATTCCAATCTTTCAACGTTCCTGACTTTTCAGCCTTTTCACAAGCCGTTGTTGCTGCCGCTGCTAAGTCTTCGGCTTGGGTCTTGGCTTCTTTTATCGTCTCTGTAAAAGTAGTCTCAAACTCATGAGCTGCTTTTTCTTTTTGAGCCAATGCCTCTCGTCTCTCCTGAGCAGCTCTCTCGGACGATACAGCCACATTCTGTGGGCTTAGCCGTTGATGGCTAGGATAGGCCTCGTAAGAATGATGATCTGGATAAAAGGCCATTGCTTCCACAGCCACTGCCTCTGCCATGGGGATCGATGCACTTGCAAAGTTCTGTTCTAGGGCATGACTCTTGGCTTCTTCAAGTGCCTGCAAAGCGACATTCTCTCCTGTTATTGCCGCGGTAAGATCCGCTTCAGCAGCAGCACTCTTGGCAGTATTCTTTACTCGGATGGCATAAAGAGTTGCCTCGGCTGTGACAACTTTTGCTTTCGCAAACTGCTCCGTAAGTTCTTTCTCTTTAAAATCACGATAAGCTTGAGCAACCACAGATCCCCCATGAAAGGTCCTATCGTCTAACATCATTTTGATTTCTTTATCCGCAATTTTTTTCTCGTCTGTAGCGGCCTCCAACATTTGTTGACTCTTATTCACATCCCTTATCGCTTCTTGTTCTGCAGCTGCCCATTCCCTAGTTTCTTGTGAAATACCTTCAGCACTCATGCGTTCAGCAAGTGCCTTATTCGCCACCTTAGCAAAACAGGCTAAATAAATATTATTGCAAGCCTCTTCTTCAAGAAGTTGGACCATAGATTGTTCTTCACCTGCTTCGTCGGCTGCCACTGCAGCTGTTACTGGAACGGCTCTTTGCCCCACTATCGCTGCACTCGATGAACTGAAAACGTTGCTCCCAACAGGAGAATAGGCTACAGCAGTTGCAACTACAGGAGCTTTACTTGGAGTAACTCTCTTTCCATAAACTCCTAACTCTTCTCCTAAAGCCTCCACTCCTTTTCCAATATCCATCGCCGAAAGACTGGTTGCATTGAGTATGACAATTGAGCTAAGTAAAAATTTGGTAAAAGATTTCATGAGTAAAATGGATTAGCTAGAACTGAATTTCTAAATCGAAGAGAAAAGAGTATTCCAAAAAACTTCTTTTTTGCAAAACATAATTAGAGTCCGAAAGTTACCAGTTTTTGAAAATGGATTTTTATTTTTGCTTGGCGCCTGGCTTAGCTACAGACATGTAACGAGTAACGAGTAAAGTGTAACGAGTTTATTTTATTGCCTTCGGCAAATTGGTTTGAAAAGTTGCTTAGTATGTAACTATTCGGCTTGTCAGCTGAATAGTTAGTTCGCAGTTCGCAGTTCGTAGTTGATAGTTAACTTTCTCGCTTTTGCTCGAAAGTCTATGCTAACTAGCGATGACGTTATTTTCTAAGTTTCTTTGCTCTCGAAGCCTTTCTAATAAAAGATTCAATAACTTTAAACTCTTTGGTTCAGATCCGTCCTCCGAAGGAGGGGGGGACTGAACGCTTACCTTTAAACATTTAGATAAGTAAAATAATTTTCGATCAGAATGTTCAGTTTAAAGGGCATTACTGAAATGAAGCGTTCAGATCCCCGCCTTCGGAGAAAGGATCTTCACGATTACTATTTTCATTCTTTGCGTTCTTTGCGTTCTTTGCGGTTAATTAAAATTCCTTGTATTTTACGATTGCTAGTCTTCTTTAGTTCTTAACATGTTAAAGAATTTTTATAAAAATTCTTTTTTTGTGTTCTTTTGTGTATCTTTGTGTTCCTTGTGGTGAATTTCTTCCTGCTTGGACTACGTTGGTAGTAATTTTCTTAAAATAACGTAAGGCATCAATAGGAGCTCCTACCTCTCTAAGAGGATAGACTCCTTTGACTCCTGCTGGAGCAGGATCGCGAATCAGGTAATTGAAACCACGTTTTCCAACAATAACCACAAAGTGATTTGTTCCATTGGGTTTACGAATGCGCACAACCACAGGATTTCCTTGGAGTAAATTCCAGTCGATGAGTCCATAACTAGGAAGATCCTCGTAAATATGCTCTGCAATTCCGGGAGGGTAGGTAACAGCTACTTCCCATTTAACCCAAGAAGTTCCTTCGTAGCCATCATGGCTAATAAGGTAGAGGTTAAGCTCTTGGGGTGTCAATTTCACTCCATAAAAAGCCAAGACCATAGCCGCAGAACTAATCGCACAACCTGTCGTAGCAATGGTATCTGGAGGGGATGTTCCCAAAGGTTCGTTCCCCCAACGAGGATCTGCTTGGAAGAGTTGTGGTACAGGGATTTCAAGGCACCCTGGAAAGGGCAGTCCTCCACGACCAGAAATAGGACCTTTCCAAAACCAAGCGAAGAAAATAGCCACAAGAGAAAATAAAAAATACAGAGAAAAATTTTTCATAAAATTTGTATAAATTCAAACCGAACTGAAACAACAGGAAGAAAGAAGAAAATAGCCACAAAAGAACACAAAGAAACACAAAGAATTTCTAGATTATCGGTAGTCTTTTTAGAAAATGGAATTGAGACTTTACTTCAGCTTAGTGCAGCACCAGCGGCGAAACAGCTTGGTCTAACTAATCAAGTAAGTTCACCTTTAAGGTTTTTTTGTGTTTTTTGTGTTCTTTTGTGGCTATTTTCTTCCGTATGACTCTGAAATTGTTATCCGTTATTTGCTACTTGTTATTCTTCTGTGGGGGTTTTTTCTACCCGAGTTCTATCTTCGCTGGTAATAACAACAGCCATCCTAACCAAACTTTCGTTATTTCCAATAGTGAAAACTTGGTTAATGCTCCCCATAATCATTTAGTTCTTGAGGCGGTAGACGCCATGCCCTCAGCTGGAGGTTATTCTACGAGTGCTTCGGCACAACAACGTTTACAGAATGCTGTTGTTATTGATGAAAATCATCTTCAAATAAACCCTACTTCCGCTAAACCAAGTTTTTGCTCAGAAGCAACCTATCTGGTTTTCCTTAAAACTCTCTCACTTCTTCAAGAACAAGGGAAGCTTACCCTGACGCCTTCTTTACTGGCAATCTTACGACCTCTTCACCAAGAAGATGGAAGCGGCGTGTGGGGTCGCTGGAATGCTAACGGACCAGGAACAGCACGTCTTTTTTATGAGTTAGGGTTGGGACCTAATTTTATGGATCTTTCCTCAGCGCAACCGGGTGATTTTTTGAAGGTTTTTTGGAGTGATGCCATCGGATCTTCAGAACATGGTCATTCGGTGGTTTACTTAGGCACAGAAAATAAAAATGACATCCTTTCCATTCTCTATTGGTCGAGCAATATTCCCAATGGCTATGGAAAGAAAGCGGTCCCTCGATCACGTATGCATCACCTTCTTTTTTCCCGACTCACTCATCCCGAAGCAATTCTTAAGGCCTCTTCACTTCCTTATCGAGATGCTTACTTGGCATCACTTCTTCATCGCAGCTCTTCTCTCCAAGAAATGAAAACTAGAGTCTATTCGCAAGTGAATCAATTTTGAAAATGGATTTTTATTTTTTGTTGTAGGCGTTATTTCTCAAGCAAGAAGAAATTCACCACAAGGAACACATAGATACACAAAGAACACAAAAAAAGAAAAAAGAATTTTTATAAAAATTCTTTAACTGGACTTTGGCC
>DATEBV010000233.1:0-27114 GCA_035287205.1 Chthoniobacterales bacterium | reverse complement strand
AAATATAAGTCTCTATAGCTTAAGTGATAACTTAAACTGAATTATTTTTTTGAATTAAAAAAGGCCAGTCCCCAGATTTTGAGAAAAGAAGTCAGTTCCAGGATTAGAAAATCCAGGATTGAAAAATCAAACACGAGGATTTATTTTTATTTGACTTTTGTTCGCAATAATGCGATTGTTTAAAGAATGCCTAAAATAAAAGTTCTATTTTATAAAGATGAAGATGGTTCAGTTCCAGTGATAAACTGGTTGGATAAACTACCTTCTAAGGCTCTGAAAAAATGTACTATAAGAATTGAACGTTTAGCAGAACTAGGTTATGAATTAAGACGTCCGGAAGCAGACTTGTTAAGAGATAAAATTTATGAACTGCGAATTGGTCTTCAAGGAATTAATTATCGCATACTTTATTTCTATCATGGTACTATAGCTGCAATGCTTGCACATGGGATTACTAAAGAACAAGAAGTTCCTTCTCAAGAGATTAATAAGGCCTTGGAGCGAAAAAGAAAATTTGAATTAAACCCAGAAAAACATACTTATGAAGAATTCGAATGAAAAAAAAACCAGTGATGCATTAACAATTCTGCATCGGCGTTTTTTTGAGGGCAAGCCAGAAAAAATTGCTGAACTTGAAAAAATGCGTAGTGATGATGAAGTGGCTCGTAAGATATACGAACTGCGCAGTAGCGCAGGTCTAACACAACGACAATTAGCAAAACTTGTTGGTACAACAGCCTCGGTGATTTGCCGTCTTGAAGATGCTGATTATGAAGGGCATTCGCTTTCAATGCTTAATCGTATTGCTAGAGCGCTTGATCGAAAAGTTGAAATTAATTTTATCCCTATTGTTAAAGGTCTTGCATATACATAGAGCTTTCCGTAAGTGACTTAGTTTTGAAAATGGATTTTAATTTTTTTTTGATGCGTGGCTGAGCTACAGACATGTAATTAGTAACGAGTGGCGAGTAGCGCGTAACGAGTATTGTTTCAATCCAAATAAAGTCAGCTTCCACGACGTATATTCTGACAGAACATCTTGTTTGGAAAAAAATATTACAGCAAATCTAGCCTCTGGCACTCATTACTCATTACTCTTTATCCTTTACTCTTTATTTGTCTTCACCCATCCTTTCCATCCCTGTTAATTTTTTGTAACTTGATATTGGTAGTTACAATCTTTCAAATCTATGAAATATCCATCTCTCCATTCTCCTAAATATTCGGTTAACTCTTCAGTAGAATGTGCCAAAGAATCAACTAATTATCAGAGTGATCTATCAAATCTTAATCAGCATATTAATCAACCTATAGCCTATAGCCTACAGCCTATAGCCTCTATTCGTTCTGTTGGCCGAATAGTTCATTCTCTTTTTATAATTCCTGCATTATTAACCCTGATTCATTCTTCCACAAGTTTTGCTATGGATCCGAAGGTGGTGGTAGAAGTAATGGAAGAGATTGGTGGTCTAATAGAAAAACGTCTAGATCAGGGGGCAGGTGATAGATTGCAGGCTGAAGCTAGCGAAGCTCAGAATATATCTTCGATGAGAGGTGAATATTGGATTAATCCGTCGGAAGAATGTGCCAGGGGATCAATCGATAATCAGAGTGATCTATCAAATCTTAATCAGAGTTCTTCCGATCGTGCTCGAAGTGGTGATCCTCAACTTCCATCTTCCATCTCCCATCTTCCATCTCCTACCGCAGCAGCGGTATCTCCAGCCTATAGCTTCCAGTTTATAGCCTCTCATGATAGGGTTGTTGCAAGAAGCGCTGAAGTAAGGATGAAAGCTACTGTGGCAGAGGAGAGTGGAACAACGGATATGGCTGTGCACTATAGAACCATTGCTGAGAAGCTAGCTAGCGCGGCAGAGTTTTATCAACGAGCAATCCAAGCTGGTTCATTAAGAAAAAAAGAGGCGAGTAATGGTTGGAATAATGTAGGTATGGCTCTCGAGAGAAGTGCTGAAATGGGGATGAAAGCTATCGAAGCAGAAGAGGTTGAGGAAATGGATCTAGCAACACAATATAAAGCTGTCGTCGAGAAACTAGATGGTGCAGCAGAGCTTTTCAAGGAGGCATCTCAAGCTTACGAAAAGGGGAAAACAGATGAAGGTAATAATTATTATACTGCAGCTAAGGCTACCAAAATGAGCGCTGAAATAAGGCTGCAGGTTATTAGAGTTCTTTCCAAATCTGAAGAGAGTGAGGGTAGAAAGTTAGACTTGGCGGCAGAATATAGTACTGAAGCAGAGAAGATGGACAGAGCAGTAGCTCTCTTTAGAGAATCATCCCAAGCTTATAAAGAGGGAAAAACAACTGAAGGTAATAATTGTTATACAGAAGGTGATGCCATTCAAGTAAGCGTTGAAACGATGTTGAAAGCTATTGAAGCTGGTGAGAGAGGAAAATTAGACTTAGCAGAAAAATATCAAACAGAAGTCAAAAAACTAGACAGCGTAGTAGGTCTCTATAAAGAAGCATGTCAAGCTTGCGAACAAAGAAAAAAAAACAGTTTATTTAATGTAGGTCTTGCTACTAAACTCAGTGCCGAAATGATGGTGAAAGCGATCGAAGCGGGCGAGCGTGGCAATCTGGACTTGGTAGAACAATATAAAACTGAAGTTAAAAAGTTGAATAGTGCAGCAGACCTCTGCAGAGAAGCCTCTCAAGCTTACGAACAAGGGAAAAAAAGCGAAGGTCGTATTTTATTTAATACAGCTCTTCTTGCTATCCAAGAAAGTCTTGCAATGATGCAAAAAGATATCGGAGGGAGTGAAGCTAATGTAGGAGAAAAGGAATTGCAAGCAGAAGTAGCAGTTATTGATTCTTCTTGTTCAAATGGTAGTAAGATCAACGTCAGTTCTGAAACTGGAAATGGGGGAGCTTTCTTTGTAACACCTAGTATGGATAGGACGGTAAGAATAAGTTCTGAAATTAAAACGCAAGCCATTGTAGTAGAAGAGATTGGAAATGCTGACTTAGCCGCAAAATATAGAACCGCTGCCGAGAAAATGGATGGCGCGATAGTCTTTTATAACCAAGCAAATCAAGTTTATTCAATTGGGCAAATCGAGGAGAGTAGGAGTTGGCATAATGTAGGTGGTTTTACCCAGTCAAGTGCTGAAAGAATAGTGAAAGCCATTGAAGCTAGGGAGAGTGGAAATGTAGTTCTTGCGGAGAAGTATGAACAGGTGGCAGCAAGATCAGAACAAGCTGCAGAGCTGAGTAAACAAGCTGCCAAAGCTCTTGCTTTAGGAAGAAGAGAAGAGGGGGTTGCTTGGTATAATGCAGGTGCTGTTGCTCAATTAAGCGCGGAAAGAATGGTGAAAGCCATTGAAGCGGGAGAGAATGGAAATGTAGCTCTTGTGGAAGAATACAAAAAAGCAGCAGCAAAATCAGAGGAATCAGCTGAATTAAACAAACAAGCAGCCAATGCTTATGCTTCAGGAAAAAGAGAAGAGGGGATGAGTTATGGCAGTGCAGGCATTTCCACCCAATCAAGCGCTGAAACTATAGTGAAAGCTATTGAGGCAAAAAAGAATGGGAAAGTGGAGCTTGCGGAGAAATACGAACAAGCCGTACTGAAATTAGAGAAAGCTACTGAACTAAATAAACAAGCAGCTGAAATTTTTGCCGCAGGAAAAAGAGCAGAGGGTACAAGTTGTCATAATACCGGTGTGGTTATCGGAAACAGCGCTGAAATGACCCTGAAAGCCATTGAAACGGAAGAAAGTGGCAATGAAAATTTAGCCACAAAATACAGAATGGCTGCTGATAAGTTAAGTAAAGCAGTAGTTTTCTACACAAAAGCAACTCAAGCTCATGGTGCAGAAACTAGAAGGAAAGAGGGGCTGAGTTGGGATAAAGCAGGTGAATATACTCGAGCAAGTGCAGAGAGTCAATTGAAAGCACTGGAGGCAGGCATCGAGGGAAATATAGTAGAAAGAGATAGGAAAGTACAAGCAGCTGTAACGTTAGGCAGAGCAGCAAAACTTATGGAACAATCTGCAGAAGCTTATGTTGAGAAAAAGAAAACGGAAGGAGTACGTTTGTATCAAGAAGCTATTGCTGCTTCTGGGCTAAATAAACAGGGATAAAAGAGGATGAAAGAAGAAGAAAATTAACCACAAAAGAATGAAAGAATGAAGGGCAGCAGAGAAGAAAAGAAATTAACCACAAAAGAACACAATAAAAAGAGACTTGGCAGTGATCTTAGCTGATTAATATATTAGATTGGTTTGACTTACAAATGTTATGTTAAATATTCGATTAATCTGTAGAATATGCTTCAACAAATCATTAGGGTAATCCCTCATTTTAACCAACGTATTGATTAACCTTCAGCCTTTAGCCTCTATTCGGCCTGTTAGTCGAATAATTATGAGTATGTTTACTTAACTGATAGTTGAACAATTGCTGGTAGGGAGCGGTTAAGAACTTTTCTAGCGCTTTCAATTTTTCTATAGACTTTCTTCTTTTGTGTCCTTTTGTGTTCTTTTGTGGTTAATTTCTGCTCTTCTTCTTTTGTAGTTAATTTCTTCTTTCTTTTCTGCGCTTTTTGTGGTTCATTCTCTTCTTTAAATAAACTTGATGATTAAAAATAAAAATATAAGAACAGCTTCCGATGTCGAAGAACCTACCAAGGCTTCAGCCTTAGAAGATGGTTCTGATACGCTCAATACTCGTGCTGCAGGCATTGTCGCGGGAGCGGTGATGTTGAGTCGCATTCTTGGGCTCGGTCGTGAACTTATCTTTGCAGGGCTTTTTGGTGCAGGACGAGGAATGGATGCCTTCATTACGGCTTTTCGGGCACCTAATCTACTTCGAGATCTCTTTGCTGAAGGGGCCTTGTCGACTGCTTTTGTAACGGTCTTTTCTCAATATATTGCAACGAAGGGAGAGCAGTCTGCATGGCAGTTGGCATCTAAGATGGCTACCTTAACAACGCTCTTTATGAGTTTTGTTTCTGTTCTTGGTATTATTTTTGCACCGGAGTTGATTTATCTTTTAGCGCCTGGCTTTTCGCCAGAGAAGGCCACTCTTACGATTACGCTTACGCGAATCATGTACCCTTTTATTTTGATGGTTTCTCTAGCAGCTCTCGTGATGGGAATGCTCAATGCTAAGAATATCTTTACAGCACCTGCCTTGGCTTCCAGTTTTTTTAATCTGGGATCGATTCTAGGTGGAGTTGTTTTTGGATGGTGGCTTGATCCTCATTTTGGGGAAAGGTCTCTTCTTGGCCTTGCGCTAGGAACATTACTTGGTGGATTGCTTCAATTGGTTGTTCAGTTTCCGAGCCTTCACCGAGTGGGGTTTCGACTGATTCTTGATTTTCAGTGGCGGGATCCTGGGGTGAAACAGGTGCTTCTTTTGATGTTGCCGGCGGTAATTGCTGCTAGTGCCGTGCAAATCAATGTGATGATCAATAGTATCTTTGCTTCTTATCTTGGTGATGGTCCAGTAAGTTGGCTTTCGTATGCTTTTCGTTTGATGCAGTTACCATTGGGGGTTTTTGGCGTAGCTATTGCCACGGTAACGCTTCCTCTAGTTTCACGTGTAGCTGCTCTTGGGGATCTTGAAAAGTTTCGCTCAACGCTTTCTCGTGCTATACGCTTAGCTCTCTTTTTAACAATGCCTTCAGCGATTGGGCTCATGGTGTTAGCACAGCCGATTATTGCCATTATCTACCAACGCGGAAAATTCCATGATCATGATACTTTGCAAACGGCAGAGGCTCTCCAGTTTTATGCATTAGGTCTTGTTGCCTATTCCTGTATTAAAGTACTCTCGCCCGCTTTCTATGCGATGAATCGTCGTTGGACACCCATGATGGTCAGCTTTCTTTCTATTGGATTAAATTTGCTGTTGAATTCAACGTTCATCTTTTACTTTAAGATGGGGCATCGTGGATTAGCGCTTTCGACAGCACTTTCAGCAATCCTTAATTGTGGGCTTCTCTATTTTTTTATGGTCCGTTTTGCTGGAAGCTTAAAGTTCAGAGAGCTTTGGTCGACTGTATGGCGCTGTGGTCTTGCCTGCCTTCCTATTGTGGCAGTTGGTATGCTGACGCATCCATGGTTGCATCATCTACAAAAAATGTCTATTTTAATAAGGACAGGGGGATTACTCTTAGTGATCACTTGTGCAGTTTCTCTTTTTGCTCTGAGCTGTTTGATGCTTAAGGTGGAAGGAATGTCAGAATTTTTAACGATTTTTCGGGCAAAAATAAAGAAACGGTGTTATACTCATCACAAATGAAAATAAGAAATTTTTACTTGCTCTTATTGCTTCTCACTTCGTTATCAGAGCTTATGTTATGTTTGCATAGCATCTCACTCTTCCGCTGGGCTTGAGACAATAATTTCAGCGTAAAAAAACTAATTTTTATTCGTGATGAGTATTTACTCCTATGATGATAGAAAGTGAACAATCTGTTTTTCCCAGTGCAGAAAGTTATAGAAACTTTGCAACATCTCCTTCAGGAAAAATAGTAGGCAATACTGATGCTACAAACGTTTATGGAAAGAAGCCGCTTTTTGGGAAGCAGCTCGGTATTTCTTTTCAGCAAACGGAAATGAGAAAGCATCTTGCGCAACTCCAATCTTCTCTTGTTGTTCGCTATGGACAAGCACTAGTGGAGGAAGCTTTGACCAAAGAGCTCAAAGAGAGCGCTTGTACGCATGGTTTAACGGACCATCTTATTGAACAAGTTTTTTCAAAAATAGATACTAAAATAGAATCTAATAAGCAAGAGGCTGTTAAGATCGTTTCCAGTACCAGTGAAAAAGTTGCTTCAACTCAGCAGATTGTTGCTGCTATTCAAAAACAAGCAGAGACTCTTTCTTCTATTGTGTATCAAAAAGGAGTTCAAGTTGCTTCTGCTAGTGCTGCGATAGAGACTATTCATCAGAGGCTTTATGAGCAGATTCATGAGATTGATTGTAGATCTCAAGAGAGTATTAAAAGGGCAGAAAGAGATGTCATGTTGTTAAAAGCGCGAACTGTTGCAAGAGGATTGCCACTTGCCATGATTAACGATCAGATTGCCAATCTCATTTTAGTTAAAAAGCAGGCAGAAAAAATGGCTTCTCAAGAGAGAACTTTAGCTTCTATTGAGGCTATTAAAAAAGCAATTCCTTATAAAGATGCTCTTCTTGGATATACGAGTATTCGAGAATTGGAGGCATCTTTCTGTGATGCAGAATACCAAGTAACAGAGAATCTAAAAGCTGCTTTACAAGCTGCTCAAGAAGTTCAAAAGGCAGTCAATAATGGTGACCTTGCTGTTGCTCAAGTTGCTTCAGAAAAAGTAGAGCTTGCTTGTAGTCGATGTGATAATTGTAATAACTATCTTGCTCAATTAAATACTGTTGTTCGTAAGGAAGCTCAACATGTTGAATCCATGATTGCCGCTACAAAGGTTGTGGAAAAAATGGTGCTTGTACTTGTTGGGAAGATACCTGAACTTGCAATAGAAATTTTTTCAGCAACGGAAGCTGTCAGGCTGATAGTTGAAGTAAGAGATAGAGAGTCCATGGTGACTCGATTAAAAAAATCTTTGGAAGAAAGTCGAGATGCTGCTAAAAAATTAGAACCTATCGATTCTTCTCAAGTAGCCTTTATTAAGGATAAGCTAGAGAGCGGGTACAATGATTTTTATACTGCTGAAGTAACAGGTGATCCCTTGATAGCTGTAGGAGTTGCTCAACGCCTAGCTGCTGAACTTAATGAGTTAGCTCAAGCAGCAACTGCTATGATTCCGAGAGTAGAGGTAGAACTCGCTCAAGCACCAGAAGAATTTAAAAACAGTATGGTAGCACAGATTGCTATTAATAAAAATATTAAAAATATTTTTGCTAGAAATTCTTATTTTTATCGTCAATTAGCTGTTGCCAAACAAGCAGAAGCTGCTCAACAAAGACTTGATACTATATCAAAACAACTTGCCTTACAAGAAACTCATTTAGTTGCAGTTCATGATAATAATGCTCAGTATGTTAATGAAGTTATGCAGGCTTTGAATAGACTTCTTTCTCTTTCTCAGAGTGATGCTGTCAGTTTTCAGTCTCTTGATGTACTTTTAGCCAGTGAAGATCATATGGAAGTTACTGGTTTAAATGGTAAAATAGTGTTCAAGTCTATTCAATCTCTTCAAAAAAACAACCCATCTATTACTCCTGAAGAAAGAATTTCCTACAAAGAGGGTATCGATCTTGTTCGCTTTTTATTGATCAAAGAGTTTGGAATGGGTAGTGTGCAGCGATTTGATTTTCAATTTAATACCAAAATTGCTGCACGTAATCCATTAAATGCTGGAGAATTAAAAAAGTTTTTTAAAACAGAACAAATAAGACGTGATCAGAGTACTAGGCTTGCTCCAATAACCTCTTTGGAGGGACTTCAATCTCAATTGGAGCATGCTTCAGCAGAGAATATTATTATACCGCATCTCCAAGAGGTAAGAGCTCAAGCAATGACGCAACTTTTTAAATCGAGAATAGTTTCTTTCGACATTCCTTTAGATACGGAATTAACTATCGTTCAAAAGGAACATCAAGAGGGTATTGTTGCTGTGCGCAAAGCAATAGCAGCAGCTTCTTTTGCTAAGGAAGAGGAGAGGCAAGCTGCTTTAAAACGATTTGATGAGAAGTTTAGTATTCTTAAAGAAGCTGGAACTCCATTAAAAGTTGGTGAATTAAAATCTTTTATTGATGAAGAGATTAGGATTAAAAATGATCTTACTCAATGGCTTCAAGATAATTTTGATTACTATGTAAGGACCGTTACCGTGAATACGATTATTGGACGCCTTGCTTGGATGGGTATTACTGCTGTTCCTGTTTAATGGCAGAAATAAGGATAACAATGGAGCGAGATTCTACCTCATAGCAGTCAGAGTTAACCTGAGGGGCTTTACTCCATGGAATAATATCCTCAGGTGAGTCGAGGTATGTATCAACACAGCGACGCCACGGTTCATGAGATGCATTAAGAGGCGGGATTTCAAACGTGAGTGACTCCCAATAGGAATTGATCATAATATGGATCATCATGCGATCATCAAAATGACGAACCGTAGCAGCTAAGGAATGAGAATTAGGGCTAAAATCAGGATTGCTTAATTGCACCCCATGCCATTCAATAGCCTCTTCAATAAGAACCTCGTGCAATGTTTTACTACAACTATCACAGGGAAGATCACTATTAAGACGGAAATTAATGAGCTGTTTTGTAAAGCGATGAATATCTGCATGTTTTTCTACTAAAGACCAGTCAAACCAAGTTATTTCTCCACTTTGACAATAGGTGTTATTATTGCCCAATTGTGTGCGGCGGATTTCATCTCCTGCTAAAAGCATTGGCGTGCCAACAGAGAAAAATAGAAGTGTTAAAAAATTTTTAATCTGGCGATTGCGTAGTTTTTCAATGGATGGATCATTTGTAGGACCTTCTATACCACAATTCCAACTTAGGTTATGATCCATGCCATCACGATTTTCTTCTTGATTAGCTTCATTATGTTTTTTGTCATACGAAACAAGATCATTAAGAGTAAAGCCATCATGACAGGTGATAAAATTAACGCTTTGTTCGGGTCCTCTTCCCTCTATTTCATAAATATCAGGACTGCCAGTGACACGATAGGCAAGGTTTCTTATCGTGTTATCATCTCCTTTGATAAAAGATCGAACATTATCTCGGAAGAGGCCGTTCCACTCATTCCATGAATCTCCAGGAAAACTTCCTACTTGGTAGAGTCCTGCGGCATCCCAAGCTTCTGCGATTAATTTAACATTCGATAAAACAGGATCCGATTGAATGTCGCAAAGGCTCGGTGGGTTAATCATTGGATTGCCTGATTCATCACGTGAAAGAATGGAGGCTAGATCAAAACGAAAGCCATCAACATGCATTTCTTCTACCCAATAGCGAAGAGCATCGATAATGAGACGGCGTACGACCGATTCATTAGCATTGAGTGTATTACCACAACCGCTAAAATCAGCATAAGTTGACTTATCATTTCCTAAAATATAATAAGTCTCATTTGATAAACCACGAAAAGAGAGCGTAGGTCCATTGGGTTTTCCTTCAGCGGTATGGTTAAAAACAACATCTAGAATTACTTCAATATTAGCTTGGTGGAGAGCTTTTACCATATCTCGAAATTCATCGAGTGCTCCAAGAGGGTCTTTTCGAGAAGAGTATTGAGGATGAGGTGCAAAAAAAGCAACAGGTTGATATCCCCATACATTGGTGAGCCCAGAAGGTGCATCCTGTTCATCAAATGCAAACACTGGAAGTAACTCAACAGCAGTTATACCAAGATCTTTAAGGTAAGGGATTTTTTCAATAATGCCAGCATAAGTACCGCGTTTTTCAGGAGGAAGATTGGAGTTAGGATGTCCTGTAAATCCTCCAACATTCATTTCATAGATAATCGTTTGAGCAAAAGGATGAAAAGGTTGAGTGTCTCCATTCCAATCATAAGATTTAGAATTAACAACAATGTTTTTGAAGGCTGTAGCCGAATTATCACCAAGAGAAATAGCAGCCTTACGAGAACGTTTGGAGGGGGATGCAATACATTTTCCATAAGGGTCAAGTAAGACCTTATTAGGATCAAAACGAAGCCCTTGGTTTGGATTAAAAGGACCACTCATGCGCCATGCATAAATCTGTCCTTCTTTAAGTTCAGAAACAAGAACATGCCAGTAATGGTAGGTTCTATTCTTTTGCGTATTAAGGGAGATAACACGTGATGGCTTGGAGTCTTCAATATTTTCAAACAGAAGTAACTCTGCTCCCGTACTATGTTTTGAAAAGATGCTGAAATTGACTCCCTTCTTAGTAATTGTAGCACCTAGAGGAAAGTTTTTACCAGGTAGAATGGATGAATTTTGCATAAAATTGCTTCGCAATTAGTGTAAAAGTTGAAAGGAATAGCCACAAAAGAACACAAAAGAACACAAAAAAAAGAAACTTGGTGCTAGAAAAACAAAGAGGTAAAGAGTAAAAAAAAGAGTTTTGGGACGCAATTTACTAAGTCCGCAGATTCAGCTACTCAGTCTCCTTTTTTTCTTCTTTTGTGTTTCTTTGTGTTCTTTTGTGGTTATTTTTCTTTTCTTCTTTTGTGGTTGTTTTTTTGTGGTTAATTTTTTTCAGGATTTTCCAGCGTAGCAACTTTTTCCAATCGTCGTAGATGTCTCTCTGCTTGGCTATAGTTACTATGGAGAAAAGTTTGAACAAGGTCCCAAGCTACTTCAGGCCCTACTGTTCTTCCTCCCATACAAAGCATATTCATATGATCGTCCTCAACGCCTTGTTTAGCAGAAAAATGATCATGAATCAGTGCGGCTCGAATGCCTTTAATTTTATTAGCGCAAATAGCAGCACCTACACCACTGCCGCAGATGGCAATTCCTCGATCGAGTGCTCCTGTAACAACCGCTCTCGATAGGGGGACAACATAATCAGGATAATCATCCCCAAATAAAAATGTTGAAGCACCAAAATCAGTGACTTCATAACCGGCAAAGCGGAGTTTCATGATAAGATCATGTTTCAGTTCATAACCACCATGATCCGAAGCAATGCCAACCTTTAAAGGCTTCTTCTGACGGCTAGAATCTTTAATTGCCATTGCGGCCCCACTATCGGCAAGGACAATAGCATGCTCTTGTCGAATAGATCCTCCTGGAATAGAGTGATCACGATTAAGAAGTTCTTGCAAAGCAGTCGCTTTTTCACTTCCTGTAACAACCCAAAGAATTCTTCGAGCGCGATTAATAACTGGGTAGGTCAGAGTCATTCGTTGATGCTCTTGATAAACTCCCGTAAGAGCAACGTCATCATCAGTTATTTTAAGAACAGGATCACCAGGAATTAGAGAGGCTGTATGACCATCAGGGCCAAGTCCAAGGTGAATAAGGTCAAAGACGGGTGGAGAGCCAGCTATGTTTTCAATAATTTGTGCATATTTTATAGCTGCACTTTTGAGATCTGGTTCTTCCACAGGCATTGAATAAATATGATCTGGTGAAAGAGGCGCATGACTTAAGAGGCTTTCTTGAAGATGAGATAAGTTGCGGCTAGGGTCATTAGCAGGAGCAATGCGTTCATCCACTTGGAAAATATGGACATTTTCCCAAGGGACATCTTCATTGGCGAGCGCCCGAAGCATAACCCAAGGAGTTTTGCCTCCACTAACGGCCATAATAAAGCGCCCGCGTTCGGCTACTGCAACGCGTGCTTCTGCTGCAATAATGGAGGCTGCTTCAGAAGCTACTGCTTCTGGTAATGGGAAGATTTCAAGTTTCATAAAAGGTTGAGAAGAAAAGAAATTAACCACAAAAGAACACAAAAGGACACAAAAAAAGAGATTTGGCCTGTGAGCTTAGGTGATTAATATATTTGTTTGGTTTGAGTTGTACAGTCTATGTGAGGACCTGGAAGGAGCAGAAAATTACCCACAAAAGAATGAAGGAATAAAAAGAAGAAGAGAAGAGAAAAAATTAACCACAAAAGAACACAAAAGAACACAATAAAAAGAGACTTGGCAGTTGGCTTAGCTGATTAATATATTCGATTGGTTTGACTTAAAAACGTTATGTTAAATATTCGATTAATCTTTAGAATATGCTTCAACAAATCATTAGGGCAATCCCTCATTTTAACCAGCGTATTGATTAACCTTCAGCCTTTAGCCTCTATTCGGCCTGTTGGCCGAATAATTATGAGTATGTTTACTTAACTGATAGTTGAACAATTGCTGGTAGGGAGATAGGGTGAAGAATTTTTCCAGCGTCTCCAATTTTTCTATAGATTTTCTTCTTTTGTGTCCTTTTGTGTTCTTTTGTGGCTATTCTTCTTTTTCTTATTCGGCAAGGGGATTGTTCCAGCCTCCTTGAGGTAAGATTAGTTCATCAACCTGTTCTGAAGGTCCCCATGTATGAATGTCATATTGATAAACAGGGGTATTTGCTTTAATCATAGGATCGACAATACGCCATGCTTCCTCAACATAATCTTCACGAGCAAAGAGAGTCTGGTCTCCAGCGATGGCGTCACCAAGCACACGTTCATAGGGTGCTCTTTCTTTTGTGTCAGAAGTATGACTTGCAACAAGTTCTACAGGATTACTTTGTGTTTCGTCATCAGGATTAATGGTATTAAGACCCATAGCAATAGTCACTTGAGGACTAATACGAATACGCAAGTAGTTTTGCCTTATATCATAACCAGTAAACATGGTGGGAGCTGGACGTAAACGGATTAAAATTTCAGTGCATTCCACTGGGAGATTTTTTCCTGCTCTTAAGTAAATGGGGACACCTCTCCAACGCCAAGAATCAACCTCTAACTTGATGGCCGCAAAGGTTTCTGTTTTCGAGTCTTTTGCTACACCTTGTTCATCAAGATAACCTTTGAACTGTCCCCTCACAATGTTTTTAGCAGAAAGTGGGGGTATTGCTTTAAGAACCTTAACTTTTTCATCACGAATGGATTCACTATCAAGGCGTGCTGGTGGTTCCATAAGAAGGTTAGTCATTAATTGGAAAAGATGATTTTCCATGACATCACGGACAGTACCTGTTTTGTCATAAAAACTCCCGCGTCCTTGAACTCCAAAATCTTCAGCCATTGTTATCTGAATGCTTTCGACATGCTCTCGATTCCAGAAAGATTCAGGAATAAGATTGGCAAAGCGGAAAAAGAGCATGTTATGCACAACAGGTTTGCCTAGATAATGATCGATACGAAAAATGCGCGACTCATCAAAAGAATTCAGTAAAATGCTGTTGAGTTTCTTAGCTGATTCTAAATCAGTGCCAAATGGTTTTTCAACAACAACGCGAGCGTTTTCATTAGCGCAGCCTGAAGAGCTTAGTTTTTCAATAACAAGCCCGAAAAGGAGAGGAGGGATAGCCAAATAGTGAGCAGGCCGTACAGCCGATCCGAGTTCTTTGAGAAGAGCTTGATAAGTTGAATCATCATTATAGTCACCATCGACATAACGCAGCAAACTACTGAGTTTGTCCCAAGCCTCAGGATCAAGTCCACCATGTTTTTCTAGACTATCCTTAGCTCTAGCCTTAAGCTGCTCAAGATCCCAGCCTGCTTTAGCAACACCAATTACAGGAATATTAAGAGCTCCTCGCTTAATCATCGCTTGCAGAGAAGGAAATATTTTTTTATAAGCCAAATCACCAGTAGCTCCGAAAAAGACAAGAGCATCAGAAGGGAGAGGCGTACCTATTTGGCTATCCGAATGAATAGCGCTTGTTGGTTCGAGAAGGGATTCTTCTAAAGAGGGATTGAATGAAGGTGTGGGAATGGAATTCATTGGAATAAATGTTTAGGAGTTTAGAGGTTTAGGAATTTAGGGAAAGAAATTAACCACAAAAAGAGCAATAGAATACAGAGAAGCAGAGCAGAGAAGAAATTAACCACAAAAGAACACAATAAAAAGAGGTTTTGGCTGTGAGCGTTGCTGATTAATGTATTCGATTGATCTGTAGAATATGCTTCAACAAATCATTGTGGCTACCTCTCAAATTTTAACCAGCATATCGAGATAACTGCTGCTAAGAAGGAAAGTTGAAGAACTTTTCTAGCGTCTCCAATATTTCTATAGATTTTCTTCTTTTGTGTCCTTTTGTGTTCTTTTGTGGCTAATCTCTTATTCTTTTCTGGTTCTTCTTTTGTGGTTAATTTTTCTCTTAAGCTTTCTTTTCCAAATGTCCTCCAAAGCCATAGCGCATAGCAGAGAGAATTTTATCTTGGAATTCTCCCTCACCACGAGAGCTAAAGCGTTCATAGAGTGCTGTGGTCAGTACTGGAGCAGGAGCGCCTTCATCAATAGCGGCTTTGATTGTCCAACGACCTTCGCCGGAATCAGAAACATGCCCACTAAACTCTGATAGTTCAGGATCTTTTACAAAGGCATTTGCTGTGAGATCTAAGAGCCAGGAAGCAATAACACTTCCGCGACGCCATACTTCTGTAATTTCTGTAAGATCCATATCATATTGATAATGTTCTGGATCTCGAAGAGGAGTCGTTTCAGCATCGATAGTTCGAGTGACTTTGCCTGCATTAGCATTGCGGATAATGTTAAGTCCTTCTGCATAAGCAGCCATGATGCCATATTCAATGCCATTATGAACCATCTTAACAAAGTGACCTGCTCCATTGGGGCCGCAGTGAAGATAGCCTTGTTCAGCAGTGCCTTTATTGAGAGGACGTCCTTCGGTGCGTGGAATATCACCAATACCTGGAGCCAAAGTTGCAAAAATAGGATCAAGATGTTGAACAATAGGGGTTTCTCCTCCAATCATCATGCAATACCCACGATCGAGCCCCCAGACGCCTCCACTAGTACCAACATCTATATAATGAATTCCTTGTGCCGCAATTTGCTTAGCACGGCGGATATCATCAACATAGTAAGAGTTACCTCCATCAATAATGATATCTTCCCAGTTAAGAAGAGGTAATAATTCTGTAATTGTTTCATCAACAACACCTGCAGGGACCATGAGCCAGATAGCTCGAGGAGTGCTTAACTTGGAAACCATATCACTGAGTGATGTGGAGCCAACAGCGCCATCTTTCACGAGAGCAGCAACACTCTCTTGAGCTCTGTCAAACGCGACACACTGATGGCCATCACGAAGAAGGCGTCGTACCATACCAGCACCCATGCGGCCAAGACCAATCATTCCGAGTTGCATTGACTGTGTTCGCTCAGAACTCACCTCCTGCAGAGGTGAGCTCTGAACAAAATGAGCGGTTGGTTTACTAGTGGAACCGTTTAATTGCATGGTTTGTTGAGAGGGGGCCTGAATAGTTTCTATTGATTCTTTATTGTTCATAGTTTTATATATGGTTATTTCTTTCTGAAGATAGGCAAATGTTTAAGAGTTTAGTGGTTTAGTTTTTAGGTATTAATTTATGTTTTACAATCGTTAGTTTTCTTTTTTTGTGTTCTTTGTGTATCTTTGTGTTCCTTGTGGTGAATTTCTTCCTGCTTGAGAAATGTTAGCAGTCACAAAACTAGCACTAATTGTAGGGTGGATATTAGTATGATTTTCACAACGGTAGTTCAAAGCTTATTTTCGAGGGAAGTTGATCTAAGCGGTTAGCAAATTAGGCTAATTTTACTAACGTCGCCTCATTTCGTAGAAATGAGCGACGTTAGTACTTTTAGTTGTTCCATGGCTCCGGCAACACCTAAAGGCGATTTAAAAACAGCCGTTCCTGCAACCAAGACATTAGCTCCTGCCTTGACAGCACGTGGTGCTGAAGTGGCATCAATACCACCATCAACCTCTAAATCACAAGGTCGCGTGAGGTGGCTAATCATCTGCCGAATTTGAGCGATTTTATTTAAAGTTAAGTCAAGGAAATGTTGACTCCCGAAACCTGGATTAACCGTCATGACAAGCACCTGATCAATTAGAGGAAGAACTTCCTCAAGGACTGATGCAGGGGTTGCTGGATTAATGGCAACGCCTATTTTTTTTCCAAGCGATTGAGCCTTTTGAATCGTTCTGTGTAAATTTTTATTTCCTTCATAATGAACAAGGAAGGAATCAGCGCCCGCTTTTGCAAATTCTTCTAAAAAGAGATCCGGATTAGTGACCATGAGGTGAACTTCAAGATGCAGTTTTGTCACAGGGCGTAAAGACCTAATCACAGGCTCTCCCATGGAGAGGTTAGGAACAAAATGACCATCCATTACATCGATATGAATACGATCAGCTCCAGCCTTCTCTGCTTCGATGACTTGTTCACCTAAGCGCGCAAAATCGGCAGAGAGGACGGAGGGGGCAAGTTTGATGGAATGCATAAAAAGAATGATCAGAAAAGTAAAGAGTAAAGGGTAAAGAGTGTTTTGAAGATCGACGATTAATCAGAATTTAGAAAAGAGGTGAGCTTAAACTGAATTAAAGGAAGAAAATAGCCACAATACCACTGCCCGGGAGGGCGTGGGATAGACTACGAAGAGCAACTTTTGCTCGAGTAGCCCAATAGGGCGAGCCGAGTAGGTTCGAGCGAGTCAAAAGAACACAAAGAAACACAAAGAACCAGAAGACAAAAAAAGAATTTAACTGGACTTTAGCCATTTTTTAGTGGATATGAGCTGTTTTGTTAGATTAGAAGTATTTTAAAAAAGATTTTTTGGAAGTCCTCACTTTTTGCAGGCTTTAAAAGACAACACTCCTTCTCGTCATTCCCGCGGACGCGGGAATCCAGAAGAAGGTCAATTCTGATTTGGGTAGTAATGTCAAAAATACTTTATGAAACCAGGAATAAAGATCGACAGTCTCCTGGATTCCAGCGTCCGCTGGAATGACGGTTAAGGTGTATCAGCTGTTCTTCTAAAATTACCCATTCTATTTTTTTGATGATATTAAAAAACTGATGCCAATAATGTCACTCCTATAAAAATGGCCAAAGTCCAGTTAAATTCTTTTTTTGTGCCTTTTTGTGTTCTTTTGTGGCTATTTTTGTTTTCTTTCTTTGTTATTTATTCTTTCTGTATAGCTCAATAAGATGATTCGTTGAACTGTCATGATGTAACTCAGGAGCTGTTGGATTCTCAAGCTCAGGAATAATAGCTTGTGCTAGGACTTTGCCTAATTCTACGCCCCATTGGTCAAAGGAGTCGATTTGCCAAATGGTTCCTTGAGTGAAGACGCTGTGTTCATAGAGCGCTACTAGCTTTCCAAGAGTTTCCGGCGTTAGCTTATCAGCTAGAATGACGTTGGAAGGGCGATTTCCTTCAAAAACACGATGGGGGATGAGTGGTTCAGGCGTTCCTTCTGCACGTACCTGTTCGGCTGTTTTTCCGAAGGCTAATGCCTCGGCTTGAGCAAAGACATTGGAAACTAGGAGATAATGATGGCGGCCAAGGGGATTAAGGGCTTTATAAAAAGTAATAAAATCACATGGGATTAAGCGTGTTCCTTGATGAATAAGCTGGTAGAAAGAATGCTGGCCATTGGTTCCTGGTTCTCCCCAATAGATAGGCCCTGTATTGACAGTGACCTGTTGCCCCTCCAAAGTGACATGCTTTCCATTGCTTTCCATTGTAAGCTGTTGAAGATAAGCAGGAAAACGTTTTAGGTATTGATCATAGGGGAGCACGGCAACCGTTTGAGCATCAAAGAAGTCATTATACCAGACAGCGAGGAGTCCAAGAATAACGGGAAGATTGTTCTCAAAGGGTGCTGTTCGGAAATGCTCATCCATTTGATGGAATCCAGAAAGTAGTGCTGTAAAATTATCTGGGCCTATAGCAACCATTGTCGAAAGACCAATGGCAGAATCCATGGAGTAACGTCCTCCAACCCAATCCCAAAAACCAAACATATTTTTTGTATCAATCCCAAATGCAGAGACCTTGGTTGCATTGGTTGAAACAGCGACGAAATGTTTTGCTATAGCTCTGTCATCACCATTAAAACCTTGAAGTAACCAAGTGCGAGCAGAATGAGCGTTTGTTAACGTTTCTAAAGTCGTAAAGGTCTTTGAAGAAACGATAAATAAGGTTTCTTCAGGATCAAGATCACGTATTGCTTCTACAAAATCAGTGCTGTCGACATTAGAAACAAAACGAAAGGTCATCGAGCGATCACTATAATGGCGCAGTGCCTCATAAGCCATGACAGGGCCTAAATCAGAACCACCAATGCCAATATTAATAACATTTTTAATTCGTTTTCCACTATATCCCTTCCATTCTCCAGAACGGACTTGGTTCGCAAAGGCTGCCATTTTATCAAGAACAGCATGGACCTTGAGCACAACATCCTCACCATCCACTATAATTTTCTCTTCCTTAGGAGCACGAAGAGCGACATGGAGCACTGCGCGATTTTCAGAGATATTAATCTTATCGCCACGGAACATGGCGTCAATCCGTTCGCGAAGCCCTGATTCACGAGCGAGTTGAAAGAGATTTTTTAACGTTTCTTGAGTGATTCTATTTTTAGAATAGTCAAGGAAAAGGCCGGCGGCTTCTGCCGTAAAGGTTTCACCACGCTTTGGATCTTCAGCAAAGAGCTGTTTGAGGGATTGCTGATCAATGGCTTTTTTGTTGGCTTCAAGAGCTTTCCAAGCAGGAAGATCAGAACAATGAGAATGGTTGACTTGGTTGTTCGTTGGCATTGGTGTGAGTGTTCAAATCTCCTCCTTCGGAGGACAGATCTGAACCAAATAGTTGGACTTCGAAGGCGTAGTGTAAACGCATTGCATAGTTTGTTGAGGAGCTATTGAATAGCCATTTGTAGTCTGTAGCCTATAGTTCAGAGTTCGTTTTCGAAGAAAGTGGAACAGTTACTATTCTTTTTTTTGTGATTTTTTGTGTTCTTTTGTGGCTATTTTTACTTCTTCTTTCGTGTGGGTGTGGTAGCAGGTTTCGCTACAGCTGTTGATTTACCTGCAGGGTGTTCCCAAAGACGGAATCCTCCAATAAAAGCATTGGAATTTGCCGCTAATCGGCAAGCAGAAGGAATTTCTTTAAGGTTTTTGGCATTGCCGCCACCGAGGACGATTTCTTCGGGTTCTAGAGCTGCTTGGAAAATTTCAAGGACTTTAATAACTTCTTTGCGCCATTTCTTTTTTCCAAATTTTTCCATTGCCTTATTCCCAACATATTTTTCAAAGGTTGATTTTTTATAGGGAAGATGGGCTAATTCCAAAGGAACTAGAGTTCCTTCTTCAATTAAGGTTGAACCAAGTCCTGTCCCAAGGCCGAGGAAAAGCATGCGTCCTCCTTCATAGTCTCCTAGAGCCTGCATGGAGGCATCATTAATAATTTTTACAGGACGTTGAAAGGCTGTTTCAAAATTAAATCCGACCCAACCTTTACCAAGATTAATTGGCTCTTTGACTAACTTTCCTTTACTCACTGGCGTGGGGCAACCAATGGAAATAACGTCGTAGCGCCACCCTTCCGTGAGTTTTTTAACTCCATCAACCATGATTTGAGGAGTTAATGTTGGTCCTGAATCAAATTTTTTCTCTTCGGTTTGACCTGTGCACTTCATTTTAACATGGGTTCCGCCGACATCAAGAACAAGAATATTGAGTTTTACATTTTTCATATAATTACGCTTCTTTTGAAGCAATAGCATTCATGAGTTCTGTCCAAGAGTTCACAAAAGAAGCAGCTCCTTCTTTTTGGAGAGTCTCAGCGAGTGCTTCGAGATCAATGCCTGCTTTTGTTATTTCTGTAAGGATCGTTTCATAATCACCACCATCAGCTGGAATAGTATCGGTTATTTGACCATGATCACCAAAGGCAAGAAGGGTAGCTTCAGGCATCGTATTGATGGTATAGGGAGCTGCTAAGCCAGAGATGTAGAGTGTGTCAGAAGCTTGAGGGTCTTTTGTTCCGGTGCTGGCGAAGAGGAGTCTTTGAACAAGTCCTCCCGAGTTGAGCGTTTTTAAATAACGAGGTGAACGGATGAAATCGCAGTAGGCCTTATACGTTTGTTTTCCAATAGCAATTCCAAGTTTGTTTTTGAGAGGTTCTGGAACTTTAGAAGCAACAGCAACATCCCAGCGGCTCAGAAAGATCGAGGCTACTGACGGAACATTGGCAGAGAGGCCTGCAGCAATACGACGTTCAATACCGCGAAGGTAAGCATCAGCAGCAGCAACGTACTGTTCTTTTGAGAAAAGAAGAGTTACATTAATAGGGACGCCGGCAAAAATGGATTCTTCAATTGCAGGAAGCCCTTCTTTGGTTCCTGGGATTTTAATAAAAAGATTGGGACGGGCGGCTCGTTCGTGAAGTTCTTTTGCTACCTTAGTTGTTGTTTGCGTATCGTAGGCGAGGAGGGGAGAGACTTCGAGGGATACCCATCCATCGACTCCATGGCTTCGTTGATGAGTTGGCTGAAAAAGATCAGCTGCAGCGCGAAGGTCTTCCATCGCTAGTTCAAAAAAGAGCTCTTCGCCTTTCAATCCCTGTTTTACTTTTTCACGGATGCCTTGGTCATAGGCAGTGCTTTTTCTTATGGCGTGATCAAAAATTGTCGGATTAGAGGTTAAGCCCGTAACAGAAAGTTCCTCGATGTACTTTTTGAGCGTTCCATTATTGAGGATATCGCGGGTGATATTGTCGAGCCAGAGGCTTTGACCTAGATCGTGGAGTTGTTGTGTTGCTTTCATGATCGTTTGAAAAGTCACTACCGAAGTAGTCTCTTAATGGTATTTAAAGGTTGAAAGTTTAATGAAGAAGACGCTGCGGTTAATCAGAGCTCCTTATGTCTATCTAGAATGATACTAAGATAAAAGTTGTCAAGAATTGATATGAAGAATATAATAGCAGGGTGCTCCATGACAGAAATGTTCTGTCAAGAGAGTTTCGAAAGAACTCTAATATTGCAACCTTTAAAAATTACCATGCCAAGGTGAAAATCTTGGCGCTTTTCATACCTACATCATGAGCAAAAAAAACTTATTCCAACGGACTTTTAGCAAGGAAAATAATAACGACAAACCATTACATGACCTGAAGGAGATCCCTTCGGAAAATGAGCAGAAGGTAACACCTGTTATTTCTAATGATCAAATTGCACTTCGTGCTTATTTCATCAGTGAACGACGCCGTCAACTCGGTTGGGAAGGAGATGAAAACAGCGATTGGACCAATGCCGAGAGACAACTTCAGGCTGAAGCACTCGAAAAACCAACGAAGAAGAAATAAGGCATTAATAATGCCTGTAACGAGTAACGGGTAACGGGTAACGGGTAACGGGTAAAGAGCACTGAGTCACCACTTGTTTCAGGTGATTGTTCTAAAAATAGATTCTATTAAAATAAGCATTCTTAAATAGAGCCCGCCTTGAATCATCGGATTCTTTATTGGAGTGATTCAGAGCTCAAAAATGAAAAATATAAATACTCGTAACTCCCAACGTCTATGAAGACGTTGGGAGTGTTTAATGGTTATAGTGAGCAACTTTTTGACTCAATTGCCGAAGGCAAGAAAATAAACTCGCTACCCGTTACCCGTTACTCGTTACTCATTTTTAAGGGCTTAATTCCTGTAGCCAGGACCGTTTGAAAATGGGGGGCCTGTTGTTCTCGGGCAATTGTATGCACTTCGAGATCCTTAAAGCCTGATTTTATCAAGAGAGCGTGCAGTTCAACGCTAGAAAATCCTAGCCAGACATGAGCGTAAAGCTCTTTAGCCTGTTCATAGGTATGACTAGTAAGATCAAGAATAAGAATTCTTCCTCCTGGTTTGAGTATTTTAAATGCGGCTTCTACAGCTCGTTGAGGGCTAACCGCATGGTGGAGGGCTTGGCTGAAGAGCGCTACATCAACAGAACTAGATTCTATAGGAGGATCTTCAATGTCACCCAGGCGATATTCCAAATTTGTAAATCCATTTTCTTTGGCAACCTTTGTGCCAAACTCGACCATTTTTGGGAGGTTATCAATAGCGATGACCTGCTTTGCGGAGCGAGCGAGTAATTGAGACAAGGTGCCTTCTCCTGCACCGAGGTCTGCGATCGTGAGAGGTGGTAATAAACGTAGTAACCCATGAGCGAGAGATTCCCAAGAACGTCCAGGAACATAGGAGTGGCCAAATTTTCCAGCTAATTTTTCAAAGTACTCAGCAGCTCGATCCTGCCGTTTATGTAAGACGAGTTGTAGAGCTTGAGCGTCTTGCTCGGGGTGGGGTAATTGAGCATGAGCATTTCGGAGCACTTCTAAGAGAGGTTGGATGGAGGAAACAACAGCTGTGTAATAGCTGTTTTTGCCAACGCGTCGGTCCACAACAAGTCCTTGACGACGGAGTTGAGCAAGACTAGCTGAAATTCGAGATTGGCCCATACCAAGAATTTCTTGAAGTTCCGCTACGGTTAACTCTTCTTCAAAAAGTAAAAGTATGAGTCGGAGCCGTGTCGGTTCCGAGAGTAAGCGCATTGATTGAAGAATAGTAGGCATAGTGGAGGAGTCGCTATGCGACTCGGTGAAAATTTGCAAAAAATTAACAGGGATGGAATACGATGGAAGGGATAACAGAGGACAAAATCAAGAAAACAAATAATCAGAGTTCTTATTAAATTGTTCTGAGCGTTTACCGCCTTGTTATACTTATTCAGGTGCCTCTATCCCTTCCATCGTATTCCATCCCTGTTAATTTATTTTTTTCAGGTAGGTTGGTAGTGAAGTTGTTTAAAAAGGATCTTGCCAATAATCAAATTTATATATATAGATATGTTCATAAGTTCAAGCATTGTTGTTGAACAAGCCGAAAGTCTAGAATTGACTTAAATTTCAACTTAAAATTTCAATTGCCGCGAAGCGGCGCTACATCATGTCAAAAAAATTTATTTTTTCATCTGAATCTGTTGGGGAAGGTCATCCCGATAAAGTTTGTGATACTATCTCTGATGCTATTCTCGATGCCTGTTTAGCTGCAGATCCCAATAGTCGTGTTGCTTGTGAGACCTATGCAAAAAGCAATATTGTGGTTGTTGGAGGTGAAATTACGATTCCAAAGCATAAAGGGGAACATATCGATAATTTTATCAATATTAATAAAATTGTCAGAGATGTTATTCGTGAGATTGGTTACGTGCACGATGATGATGTTTTTCATGCTGAGAAAATCTTTATCAAAAATATTATTACCTCTCAAAGTGATGATATTGCTCAAGGTGTTGATGCTCGTAAAAATCAAGGAAAGACGACTCATGAACAAGGCGCAGGGGATCAAGGACTCATGTTTGGGTATGCTTGTGATGAGACTCCGGAGCTTATGCCTGCTCCTATTATGTATGCGCATCAACTGGGTCGTGAACTGACGCGGTTGCGCAAATCTGGTAAGGCAAAATGGCTTCGTCCTGATGCAAAGAGCCAAGTTTCCGTAGAGTACGAAGATGGGATTCCTGTTCGTGTTACCAATGTCGTTATTTCTACTCAGCATACGGCCGATGCTAAACAGAGTGATATTGAAAAATTTATTATCAATAACGTCATTCGGAAGGTGATTCCAGCTAAGATGCTCACCAAAGAAACAAAGTTTTTAATTAATCCTACCGGTCGTTTTGTCATTGGAGGACCTCAAGGTGATACGGGACTCACTGGACGTAAAATTATTGTTGATACCTATGGTGGTATGGGACGCCATGGTGGCGGAGCCTTTTCAGGCAAGGATCCAAGCAAAGTGGATCGTTCTGCTGCCTATATGGGACGCTATGTAGCCAAGAATGTCGTTGCCGCTGGATTTGCTAAACGATGTGAGGTCCAGTTTGCTTATGCTATTGGCTGTGCTGATCCTGTCAGTATCCATATCAATACCTTTGATACGGCCACCATCCCTGAAGAGATTATTAAAAAGGCGGTCGAAGCGACTTTTAAATTTAAGCCTGCTGAGATTATTGAAACGCTCAAACTCAAACGTCCGATTTATTCGAAAACAACCAACTATGGTCACTTTGGAAAAATTGATGATCTTAACAGTCTCACTTGGGAGAAGACGGATAAAGTTCCTGCGCTTAAAAAAGCTGCTGCTGCGCTGATGAAGGGGGAGCCGAAACCAAAAGAATTAACCACAAAAGCACGACCAAAAAAGTAAAGAGTAAAGAGTAAAGGGTAAAGAGTCCCGAGGTACATTTACTAAGTCAACACTATATGGCTAACAGATGAGATCCTGTCAGCGGGAAGAGCAGAAATTCACCACAAGGAACACAAAGAAACACAAAAGAAGAAATGTGAACTCAAACTGAATTGAAGTATTGAATGTGTTTACGTAGCTATCAATGTCCTCGAATAATGAGGCAGCTTAGATGTGGGGTCAGGGTTCGTAATCTTGACCAAAAAATGGTTGTTTCATTTTAAAACTAGAGAGGTTTACACTTTCAAATAACTCCAAAATAAAAATTTCTATTGGTTAAGATTCGAGACCCTGACCCCCATCCGATTCGAAAAAGTCTCAGTTCAGTTTGAATTCGCTAATATCTTAACCAGTCCTGTAACAATCAATAATTTAATTAAACTTAAAACTTAAACATTATGAAAAACAACACACTTTCAACCAACGATTTTAAAGTAGCTGATCTCTCTCTTGCCGAGTGGGGTCGTAAAGAAATTTCTATTGCCGAGCAAGAGATGCCAGGACTCATGTCCATTCGGGCAAAATATGCCAAGGAGAAACCTCTTGAAGGTGTTCGTATTTCTGGATCGCTCCATATGACCATTCAGACAGCAGTGCTTATTGAGACACTTACAACTCTTGGGGCTACCGTTCGTTGGGCTAGTTGCAATATTTTTTCAACACAAGATCAGGCTGCAGCAGCGATTGCTGTAACAGGAGTACCTGTTTTTGCATGGAAAGGAGAGAGCCTTGAAGAATATTGGTGGTGCACCTATGAAGCCGTTTCTCATCCTGAAGGCAAAGGTCCTGAGCTTATCGTTGATGATGGTGGCGATATGACCCTTCTTTTGCATAAAGGATATGAACTCGAAAACGGAGACACATGGGTTAATACCCCATCAAGCAATCTCGAAGAACAGGTTGTTAAAGATCTTCTCAAAAAAGTCCATGCTGAGAATCCAAATCGCTGGCATGAGATTGTTAAAGACTGGAAGGGAGTTTCGGAAGAAACTACCACAGGCGTTCATCGTCTCTACAAGCTCCAAGAACAAGGTAAGCTCCTTGTCCCTGCTTTTAACGTTAATGATTCAGTCACCAAGAGCAAATTCGATAACCTCTATGGTTGCCGTCACTCCCTTGTTGATGGACTGAATCGCGCTATTGACGTCATGATTTCTGGTAAAGTAGCAGTTGTCTGCGGTTACGGTGATGTTGGTAAAGGATGTGCTCAATCACTCCGTGGTCAAGGCGCTCGTGTTATTGTAACGGAGATCGATCCTATCAATGCGCTCCAAGCCGCTATGGAAGGGTACGAAGTGACCACCATTGAAGAGACCCTCGGACGCGGTGATATTTATGTGACGACAACTGGTAACTTCTCGGTGATTACGTGTGATCATATGACCAAGATGAAAGACCAAGCCATCATCTGTAACATTGGTCACTTTGATAACGAAATTGAGGTGGAAAAACTTGTTTCCTTTCCTGGAATTAAACATACCAACATTAAGCCACAAGTTGATAAATACACCTTCCCTGATGGTCATGAAGTCTTTCTCCTAGCAGAAGGTCGTCTTGTTAACCTTGGTTGCGCAACCGGACATCCAAGCTTTGTCATGAGCAATAGTTTCAGTAATCAGACCCTTGCTCAAATCGAACTATGGAAAAATCGTGCTCAGTACAAGCCAATTGTTCATATCTTGCCTAAAAAACTTGATGAAGAGGTAGCTCGTCTCCACTTGGAAAAGATTGGAGTAAAGCTTACCGTGCTCACACCAGAACAGTCCGCTTACCTTGATATTCCTGTTGAGGGACCTTACAAGCCTGAGCATTATAGGTACTAGGGAACTATTCGGCCAACAGGCCGAATAGTAGTTTAAGTTATAAGTTTAAGTTTAAGTTGATATTTGGTCACTTCGTGACAAGATGAGAGGCTGTAGTACCTCGAATCACTAAAAGGTTCGAATTAAATTGGACAAAAAAAGGGGTCAGCACCAGCTAATTCATTGACGAAGTGTGACTACCAACGTCACTTTATTTCTCCTGAAATAAAGTGGCGCTGATAAAATTGGCAATACTTGCAATCCAGTCCTTATTTGAGAAGGTGGAAAACAACTTTATTCTTGTCTTAGTAAGTTAGGAAGAATTCTGTTCAGCTTGATTGTTAGTAAACGGAACCTTTGGATCAGATAGAAATAATTTGATGAGGGTTGTATCGCTTATGGAAACCCAAAAAATGTCTTCCATGACGATGGAAAGGCGATCCTTCGCGATAAATAGGCAGTATAAAATGAAGTCTCGAATTGCATATTAGCTCATTTTTTATCAACGGCACTTTATTTCGTAGAAATAAAGTGATGTTGGTAATGTTTAGTCAAGCTAAAAACTTTTTAAATTTTTTCTTGTATCTCTTTTTTAGAAGACTAGAAAGGAGCGTTCGATCAAGCGTACTCTATACTGCGCGCGGTCAAATC
>DATEBV010000232.1:0-18873 GCA_035287205.1 Chthoniobacterales bacterium | reverse complement strand
TCCATAGAAAGTTTTTGTGTAGTATATTTCTTAACTCGCTGGTATGATCCATATAATTTTCGTTTCTCCTTGTAAAAGAACGGTATTATAGAGATTTACCAGCGGGTTACAATTTTATTTATTTTTTGTCGTGTACAGAGGTAATTTCTCCCAATTACTGTTATCAAAGCAATATTTTAATTCGAAGGAAATTCCATCATTATCAGTAATATTACCATAGTTTTTTGCTATAAAACGTTTTTTGCCTTCAGAGGTATCTAATTTTTTAGAAAAATCAAATTGTAAAATATGAGAACTCAAAAAATCTGCCCATAACCGAGCCTTTTCCTGGGTTAACTGAGTTTTAATCTTTTGAATATTTGTATCGGTTACTCTGTTGGATAAAGTTTCATTTTTTGCTTCCTTAATAAAATCCAGATATTTAATAAAATTCAATCCAGTACCTACCCCAATACATCGATTGTAATCACTCATTGATTCAACCTTAATTTGGCTAAAGTTCGTTTCTAATATCTTTTGTATATCCCCTCGTTGGCCTAATTGATCCTTTACATTAAATCCAAATAATAAAGTCGATCTTCCATCAATAGAACTCTTCCCTGTAATAGAAGGAGTACTAAGAGCTGCAACTTCTGCGAGAGACGCTCTGTTTGAAAAAAAAGTTTCCTCTCTAGCGCTATGAGCTATTTTAATAATATAATTATTAGTATTAATGAATGGAGATAATAGTTCTTCAAGAAACCCACTCTGATCCTGCTCTTCTAGTAATCTTCTTCTTCTAAAGATTCCAACTCATTGAATTCAGAAGAGTTAAATGACCTTGTTTTGCTGACAGCCAACTTCTCTACGGCTTCTTCTACACCTTCAACCGAAGGATTCATCATCAACTGAGGTTCTATCGATGTAGCAGCACAAAAATTGATAGAGAATCTTTGAATGTCCTCCACCCTAGAATCTCTAGCTCTTAACTTATTTTCAGTAACCTCGTTAGAAATTTTTAACGGAAAAGCAAGAAGACAATGAACGCTAAATAAAATGGTTATGCAGTTAATTAATCTTTGCATTCCGACTGACAGTCCTCTGAAAATTGAGTGTGTATTTTAGCAAGCTCTTCTAGCAGTTCATCAGTATCTTCTTCCCAAGGGTAATTCTTAACACGCTCTGCTATAGAATATACTCTTTCAATTGCCTCTTTAAGGTTGGTAGTAGCCACCTTTTGGTATCTGAAAAGCTTGGCATTATTTAACGAGAATCCATCAGAAAGTGCCTTATCGTAAGATGAACTCCCTAGTTGAGCCAAGCGATTCTGCACTCTCTTTTCAACAGTAGTAACAATAATTGAGGCCGCATCAAGAGCTTTACAAGCAGCTGATAGATCGTTTAAATTATTATTATTTGCAAACTCACCTCCATTAAACCAATCAAAAAGAATATGAACGGTTTGACGAGTATTGACAGCACAGACAGTAGCGGCTTTTGCCTGCCTCAATGCTATTTTAAAATCATCCTGTTTAGGAGAAAAATCAGAAAACGTTAACAACTCATTAGCAATCAATTTTGTTTGAGAATTAGTAGAGTCTAAAAATTTCGTAAATTCAGTATGAGTCCTTTGCAAAAGGTTTAAAGCTTCCTTATCTTCGCAATAAAGAGGATCCTCTTTTATTTTTTCAATAATGGCTAGCGCTTCCTCAACACTTTCTTGAACTGTCTCCATAGCTAAATCTAATGCGATAAAAAGTGGTGCATCAACAGCATAAAATGCCTGGGGTCCTAAAGATAAATCATCCATTCGAAGGAGAGAGACCTCTATATTCTTTTGAGCAATAACAGTAGCATCCTTAGCAGTAACTATTTTTTTCCAAACATTTGAAAAGATATAATCCTTAGCATGATCTTTCTTTGAATGGATCATGTCATAAATATTTTTAATAATATTTATTGTATCGGATGCATACTTAGAAGTGGCTTCTGCTTGGAGTATCGTTTCATGAAGCATGTCTCTAGTAATCGTCAAGGGAAGCGTCCGGTCAGCTGACATCGTTTCAACTTCTGCAAGAGACTTCTCCGTAGAAATAGAAGAACAACTTCCTTCGGAAATTCTAACATTGGCAGCAGCATCGGAATTTTGTGGTGGAGAATCCTCAACAGATTGACTCCGAGAACTCTCAGAAGCTGTATCTGAGATATTGCTTGCATGAGAAGGCCGCTTTTCAGGCGTTGTAAAACTACTTTCCTTCTTTTCCATCACCGTGATTGAATCGGATGGAATCGGATGAAGATTAGATTGACTCTTAACGCTCGTTATTGCATTAGAAGAAGGTGAAGCGGTTGTACTCCTTGAACCAAAAAATGAAGCAAGCTGTTGAAAACTACCACCTCTTCCTTCAGCAGCTTTCTCTAGCTCCCTATTATCAAGATTTCCTTTCTGTCCACCTTTTAAGAACCTTTCAATATTTCCGACAATTCCCTCCGTCGCCTTTCCTACTACTTCTGATTCCATGGCAAAAGCCGTACTAGAATGAAGATAATTTACTAAAACTAAGACAACAATGAGAGAAAGGTTTTTCATAGTTTTTATGGAAAGGATGAGTACAGAGAAAATATTTTCTACTCACGTTTTTAGTGATTATCATTGTGCATTATTTCCACGAAGCTTTCAAGGATTTTTTGCAATAATTGCATTACTCAATCAAAAGACTTGAATGATTTTTTCATACCTTTCTCATTGTTAACTTTAATGAAACCTTATTGTGACTTCTTTAGAGACAACTTGCTCTATTAACGTTTGTGCCGCAGGAAGAGCCTCCTCAATAATTTCGAGAGATTCTTGAATTGCATCAATGCGAGCTGTAATTGGATTTTTATAAAAGGGCTCTGTCCCGGTATTTCGGTATTTTAGTGCCATAGTGTTAACCTTAATATTTCTTGCCCCTCCTTTTTTTTTGTGCTATAATAGGTGGTGGTTTCTTTTACCCGTTTTACTTCTCCCCTCTCTTATACAACCATGAAAACCAAATCCTCTTCCTTGTTGTTTCTGCTCGGTTTCTTAAGCTGCTCCGGTCTTCTTCTGGCTCAGAATGTTAGTTCTACTCATGCAGCTTCAATTTCCATAGTCTCTCAGCAAGAAAAGAAGGGTATTGCAATTTCTAGCATCTCTCGAGAGGAGTATTGTGATTTTTTAAATGCTGTCGCTTCAAGTTCGGATCGGCATCAACTCTGGCATGAAGAGTATGGGATTGATCGAACAGAGGGAGAAGGTAGATTTTTCTATTCATTGGAACAATTAAACAATCATTTCATCGTCCCCCCTTCTTACTTAGATGTTGCTCGCTACTGCAACTGGAGGGAACATGGTTCTCTTCAAGGCAAGGAGGGATTTGAGAGTATTGAAGCAGGAACTTACCAGATCCAGAATGAAGAGATTGTTTCTGTTAATCCAGAAGCTAGGTACTTTCTTGATGAAGTTTTTTTTAACTTTCCTAGACTGCAGATGGATCCTTTAATAGCTCAAGAAGAAGAAAAAGTTGCTTTCTCTGTTTTAAATAACCTTTTTGACAAAAAATCTACTGGCCTACCTAAGGAATCTTTTACAGAAGAGAAGCGTATTGTATCGAATGAGTCTGCGATAACTCATACTACTGCTAGTACTTCTTCTTTTTTAAGTCCTCCTAATTCTGTTCAAGCATCTCCAGAATCATCTAACGCTTCTCGTGAATCATCTGGTGAAAAAATCGATTTACAACTTATTGAGAGGGATCCAGCCATCACCAAGGCAATGCAACTCTGGGCAGAAGCAGCTAAAAGAGGTAAAGTTCAGGAAAGAGATGATTTTTTAGCTAAAGAGGTTGCTCCGATCGTTTCAAAACAACCACTCCCTCCTATCACCCCAGAAATCAGAGCTACCCTAGCAAGGATTAATGAGCCTTTGAATCAGGCTCTTCAATCAGACCGCGAAGCAGGAAGAGATTACCTGACTAGTAGAGACCGAGCTTTGGCATTACAAGAACAGGCTCGTCAGTATCGTAACAATGCTGAACAGCAAATGCATATTTATAGCCAACCAACGTATGGACAAGTAGCTGTTCCTCAAGCAGGAGGTGGGTATAGTTATCAGTTAGGTGTGATTGGAGGAATTCAATACAAGCAAGAAACAACCGCTTCTCAAAACTCCAAACGACTTGCTCAACAAGCTCAAGCAGAATATGATGCTGTTTCTGCCACGCTTCCATTTAAGATGAAAAAATATGGAGAAACTTCCAATGTTATTACTCCTGCGGCAGGTCAAGCGGTAAGAGCTGCTGAAGAACAAGGCATCTTCGATTACTATCTTGCTGAAAAACAGAAACTCTTTGAAACGGCTCAAAGAAATGCTCCTCCTAGATATAGTTCTGTGGCTCTAAAAGATGATGGACTCTCTGATGTTACTATAGCAGAAGATATTTTAGAAATTGCTAAGAGAATTGAAGCCATTAAACAGGAAATTCCTCATTGGAATAATCTACCTTGGAAAGAAAGACAGTCTCACATTAATGATTGTATTCGTTATGTAATCAAAATTTTTGCTCGTCGAGAACAGATGATTAATGAACTTTTCGATCTCTCCTTTAAAGCACAATGTGATTATCTTGATTCCAGTAAATCACCTGCTCCTCTTACCATTACCTCTCTTGGCAAACTCAAAGCATCTCAAGAAGCTTTTAAGGCTTTAATGCCTCTGGAGCTTGCTAATCAAAGAGAATATGAAGCAGCTGTGAAGAAAATCATGATGGAAGAGTCTCAAAAAAACATTCCTGGAGCTAAAGCCTCTTGGTCTGAAATAATAACAGTAGCCAAAAGAGTGGAATGGTTAGCTTACCGTGACGTATGGAATCATCCTCTTTTTGCAGCTTATGAGAAAATTAAAGATCGTGATTTTATCACCATGAGTCGGTTTCATCTACTGGACAACAATGAACAGGCCTGGGCTGATTTTGATGAATTTGGAGCCGCTGGAAGACGTGATTTTTATAGATACCTTTTTACCCATCAACGGTGCCAGTTTATCATAGAGGCTACACAAGCAGCATGGGAAGAAACTTGGGACCAAAAATAAGGTCGTATTGCACATTAAAAGCCCCTTATCCACAAATCAGATAAGGGTCTTTCTGATTTAATTATTTTATAAGCTTTATCTTATCAGCCAGGACGCGTGCTAGCCACCATTTGACTCATATCTTGTGCTAATCCTGAGAGATCCTGAAGCGTTTCACCAAAAGTCTGTAAGATACTGGTTAACATGGAGGCTGATCCTTGAACCTCAGTATTATAAGCTGATTCAAGACCTTCAGCTTTTGTGGCTGCTGCTGTTTGTGCAGCAGAATAGGACTGCCCAATACCGCCAATTAATTGACTTGAAGCTTGTCCTAATGCATTCCAAGCCATTGCTCCACCAACGATACTATTAATCTTCTCTCCTATAGATGGTTTTACTTGTATATTTTTACCACCACCTGCAGGAGTGGTTTTATTAGCTTCAACGGTTTCTTTAGATTGTGGTTTTGAAGGTCCACCTACATTATCACCTTCTGCTGATTCTGATTCTCCATGCACATCGACTGCTTGCTGTTGTGCAGAAATTTGATCACTCGGAGGCGCTTCCGCTGATCCTTCAGCAGTTGCTGTTACTTGTTCCTCGGAAGCCCTAGACGTTGCATCGACCTTTTGAGATGTTTCTACATCTGGAGATATTTCATCAGAATCCCTGACAGTTGTAGTGGAACCCCCTGTCTCCCCTACTTTTGGAGTGGTCCCTTCTACAGGTTTTGCTGTAGCACTTGTTGCCGCAGTATCGTCACTACTAAGACCTGAAGCACTTGTTCCCCCATAGTAAGACCCTGCACCAAGGCATACTGTAGAAACTGCAAACCCAGCAATTGCTGTATCCATGGCATCAACACCGGCTTGGTGTTGTGCATTAGCCGCCTTATCGGCATAATTAAGCCCTTGTGTAATGCCAGCTTCTTCAGCAGTATATTCTGACTGAATTTCAGTACCTTGATTTTGTTGCAACTGAGCAAGCATATCTTCGATGTCAGTCATCGTTAACGGATCATTATCAATGTCATCTGTACTATCTGTGAAAGACTGCGTTGTTGTATTACTGGTTGGGGCCTCGAGTGTGGGCGCTTTAGACGCAGAAGCTGAACCACCACTGGAAGACGAGGTGACATTAGAATCAATAGTTAATGAGGAAGAGCCAGAACCTTGAACCCCTGAAGTGGTTCCAGATTTTTGAGCTCCTTTTGTTTCAGTAGCAGGTGAAAGATTTGGAGGAAGCTCACTAGGTTGAAGAGAGGAAGATTGTGTAACGGATGAAGTATTCATAATAAATGTAACTATTCGGCCAACAGGCCGAATAGGTAGTTTAAGTTTTAAGTTTAAGTTTAAGTTGATTTTTGGTCACTTCGTGACAAGGTTTAAAAAACGAAGCCGTATTTTTATTCGGTTCTTAATTTTTGCGTAAGTATTCGGCTAACCCAGTCGATAAAGTTTTTCTAGATAAGAAGTTTTTAGGATAAAATATAGGAGTTAAGGGATCACCCAATTAATAATATACTATTAATTGGGAGATCAGTTCGTAGTTCGTAGTTCGCAGTTCGTAGTAGTTTCAGCTCGTTAAATTAATTTGTAACGTGCTTTCAGTGTGCTTTCTAAAATTTATTTTTAGTTCTGTTTTATTGGCATCTATTTTTTGAAAATACCGTTTGTTATGCGTAAGTTATTTGTTAGGCCGTGCCTAAAGAAAAACTTTCCCCTAAACCCTTAAACATTTAAACCCTTAAACTACTATTCGGCCTGTTGGTCGAATAGCTCCCTACTTTTTGTGATTTTCCTGCATCCCTTGTTCAATCATACCTCGCATTTCTTCTGCACGTTCTCTGCTAACCTTACATTCTGGCTTCTCCTCTAAAATATGTTTTATAACCTCTAGAGCAGCAAGCGCTTGAGGATAATTTTTAAGCGCTAAGTGGCATTCCACCGAATAAAATAGTGGCAGAGGATCATCCGCATCTAAGAGCGTTGCATAAAAGTAGGCAGCAATGGCCTTATTATACTGCTGTAATATTTGATTGCAGGCCCCTATACCCATCCAGACTCTTTTATCAATATGATTATAAACAGCCATCCCTCGAAAGAGGTTGAGTGCTTGTTCATATTTTTTTGAGGTGTAAAGATTGTAGGCACACGAGTAAATGTCCTCCATGCTACTTTCTTTTAGACCTTTATAACGATAAAGAGGCATTCCTTTTTTAATTTTCGAGGAAAGAAGCCTCTTATCATCTTGAGTTGAGAGTCTATTGGAAGCAGGTTTTTGAGTCAGGGTTTGTGTGGTCATTTTTTTATATTGTAGGTATTCAGATCCTTCTTCTTTCGAAAGAAGGATTTAAACTGAGATAATGAAAATCTTTATTTCCCGTGGCTCTCTTGAATTATTTTTTCAAGCGTATCACGCATTCCTTCTGAACGTTTCTTGATAGCCGCATACTCTGGCTTATCTGCTGAGAGGAGGATAACTGCTTCAAGAGCTGAAAGTGCTTGCGGATAGTTTTTAAGGGCCAAGTGGCAATCTATAGAGTGATAAGCGGCCAAAGGATCATCAACATCTAAGATCGCAGCATAAGAGTAGGCCGCAATGGCTTCGTTATATTGCTTTAACATTTGATTGCAGGCCCCTATCCCCATCCACGCTCTCTTATCAATATGGTGATTGAGTGCCATCCATCGGAAGAGATTGCCTGCCTCTTCATATTTTTTTGCAGTATAGAGGTTATAAGATTGATTATAAATAACATCCATCTGCGCCTTAGTGATTCCTTTATAGCGAGAAATGGGTATTCCCTTTTTAATGATGGAGACTACAAGCTTTGCAATCTCTTGCTGTGTGGGTTGAGTGTTCTCAGACATATTTTTGTAATTATGCGGCCAACTGGCCGAATATAAGTTTAAGTTTTAAAGTTTAAATAACCCGAATATTTGCCTTCTTTTTCGTGTTTTTTGTGTTCTCTTGTGGCTATTTTCTTCTTCTTATCGGCTGTTTAAGCTGCAGAATTACCTTTCCCAAGATCTTCTAAAGGAGAGGCCATTCCTGCAATGGTATTGGCAGCATTTACAAAAGAAGCATTAATAGATTTTTCCATCTGTTGGATAAAACTAAAACTAATATTAATTTGAGATTGCACCTCTTGAATCTGGCCTTCCCACTTTGTTATGGCCGCTTTATCTTCGAGTGCTTTTGCTTCTGCCATACCAGTTAAAAGACTCATGGTCGATTGGGTAGCGCCGCTGATGAAGTTGAACGCCATGGCGGCTCTAACCGCATTAGTCATAAATTTACTAGTAGAAGCTGTCGTTACTTCTGCTTCATCAGCAGTCATAGCAAGTCTTCCTGACCCTAAGTCAGCCTCATTTTCTGAAGCACTTTCAAGTATATTATTTATTGTATCAAGGGAAAGAGAAGAGGTCGTGGTTTCCGTCTCTCCTGTAGTTGCTGTAGTTGCTGTAGTCGATGAGGCTTGTTTAAGTTGCATCGAGGCAGTGGTCTCTTCTGATGTTGTAGCTGCTTCATCTGCAGCGGTACTTGTCATATCTGCGGATCCTGCTACGGCTTCTCCTATTGCCGCTAGTACTGCTGCTCTTTCTGTCGCGACTGCTGTTTCCGAAGCTTCTGCCGCAGTGCCCGTGCCTGCTGCTGCAGTGTCCGTGCCTGCTGCTGCAGTGTCCGTGCCTGCTACTGCGGCTTCTGTTCCTGTTGCTGCGGCTTCTGTTCCTGCTGCTGCGGCTCCTACTCCAGCAGTTGCAATTATCGTTATTAGTACAATGATAATCATAGCAAGGACGTTAGCAATCATCTGAGCATTGGGAGGCATATGAGTATGAAATGTTTGACAAGCGGATTCCATCAGAGCCATGAACATCTCACTAAGTCCTGCAATAATTTTTGCTCCAGCGGGAGATGACATGGTTAGAGCCGATGCACCAGCTATAAAAAGAGCAACCGCAAGAGGCGCCCCAACACCTGTACACGTAAGAACTACCGCAGCAGCTATCATCACAGCACCCACACAATATCCAACAATAGTATCCGTATGCTGCTTCTTACTCTCTTTATGTTGTTGAGAATCAGCTGTATTAATACTGTTAATCTGAGCGGTATAATCTGCTTGTTCAATAATACTAAGTCCATTATTAGCCTCAATCATCGCTTGCAATGTCTCTAACTGAGTATTCGTTGAAAGCACGCCAATAGCTTCCACCTCAACATAGACATTAGCTGGTGGAGGCGGTGCTAAGAGAGGTGCTCGATCCTCACTCACATAAAAATGGACAGCGCTAACAGCTTCTTGTAATTTAGCAGCTCCTGGATGAGAAGTCTCAATATTAAGCGAAGAAGAAGCTAGTACTCCCCCTTTAAGAGCTGTTGCTACATAGTCAGTAGCTCCTGGAGTTAGCTGCTTGGAGTTAACATAAGAAGAACTTTCTGATGAACCCTCTGAATCTTGAGCGAATTTTCTGAATGGTTCAGGACCTCTTGTTCTCGCATCGCCTTCTGTCCTTCGAGGATCTTTAGAACCGGCGGCTTTGGCATCACCAGATTCTTTATCTGATTTAAGAGTGCCTGAAGAGGCATCGTCTTCAAGTTCTGTTTTTTTAGAATCATCCTGAACATCACTTGATTGATATTCAGAAGCTCCCTTGCTAAGATCTTCTGATGAGAGTTGCTTAGGCGATGCCGTGGAAGAACCTGGTGATTGTTGCCCTGGAGGCGGGAGGGTAGAAGAAGTAGGAGGTGTGAAAGATGATGAAATATTGCCCATATTAGTATTCCCTATTCGGCTCATAAGCCGGAATTAAGTTTAAGTTGAAGGTTAAACTCCGATATTTCATACCCATCTAACTACGATATCTATGAAATATCCAAGTTAAGCTAATGCTATACGAGTGCACGATGGACAAGTCCTACTTTTATTGCAAGAAAAAATCTTTCTCATGTTGAATCAACCATTCCTTCCGGCCAAGTCCTCCACCATAACCTCCTAGAGAGCCACTGCTACTAATGATCCGATGGCATGGAATAACGATCGCCAGTTGATTAGCTCCGTTAGCATTGGCCACGGCACGAACCGCTGAGGAGTTGCCAATAACCGTCGCCTGCTCAGCATAACTCTTGGTCACACCATAGGGAATCTTGAGAAGTGCAGACCAGACCTCTTGTTGAAATGGAGAACCTAATGGAGCTAATGGCGTTTGAAACTCTTGTAACTTCCCCTTAAAATAAGCCTTCAACTCCCGTTGAATCATACGAAGCGGTTCGTTCATGCCAGGAGCAATCACCGATTTCGTTTTAAGAACTAAGCGTTTAATTTTACGTTCTAACTTAGGCAGGTGACAGTAGTCACTTTGAAAAGGGGCAGGAAGCCAGCGTTCCTCTTCGCCTTCCCATGCGCCGATATTACTTCGAAACGTGCCAAAAGTTGTTGCAGACAGTTTCCTATTGATCGAAGCAAGGGCTTCTTGGTTGATAAACTCTAAGAAACATAAAGCTTCTTCATCGGCAATAGCCAGCATCATGCCAAGAGGAGTCTCTAGTTGCGCTGCTTTAAGAAAGCGCTTTTGTGGAGTTGTAAAAATCATAGCAATATCCAACTTATAATTAGAACCTACTTTTATGACTAACTAACGTTTCTTAAGCAGGAAGAAATTCACCACAAAGAACTCAAAGGATTACACAAAGAACACAAAAAAAGAAAAAAGAATTTTTATAAAAATTCTTTAATATTTTAAGAATTAAAGAAGACTAGCGATCGTGAAATAATAAAAAATCGATCATACCCGCTATAAAAATTTTAACATTCTCTCTTTAAAACTGGATTTGAGTTCACAATTCCCCAGTTTAAAATTTTTTATAAAAAATTTTATCTCTGTGCTCTTTGTGTATCTTTGTGTTCCTTGTGGTTAATTTCTGCCAATTAAGATGACATTATATGAATTCCAAATTTCACCACGAAGGCTAATCCAAGAGCCCAAGGAAGGGCTCCAACTGAAAGCCATCCTAGGATTCTCCACGGTTTTTCGCCAAGGGCTAGTAAAAGTAATGCAGAGAGTTGAGGACCAATCGTAATAGGGGCGATAAATCCTACCCCGATCACACCATAAGACTTCCAGATTCTCCAGAATAATCCATCCCCACCCGGCTTAGAATCTTTTTTAGAACCTGTTTTCAAAGTCGCTGAGGCTGATGAAGGGCAAGGAGTCGACGGCGCTGAAAAATTCGAGTGGCAGGAGCTACTCGATGCTTCGAGCACCGGCGCGACGAAGCAATTCGCAGGATCAGTAGAGTTTGAAGGCAGGTTCTTAGACTTCTTAAGAAGCCAAGAACGCAGAGGCTCCCCTAGGAGTAAGACAACGCCTCCTCCTGCTGAATAACCTAGCCAAGCAAAAAAGGTTGCTGCCCAAAGAGGCGCTCCTGCTATGACCGCCGCTGGAATAGCGCTAATAAAGTAGAGAAAACCGAGACCAAAAGCGGCAAAAAGAGCAATCCACATAAATCAGAGAAAGAAAATAGCCACAAAAGAACACAAAGAAACACAAAGAATTTTACCTATTGATTCTTTGTTTTGTTATAAAGCAATCTGCGTGAAAAGAAAAACTGAGACAGCGTAAAATAGCGCTATTACTAGAATTTCTTTTTTGTGTTTTTCTGTGTTCTTTTGTGGCTATTCCCTTTTACTTCCTAGAACAAAAGCCGAGTAGGTGACTCCAGCAGTTTGCGCAAAGCACCAAGGTACTCCGCTGCTACCGCTCCATCGACCACACGGTGATCGCCACTGAGGGTAAGGATCAAGCGTTGACCTACAACAATCTGATCCTGGGCGTTCACAACAGGTTTTTTTGTAATAGCTCCTACAGCCAAAATAGCGGCTTGAGGTGGATTAATGATGGCACAAAATTGATCGATCCCATAAGCCCCAAGGTTAGAAACCGTAATGGTTCCTCCGGAAAACTCTTCTGGTTTGAGTTTTTTGTCTCGAGCGCGTGTAGCAAGATCTTTCACCGCAGCGCTGATCTCTCGAAGAGAAAGTTTCTGAGCATCCCTAATAACAGGCGTTACAAGGCCATCTTCCACGGCAATCGCCACGGAAAGGTTCACACTTTCGTACTGATAGATGCTTGTCGCTCCAAAGGCAGCATTAACTTTTGGTTTCTCCATGGCGGCACGCGCGGTAGCAAGAAGCACAATATCGTTAAAGGTAATCTTGCTTCCAGTGTTGTTGAACTCTTTGCGGAACGCCATCATAGGTGCCGCATCAATCTCCATCGAAAGGTAAAAATGAGGTATGTGCGTTTTACTAGCTAGAAGGCGCTGCGCAATAATCTGACGCATTCCTGTCAGAGGAATTTGGGTCTCTGGATTGCCTGGGATAGCCGCCGGCAAGATCGTAGGAACAGCAGAACCTCCTGCAGCCGTAGCTCCTGAGGAACTGAGCGGAGCTGAGACAACATCTGCAGCAATAATACGCCCACCAGGACCAGTCCCTTTGCCTGCGAGAGCTTCTAAACGAAGACCTCGTGAAGCTGCTATCTTGCGGGCTAGAGGGGAAACTTTGATACGCACTGAGGAAGCAGAACCAGCAGTTCCAGGAATCGCAGAACGTGATCTCATGGGCGCTGAAGAAGCAGATACTGGGGATGCTGCTGAAAGCGAGGTTGATCCCGTTGCTCCAGGAGAAGCCACGGAAGGAGCTGCTCCCGCTTTTTCATTTTTCCCTAAAATCATGGCGATCCGGGCTCCCACAGGAACTTTAGCTCCAGCCTCAACAAAAAGCTCGGTAAGAACTCCCTCTTCGAAGGCTTCCATTTCCATGGTGGCCTTGTCGGTTTCCACTTCGGCAAGAAGATCACCAATCTCAATGGTATCTCCTTTCTGTTTGCACCACCGAACGAGGGTTCCCTCATTCATGGTGTCACTAAGTTTAGGCATTGTAATTTCTGGCATGGGAAGTTACCAACATCTCTTTATTTCTTCGAAACAAAGAGATGTTGGTATAATAGGTGTTGTAAGCGTTCAGATCCCCTCCTTTGGAGGAAAGATCTGAACCAAATAATTGTACTACGAAGGCATACTGTAAATGCATTGCATAGTTTGTTGAGGAGCTACTGAACAGTCTATTTCGACCTTTAGCCTTAGCCTTTAGCCTATATAGTTCAGATCTCACCTCCAAAAGAAAAGGGACTGGTTACAGGTGTTATTGTAATATCGTAGTTGCTCATCTCCTTCTGGAAAAGAAGATGAGCAAATGTTTAGAAGTTTAAATGTTTAGAAGTTTAGGGGGACGGCAAATTACGCCAATATTACCAACGTCATTTTATTTTGCAGAAATAAAATGACGTTGGTAATTACTCAAATAATGATAACACCTTAGCGACCACGCGTTCAGGGTTCGGAAGTTGAAGTTTTTCTAGCGGCATGCTGTAAATAGCAGGAGCATCAAGAGCTGTTACACGAATTACCGGCGCATCAAGCTCATCAAAAGCTTTCTCGCCAATCATAGCAGCAATCTGTGAACTAATACCACAGAAAGGCTTGCTCTCATCGACTAGCACGGCACGATGGGTTTTCGCCACAGAATTCAAAATGGCTTCTTCATCTAGGGGGCGAATCGAACGAAGATCGACAACTTCAGCAGAAATTCCATGCTCTGCCTCCAAGATTTCAGCAGCAGCCAAGGCTGTTAAGACAGCACGTCCATGGGCAATGAGTGAAACGTCTGTTCCTTCCCGCTTAATGTCAGCGACACCAAGAGGAATTGTATACGAACCTTCAGGAACTTCTCCGGTATTACCGTAGAGAAGGGTGTTTTCCATGAAGCAGACGGTATCATTATCTCGGATAGAGGAAATCATGAGTCCTTTTGCATCGTAAGGAGTCGCAGGGCAAACCACCTTAAGTCCAGGCGTATTGGCAATGAAATTTTCAGGCGTATGGGAATGGGTCGCTCCTACATTAGTTCCGCCATTAGCAGGACCACGGATAACCATCGGAACATTAATCAAACCGCCCGACATATAACGAACACAGCCAGCATTATTGATGATCTGGTCTAAGCCAACGTAGGCAAAGCTCCAAAACATGAGCTCCACCACAGGGCGTAATCCCATCATCGCGGCACCCACGCCGAGACCTAAAAAGGCAGCCTCACTAATAGGTGTATCAATGATGCGCTTTGATCCAAAACGATCCCAAAGTCCCTCGGTTACCTTGTAGGCACCATTGTATTGGGCAACTTCTTCCCCCATGAGAAAAACATTCTCATCACGGGTCAGCTCTTCAGCGAAGGCTTCATTGAGGGCTTTGCGATAAGTAATAACGGGCATCTGTTGGAAGATAGGAGATAGAAGATGGAAGATTGGGGCAGCGGTTAAAGCCTTTGCAGATCAAAATTTTGACTAAAATATGCGTAGATTTTTATTATAGGAAAGGGAAAAAGTAGTAAATAGAAGTTTTTATAAAAATAGTCGTCTGAAGAAAGAAAGAAAAAGTTATATTGTTATAGTTTCTATTTTCGATTTGTGCTTTGCATTTTATCTACTTGCCGAAGGCCTCGACTTCTATCTTCCATCTTCCATCTCCTATCTTCGTTCTTTTTTTTAGGCACTAAAAAAATGAGTTCCAGTGCGTCCTGCTTCGGTATCGTTATCCACTTCATAGTAAATATCGGTGAATATTGATTCAGGATCAGGCCAAGGGCTAGCTTCGGCAAATTCAGCGGATGCGGCTGCCTCTGCTTTGATTTCCTCATCCATGGCCTCAAGAGCTGTCTCGGTAAGAATTTTTTCTTGAATCAGCTGGTTTTGCCAAAGGGTAATCGGATCGTGCTCTGCTTTATAAGCCTCGATCTCTTCGGGCGTACGGTATTTCTTGCTGTTCGCATCAGCCACGGAATGCCCATAGTAACGATAGGTCGATACTTCTAACAACGTAGGACGCGATTCTTTGCGGGCTCGTTCCATACATTGGTTAAGCTTTGCGCGAAGTTCATAAAATTGAGAACCATTAGCCACATCCCACTCCATCTTAAATCCGACAGCTCGCTCGGCTAAGAAATTCTCAATGGAAGAAGAACGTTCCAGACTTGTTCCCATGGAGTAACCATTATTCTCAATAATGAAAACAATCGGGAGATCCCAAAGCGAAGCCATATTGAGGCATTCGCTAAAGATTCCTTGATTGACAGCACCATCTCCTAAGAAGCAGAGAGCACATCCAGGAATTTCTTTGTACTTGAGAGCAAAAGCCAGCCCAAGACCCAGTGCTGTCTGGCCAGCTACAATCCCATGACCTCCCCAATAATGTTTGTCAGGAGCAAAAAAGTGCATCGAACCACCTTTTCCTTTAGAACACCCAGTAGCCTTTCCGAACAGTTCTGCCATACACTCTTCCATTCCCATCCCAACGGCCAATGCATGACCATGATCACGGTAAGCGGTGATCATTTCATCCTGACCATTCATGAGTGATGCGGTCCCAACAGCTACCGATTCTTGACCAATATAAAGATGAAGAAATCCTCCCATCTTCCCTTGGTTATAAAACTTGAGCGCCTGCTGCTCAAAACGACGAATCCTCAACATCTCTCGCAACGCAGCAATTTTTTGCTCGGACGTCAGGGCAACATTGACCGCGGCCTTGGCATAACAAGCGTTCAGATCTACCTCCTTCGGAGGAGGGCTCTGAACCAAATGATCAGACTGCGAAGTAATAGTATTAATGCATTGCATAGTTTGTTGAGGAGCTCTGGACAGCCTATTTCTACCTTTAGCCTTTAGCCGCCGTTCAGAGCTCACCTCGACAGGAGGGGGGGGAGGGCTGAACGGTTATCCTTCAAGAAAGAGGGGGGGCCAAGAAAGCTAATGACTATCTCTCATTTCTGCCCAAGATGCAAATCGAATCGTGCGTATTTAGAGTCCGAAAGCAAAGCGAGTTTGAAAATGAATTTTTATTTTTGCTTGTTACGTCGCTTCACAACAGGCAAGTAACGAGTAAAGAGTAAAGGATAAAGGGTAAAGCGTTTATTTTGTCGCCTGCGGCAATTGAGTTAAAAAATCTTCTATTAGAATATAAATTCTGAAATATTGATCAAGCTTCGATCTAAAAATACTCTTTACCCTTTACTGCCTCTCAACCTTTTCCCATGATTCTTGTTATCTCTTGCAGTCATCATCCTGAAAGTCGCTCTCGTATTCTTGCTCAGGCTGCTCAAGATACTCTTCTTGCACAGGGATGTAATGTTAATTTCCTCGATTTGCGCACCCTTCATCTCCCTCTCTGTGATGGTCATTCGACCTATGAACATCCTGCCGTTGATCAAGCTAATGCTATGGTCCGATCAGCCAGCGGCATTCTTCTTGCAACACCCATCTACAATTATGGGGCTAATGCGATCACGAAGAGCTTTATTGAACATACGGGTAAAGCGTGGCAAGGAAAACCAGTAGGCATGCTCTGTGCTGCTGGAGGCAAGGGAAGTTATATGGCCCTTATTCCCCTTGCAGGAAGTCTCATGCTCGATTTTCATTGCCATGTCTTACCACGCCATGTCTATGCCACAAACGATCAGTTTCAAGAAGAGACGATTATTGATCCTGAGCTGGAACAACGGATTCAACAGCTTGCTTCAGATATTTGTTGGCTTTCTGAGGCTGTGGAGAAGCGCCATCAGTCCGAAAGTGGGATGGTGAAAATCACGGTAATTTCCTAAAATTCATTCGAGAAAGGTATATAGAGCCTGTCCTGAATCATCGGATCCTTTATTGGAGATGGTTCAGAGCTCAAAAATGAAAAATATAAATACTCAAAAACGCCATTTTGTCGAAAATTAATTGGTTATAGTGAGCAACTTTTTCAATCAATTGCCGCAGGCAACAAAATAAACTCGTTACCCTTTACTCGTTACATGTCTGTAGCTAAGCCAGGTACCAAGTAAAAATTAAAATCCATTTTCAAAATAGGTTCACTTCCGGAAAGCTCTATATAATCAGTGCTAATTTAGAGGAGCCCAAAATAATCACTTACGCACATTCAAAGTTATTTTTAGCTGTAAAACGTAAAATACTAATGTCATTCTAATTGGCAGAAATTCACCATCCCAGTCCGACAGTGAAACAATTTTAAAATTGATTAACCATACAATACATTCACACTGCTACTTCGCAGTTCGATCATTTAATTCAGGTCGTTCCTCCAAAGGAGGGAAGATCTGAATGCCTACCATGCCAACACCTCCTTCAATAGCTGATCTTCAAACGATCTATCAAACCCCTTTTTTCGATCTGATCCAACGTTCTCATAATGTTCATCAAGATTATTGGAAAAATAATGATGTTCAACTCTGCACGCTCTTGAGCGTTAAAACAGGAGGATGTAGTGAAGATTGTTCTTATTGTTCTCAAAGCGCCCGCTATAAAACAGGACTTAAGGCTGAAAAATTGATGACTTGTGAAGAGGTTCTTCCCCTCGCTGAACAAGCTCGTCAAAATGGGAGCACTCGCTTTTGCATGGGAGCTGCTTGGAAGGGCGTCCGCGCAGGTGATGCAAAATTCAAAGAAATGCTTACCACGATTCGTGAGGTAAGTCGTCTTGGAATGGAAGTGTGCGTAACCCTCGGTCACCTTGGTGATGAAGAGGCCCGCCAGCTCAAAGAGGCCGGCGTTACTGCTTATAACCACAATATCGACACTTCTCCTGAATATTATTCTAAAATTGTCACTTCTCATACCTACAACGATCGACTTCAAACAATTGCCTCTGTACAACGATCTGGAATGTCAGTCTGTTGTGGCGGTATCATTGGAATGGGAGAAAGTGAAACCGATCGTCTTCGCATGCTCGAAGTGCTTTGCAGTTTTGACCCTGCTCCAGATAGTGTACCCATTAACTGCCTCATGGCGATGCCTGGTACTCCTCTTGAGCAAACGCCTCCTATCGATATTTTTGAACTTGTTCGACTCATCGCCACAACACGCATTGCCCTGCCTAAAGCTCGCGTGCGCCTTTCCGCAGGTCGCACCCATCTTAGCCGTGAAGGACAAGCTCTCTGCTTTTTTGCGGGAGCTAACTCTATTTTTTATGGGGACAAACTCCTTACGGCTGATAATCCTGATGTGAATGACGATCTTCAATTACTTGAAGACTTAGGACTTAAGCCTCTTACATCTTCTAAAAACGGGTAAAGGATAACGAGTTCTGCGTTTATTTTACTGCCTCCGGTAAATAACGCAGAAAAGCGCGTTGCTATTTTTTCATTGCGTCTACTGTAATAATGTTTCATCGTATCATTGAAAAATCCTCCCAAAACATAAAATAGAGAATTTCGGCACCTCATTTTTTTATGATACAAAAAACTTTACCTTATTTTTGGGGTGCATTATTTTTCGTTTTATTAAGCCCTTGTTGTTTTTCTCAAGCGCCTCCCACAAACAATGGTGAGGCGAATACTCCCCCTACAACTAATTTGCAGAAGGAGGCTTCGTCGGATGACAATTTATTTAACCTAGAAACGGGAATAAAAACTGACGAGCCTTCTCTATTCAACCCAGCTCTTAATTTTTCCATCGAATGTGTTCCTGTTGGTAATCCAAGAAATAGAGCTGATACTTCTACATTGAATGAAAGCGTTGAACAGACCTATGGTATTGGCAAATATACCCATTACGAATGAATTTTAGGATTGGACTGCGTCCAATATCCTAAAATTATTCGTCAATAAAGAACTTAATTCGGATTCATATTGTTCTATATTTTCAAAAAACCCAAGGATAGCATCTTTAAATTCATTA
>DATEBV010000231.1:0-3669 GCA_035287205.1 Chthoniobacterales bacterium | reverse complement strand
CGTAGTTCGTAGTTCGTAGTTCGTAGTTCGTAGTTCGTAGTTCGTAGTTCGTAGTTCGTAGTTCGTAGTTCGTAGTAGTTTCAGCTCGTTAAATTAATTTGTAACGTACTTTCAGTGTTATTCCTAAAATTTATTTTGAGTTCTGTTTTATCGATATCTATTTTTTGAAAATCCCGTTTAGTTATGCGTAAGTTATTTGTTTGGCCGTGCTAATTATTCGGCCAGCAGGCCGAATAATAGTTGTTAGTTCTTGGTTCCTGGTTGCTAGTTGACATTTTGGCTTTCGCTCAAAAGTTTTCACCTTGTCACGAAGTGACCAAAAATCAACTTAAACTTAAACTTATAACTTAAACTTATATTCGGCCTGTTGGCCGAATATTACTAAGGAAGCGAGGTTAAGGTAATCCTCTTGCCTTCAAGTGTCGCAGGGAAAGGTCCTTCCAGAAGATTCCAATGGGCATCGTAATAACGTGCTTCTGCTGGTCCTGTAAAAGATCTCATATGGCTTTTGGGTGTTCCTCTATGAGAAAGTCAAAAAATGACACTTTGTGTTCCTTGTGGTGAATTTCTTTTTCTATCATCTCTTCCATCGCTTTTATCCTTGTTAATTTCCTTCCCCAATTGGCGGGAGAAACCGTACTCGTCGATCGCTACGTGGGAGACGGATAGTAAAAATGAGCCCTTTTCCTTCGGCGTTCTCCAGCATGATCTCTCCTCCATGAGCTCTGACAATACGTTGTACAATGAGAAGTCCTAAACCGTTGCCGTCACTTTTTGTAGTGAAGTAGGGTTGGAAGATTTTATCAAATTGTTCTGTAGGAATACCTCCTCCTGTGTCGCCAATACTCATCCAGACATGCGTTTCATCACAGCCTGTTAAAAGTCGTAAAATGCCACCTCCTTTCATTGCCTGAAAACTATTGCGGATAATATTGTAGAGGGCTTGTTTGAACTGATTGCGGTCGAGGGAGAGAGAGGGGATGTGTTTGTTGAGGGCTAGATCGAGCTTAACCTTACGATTGTGAATTTCCTGTCCCAGAAAAGAGAGCGATTCCAGAATGATGGTATTGAGATTATCGAGTTTAAGATCGAGTGGAGCAGGACGTATGGCTTGTAAAAATTGGCTGATAATTTGATCTAATCGAGTTACTTCATTGGTGGCAATGGAAAGTGATTTTTCGAGTTCTTTGCTTTGTTCCGGTGGCAATTTTTCAATACGTCGTTGTAGTAACTGAAGATGGATCGTTAGAGAATTAAGAGGATTGCCAATTTCATGAGCAACTCCTGCTGCTAGTAAGGTGGCCACAGAAAAGCGTTCGCTTTCGATGGTTTCAGCTGTTTGACGACGATTGCTTGTAATATCACGTAAGATAATAGCGCGTCCGACTAAGGACTGAGTATTTGATTCTGGTTCATCGCTCATCAAAGGAGCGACATAGAAATTGAGAAAACGATGTTCAGGATAGAAGACTTCGAGATCACGGCTAAAGATATCGGTTGCATGAGAAACAAAGTCACAATGGAGTCCTGGGACAACCAAAGGAAGGGGACGTCCAATATTTTCTAGACCTTGGAGTCCAAAAAAATCACAAGCTACACGATTAAGATAAATGATGCGTTCTTGAGGATCAGTAACAATAACGCCTTCTCGGAGAGAATTGAAAATAGTCTCTAGAAATCCCTTTTCGCGGGCAAGGTCCTGCAGGTATTGACCGACTTCATGGGGTTGTACTAACCGAATTCGTTCAATGAGTTTATCAAGAAATCCTCGTTTCATAAGCAGCTTTGCTGCAGTTTAAGTTATAAGTTTAAGTTTAAGTAGCAAATTCAAGAAACTTCACAGTGTCACGAAGTGACCAAAAATCAACTTAAACTTAAACTTATAACTTAAACTTGGAAAATATTCGTTCTTTGTTATTTTACTGGCCGCTTTTTACTGGACTACTTTGTTAATAAATTTTCTAGCTCGCTAACACGGCGTTCAAAGAGGTCGAGGGTGATAGCAATGGGATGATCAGTTTTCATATCAACCCCGGCTGTTTGAAGGGTATCAATAGGGAAGCGGCTGCCACCACTGCGTAAAAATCCTAAGTAGTCTGTATTATCTCCGCTTGTAAGAACCTTTGTTGCTAGGGTGACCGCAGCAGCAATGCCTGTAGCATATTGATAGACATAAAAGGCATTGTAAAAATGAGGGATTCGAAGGCATTCTAGCTCCAAAGCATCATCAATAGTAACACCTGGGCCGAAGTAGGTATCGAGTAATTTTCTGTAGGATGTTCGGAAAAATTCGAGAGTAATAGCAACGCCGGCTTCTTCTGCTGCATGGGTCACCTTTTCAAACTCAGCAAACATTGTCTGACGAAAGAGTGTGCCTCGAAGATCATCGATTTGTCTGTTAATGATGTAGGCTCTCATCATCGGATCATCTGTTGTGGTCAGGAGATGTTCCGTGAGTAAAACTTCATTAAAAGTGGAGGCAACTTCTGCTAGAAAGATTGGATAATGGTAGTTCTGAAAACTCTGGGCTTGGCGAGCATACCAGGTATGCATGGAGTGGCCTGCTTCATGAGCTAACGTGTAGATATCGGAAAAGACATCTTCTTTATAGTTCATTAAAATATAGGGAGGAGCTTGATAGGTTCCATAGGAAAAGGCACCACTTCTTTTGCCTTTATTTTCATAACGATCACACCAACGCTCCCGACGAAGGCCTTGTGCTAAGGTCCTAACGTACTCTTCTCCTAACGGGTGTAAGGAAGAGAGGACTTTTTCGATGGCTTCATCAAAGGAGACATTACTCTGAACCGTTGCGACAAGAGGAGCATAGGTATCATAAACATGAAGGTCAGGAAGTTTAAAAACTCGCTGACGTAAGTCATAATAGCGGTGTAAGACGCCAAGATGTGAACGAACTGCCGTGATCAGATTATCATATACGGAAGTTGGAATATCGTCATCAAAGAGTGCAGATTCAAGAGCAGAAGGATAGTTGCGAGCACGAGCGTCGAAGACATCTCCTTTAATGGAACTAGCAAGAGCACTCGCTAAAGTATAGCGATGCTCTGAAAATTCTTGATAGAATTTATCAAAAGTTTCTTTTCTCACCTGGCGATCAGGCCGCTGTAAAAGAGAGCTAAAGCTGCTTTGTGTTAGAATAATATCACGTCCTAAATCATCACGAACTGTGCCAAAAGTCATATCAACATTGGTCAATTGAGAAAAAGTTTCTTCATGACCAGCAATGACTGGTGCGCTTAAGGCCATGAGCCTTTCTTCACGATCACTTAAAGTATGGAGGTGTAAACGACGAAGACGTTCGAGAGGAATAATCCATTCCGTGAGCAAGGGGTCGGCAAGATAGGTTGAGAAAGTTGTCTCGTCGATAGCTTGGATTTCAGGTGCAAGAAAAGAAGCTGTTTCGCCAATATGAGTGAGTAACGATTGTAGTCTTCCTTCGCGATCAAGTGATGGTGTATGGGCACTATCTTCAGAAAGGCGTAGACTTGCATATTGACTAAGCCGTTCGATCGATTGATGGAGCTTTTTTTCAACCTCAAGAGCTTCTAAAAGTTTTTGAGCAGAAGTTCCAAGTTGTCCCCGAAATTCGGTAATAACAGCATAACTTTTGGAGAGTTTCTGAAATTCATTCTCCCAAGCTTCTTCAGC
>DATEBV010000230.1:0-4393 GCA_035287205.1 Chthoniobacterales bacterium | reverse complement strand
AAGATTAAGAAGAATGCGTAACAGTTGTGGTGTGCGAGAGCCTAGCTTGAGCCCTTTGAGGACTAACTCATGAGCCTCTTCAGGATCAAGCCGGAAGAAGAGAGGACGAAGAAGAGTTTTATAAAAATTCATTTAAAAATTAACCACAAAAGAATGCAAAAGAAGAAAAATAGCCACAAAAGAACACAAAGAAACACAAAAAAAGAAACTTGGCGATGAACTTGAGTGATTAGTTAACCGAAGCTGTTTCGTCGCTACTGGTGCTCTATATTGAAGTAAGATCTTAACCCGAATATTTCATACCCATCTACTACAACTTGCAAAAAAACTGATGAATACTGCGTTGAACTCGAATTTTTTGCTCCGCATAAAATGATTCATTACCTACAGCTACTGCATTAAAATCCATCGTTCGCCTTGTTTCATCAAGTTTCGTGCTACGTCTCGCTACGATGTGTATGAAATATCCGGGTTAATTCCTATCGCCCTTATTTTTTATAATAGCAAATATTCTTTATCTTGAGTTCTTAAATTTGTTAAAGAATTTTTATAAAAATTCTTTTTTTTTTGTTCTGTTTCTTTGTGTTTCTTTGTGTTCTTTTGTGGCTATTTTTTTTCTTCACTTCAGTTTGAGCTCACGCTTCTTCTTTCGTGTTCTTTTGTGGTTAATTTCTTCCGTTCCTCATTTTCCAATACAAAATTTCCCGAAAATTTCCCCCAAAATTTCCTCAGTTCCTGCAACGCCGATAACCTCACCAACGGCTTGAAGGGCTGCATGCAACTCCACTGCGATGAGTTCGGGAGGATGTCCTTCATCTAATAAAGCTAACGTTGCTTCCACTGAGTGTAGGGCACGACGAAGGCAGTCTTGATGACGTGTATTAATAGCCAAAGTTGAAGGAGCCTGCTCGGTCATGAAGGAGTGACGACCTGTTACAAACTCAATAATACGCAGTGTTAATTGGTCCATTCCTTCACCTGTCCTACAAGAAATTGCAACAGATTCAGGATGGGACTGCTTTAAGAGAGAGGGGTCTTTTAATAGATCAATTTTATTGAAAACAAGTACTTCCTTCTCGACAAGAGGAGTGATTGTTTCTTGCGATGTTATCGCATCAACAAGATGAATGCAGATATCAGCTGTCTCTGCTAGTTGCCCCGCACGACGGACTCCTTCTTGTTCGATAGCATCCTCGGTTTCACGCAATCCTGCTGTATCGACAAGACGAAAGGGGAATCCTCCTAGGGTTGCCATTTCTTCAATGGTATCACGAGTTGTTCCTGGAATATTACTAACAATAGCACGATTGATACCTAAGAGATGATTCAAAAGGCTCGATTTTCCAGCATTAGGAGCACCACAAATAGCTATACGAATGCCTTCTCGTAAGAGGCGACCTTCATTTGCCGTTGCTAGCAATTGAAGAAGATGTTGGCGACTCACTTCAATCCCATGACGAAGTGCTTTGCCGGTTGCTGGATCAATATCTTCTTCAGGAAAGTCGATAAAAGCTTCCAGGTGCGCGACAGCTTCTAAGAGATCACTGCGTAAAAGTGCTATTTCTTCACCAAGACGCCCTGCTAATTGTTCCGCTGCAGAACGCTGGGATCGAAGTGTTTGGGCTGAGATCAAATCCATCACAGCTTCTGCTTGAGTCAGATCCATTTTTCCGTTGAGAGTAGCTCGGTAGGTGAATTCTCCAGGGCGCGCCATCCGTGCTCCGGCGCTGAGAATAGCACCTAAAATTCGAGTCGTCATGAACGATCCTCCATGACAGCTGATCTCAACAAGATCTTCTCCTGTGTAACTCTTAGGTGCTCGAAATACGGTAAGGAGGACCTCATCCAGAACCTCTCCCTCATGCTCAATTGTTCCAAACGCAACGCGCCATGCCTCCATAAGAGAAGGCTGTACAGCACCATGAAAGAGCTTGTCAGCAATCTCCAAAGCCATCTCTCCTGAAATTCTTAGCAGAGCAATGGCTCCTTCTCCTGGTGGAGTCGCAATAGCAGCAATAGTATCGAACATAGAAATAAAGAGTGAAGGGTGAAGGGTAACGAGTTTATTTTCTTGCCTGCGGCAATTGATTTAAAAAATTGCTCACTATAACTGGACTTTAGCCATTTTTATATGAGTGACATTATTGGCATCAGTTTTTTAATATCATGTAACTACCAAGGTAGGTAGCTTGGTAGTTGTTTAGGAGTTTAGGAGGTGAGGAGTTTAGGCGATAAAATGCGGGAGCTATAGAAAAACTTTCCTCTAAACCCTTAAACCTTTAAACACTACCAACGTCTTCATAGACGTTGGTAGTAATAATATTATCAAAAAAAATAGAATGGGTATTTTCAGAAAAACAGCCGATACACCTTAACCGTCATTCCAGCGGACGCTGGAATCCAGGCGACTGTCTGCACGAAAATCCGAGAAAATATGAAATGCCCAGTAGTCGCAACTAACTATTCGGCCTGTTGGCCGAATAGTTTCCTCCACTCTTCAAATTCTCCCTTCACACTTTTTGATTGGACCGAATCAATGATCATCTCTTCCATATCCAAATTAACTCGATATTCATAACAATCATTGTTTGGAATCCGAATAATCAAGGCATCAGAAGCTCCCCAATCTGAAAAGGGGTAAAAACTCCAAAGTGACGTTGTTTCCATAAAAGAATCATCGTAATATCGAGAGAGCCAGTAGGAATCATGTGTTGCCTTGTCATTAAGAAACTCACAATACTCCTCAGCGGTTACAGGATTCGCTGCAGTGCCAATGTGATAGCGATGTATCTTCTCTGCTTCTTGATCAACATCGTGTGATGGGTTGTTCTTTTTCAAACCATAACGGATACCAATGTACGAATAAGAATCATCCATCTCAACAGGAGTGTTTGTGTTGGTTTCTGCGAAAAGAAACCCTGGAGATAATAAGATGAGGAATAGTGGGAAAAACTTTTTCATGAGATTACTAAAATAGCAAAAAAATCTATTTTTTCAATACTGACGGACTACCAACGTCCTTTTTTCATTTCTGTGAAATGAAAAAAAGGACGTTGCTAAAATTAGCCTAATATGTAATCGAAGATTCAATTTTATACATCAGTATAAGACTATCGCAAATAAGCAAACATCCTGAAAAAAGCCACCAAACTGGAGGTTCATAAAAAAATGAACTCGCTGACATCCTGCGCATTGAATATCCTCAACAGCTCTTGCTAACTGACCAGAGCAAGAGAATTGCTTTCTAAACTTTAAATTTACTATGGATTGCAAGTGTTGCCAATTTTACCAACGTCACTTTATTTCGGAGAAATAAAGTGACGTTGGTAGTTACACATTGACTTGTTATGATCCTATGAACCTAGTACACCGAATTACTGAAAAGTTCGGATCGAATTGGGCAAAAAAAGGGGTCAGTACCAGCTAATTCATTGACGAAGTAATGAATTACGGGACTGACCCCTTTTTGGTGAAATGCGAAATTATAAATTATTTAATGTACTAGAAACGTGAATAGAGACAGGCGATCTTTCGCAATATACTTGACCTCAAAAAGTTTTTTCCAAACTCTCATGTACCCTGAAGGTATACCACGAGCTCATAAAAATTATTTTGAGATCAAGTTCTTACGAAATCTCATCCAGTTCTATTCACGTTTCTAGGATGAATTAGCTGGGAAATAGTGTTCGCGAAACTAAAATAGATCTTCGATTTCTGTTTCCTCTAGCCTCCTTTTTGTATGCTCACTGTCTTTAACCTGTAACCTGTAACTTATAACCTGCTTCAATGTCCTCACCTTCCCTTCGTTATGCTTGCCAACGTTGTACTAATTGCTGCCGTTGGCCTGGATTTGTCCGCATTACTCAGGAAGAAGTCTCTTCTATTGCGGCCTTCCTAGAATGCTCAGAGCATGACTTTATTCAGGAATATACACGACTGCGCCCTAATCGAGATGGATTAGCCCTCATTGATCAACCTGATGGAGCCTGCATTTTTTTAAAAGGAAATGATTGCAGTATCCAAGAAGTCAAACCACAACAGTGCCGCGATTTTCCCAATGGCTGGAATTTTCCTGGATGGCGCAATGTTTGCGAAGCTATAGAAATCCCCGTCCCGAGAGAGGCTGATAATTAACCACAAAAGAACACAAAAGAACACAAAAAGGAAGAAATATTTAACCGCAAAGAACGCAGAGAACGCAGAGAATAGATTGCGAAAATGAAAGGTTTTTAAAAATGAATTTCAAGGTCTCTCTTACAAAATTTTTTAATATTTTTCATTTTTTGCGTTCTTTGCGGTTAATTAAAACTCTTTGTATTTTCCGGTCGCTCGTCTTCTTTAGTTCTTAACATGTTAAAGAATTTTTATAAAAATTCTTTTTTCTTTTTTTGTG
>DATEBV010000229.1:0-6873 GCA_035287205.1 Chthoniobacterales bacterium | reverse complement strand
TGTGTTTCTTTGTGTTCTTTTGTGGCTATTTTCTTCTTACCAGCCATCAAAAAGAGAAGGTCCCTCATCCACAATACGACGCTTAGAAGAACGAGGCCGCTGCATATCTACATGAGTAGCAAGCAAGGGACGGCCTTCCGCATTGAGCTCTGATTTTTCAAGGTTTGTCAGAATTTCTTTTGCACGCTCAATCACCGAACCAGGCAATCCTGCTAAACGAGCTACTTGAATACCATAACTCCTATCAGCAGCGCCTGCTACGATCTTATGTAGAAAGACAATATCATCATGTCGCTCACTGACAGCCACATTGAGATTAATCACCCCTGGGCGTGTACGGGCAAGATCAGGAAGCTCATGATAATGAGTAGCAAACATGGTGCGCGATTGACTGACATCATGGAGATATTCGGCTATACTCCAGGCCAGCGAGAGACCATCAAAGGTTGCTGTCCCTCGTCCAATCTCATCAAGCAAGACAAGACTCCTTGCTGTTGCATGATGGAGAATTTTAGCCGTCTCATTCATCTCAACCATAAAAGTCGACTGACCACGTGAAAGATCATCACTAGCACCCACACGCGTAAAGAGTCGATCGGTAATTCCAAGATGCGCTTTGGTCGCGGGAAGGTAACTTCCCATCTGTGCCATGATTGTTAATAGGGCTACCTGTTTGAGATAGGTTGACTTACCAGCCATATTAGGCCCTGTGATAATGGCCATCCGGTGACTAGAGGCATCAAGATCTGTATCATTGGGAACAAAAGTTTTTTCACGTGCCTGTTGATCAAGAACAGGGTGACGTCCTTCAGCAAAGAACAAAAGGCTTGAATCATCAACAAGAGGACGGCAGTAACCATAAAGACGTGCTGTCTCTGCTAAAGAACAGAGAATATCAAGAGTTCCAGCTGCCGAAGCTGTTTTTTGAATGGCTGAAAGTTCTTGGAGGGCCTTAGCTCGAAGCTGTTGAAATAGCTCACTCTCTACAGCTTTAGACCGTTCCTCAGCACCTAGAATTTTCCCTTCAATTTCCTTAAGCTCCGGAGTGATAAAACGTTCTCCATTAGCGGTTGTCTGCTTCCGTGTATAGTCGGAAGGAACATTGGCGAGGTTAGACTTTGTTATTTCAATAAAATAACCGAAGACAGCATTGAATCGCACCTTCAGCGATTTAATACCCGTACGAGTAATCTCCCGTTCTTGAAGATTTGCAATCCATTCTTTCCCCTCGGTGGAGGCAGCACGTAACTCATCAAGGGTCGCATCAAAACCTTCTCGAATCATCCCTCCTTCTTTCGTTATCGCTGGTGGCTCTTCTACAAGAGCACGCTCTAATGTCTGATGAAGTTCTTGGAGATCGTGTAATTCCTCTGCTAACGAAGCAATTAAAAAAGAGGTAGTCTCTGATTCAGGAATCAACTCCTTTTTTGAGTCAATTATTTTTGCAATGATTTGCTTAAGTTCAGGAATACGAAGTAAAGAAATGCTAAGAACTGCAAGATCACGAGCATTGCCAGAATTTTGACTTAAGCGAGAAAGAGAACGTTCCATATCACGAATCCCTGAGAGTTTCTCGCGAAGTTCGCTGAGGAGAAGCGCTTGATCAAGCAAAGCAGCAATAGCCTCTTGACGTGCTTGAATAGCAGCAATATCACACAGTGGCCGCAAGATCCAGTCACGAAGCATCCGTGCACCCATAGGTGTTTTCGTGCAATCAAGCGCCGCTAAGAGCGTCATACTACGTCCTGCTCGTGAGGTCACAAGCTCAAGATGAGATTGTGTCGTTGCATCGATAAGCATATATCCTTGGTGACGGTAAGGACGGAAAGAACGAAGATGCGATGCATCACGACGTAAATGACGAGTAATATAATGAAGCAAAGCTCCTGCTGCTGAAACTCCAGCTTTGAGTTCTTCTCCTCCAAAACCGTCAAGCGATTGCACCTTAAAATGAGAACAAAGAAGTTCTGTTGCTAAAGTAAGATCAAATAAATAATCTTCAAGAAACTCCAATTGAGGTAGTTCCTCCTTAATCCCTTCAACTAAGACCTTAAGAACATGAGGCGCCAAAATCTCTGCTGGAGCCACCCTCATAATTTCATCAAAGAGAGCCTCTTGCGTCGCCACTTCCGTCACAAAAAATTCTCCCGTGCTAAGATCGGCATAGGAAATACCAAAAGCAACTATTCGGTCAATCGGACGAATAGTGGTTGTTGTTTCCTGGTTGCTATTTGAATGAATCGAATCGTCTGCAACCTTCTTTTTTCCTGAAACAGAAAGAGGAAAAATGGCCATCGTGAAATTATTTTTCCGTTCCTCGAGTCCTACATCTTCCAATGTTCCAGGACTCAGAATCCGCGTAATTTCTCGCCGCACAAGCTTCCCCGGCTTAACCTCTCCTACCTGCTCACAAAGTGCCACTCGCTTTCCGGCATTTAACACTCTTTTGACATAACTACGTACCGAGTGATATGGCACTCCGCACATCGGCATCCCTCCTCGCTTCGTCAGGGAAATATTAAGAACAGCAGATACCTCGACCGCATCTTCATTAAACATCTCGTAAAAATCTCCCATACGAAAAAAAAGAAACGTATCAGGAGGAAGATCTCGTCGCAGCTGATAATACTGCTGCATCATGGGTGTTAGAGTTTCGGACATAGGATAGGCTGGAGGCTATAGGCTATAGGCTGTAGGTTACAGAAGGAGAGAAAAAATAGCCACAAAAGAACGTCCGGAAAAGTAAAGAGTGAAGAGTAAAGGGTAAAGAGTTCTGAGGCGCAATTTACTAAGTCAACACTATACTCATCACGAATGAAAATTAGGTTTTTTTACGCTGAAATTGTTGTTTCTAGCAAGGCGGAAGAGTGAGGCGCTATGAACATAACGCAAGCTCTGACAACGAAGCTAGGGACAACAAGAGCAAGTAAAAAAACCTAATTTTCATTCGTGATGAGTATACATGACTGACGGATGAAGAAGAGAAAAAATTAACCACAAAAGAACACAAAAGAACACAAAAAAAATAGCTGTTCCGGTGAACGTTTCTGATTAATATATTTGTTTGGTTTGACTTACAAAGTCGCAGGCGTTTACCTCCCCCTCCTTCGGAGGAAGGATTTGAACCAAAGAGTTTAAGAGTTTAAGAGCTTAGTTTGTTGAGAACCCACTGGACAGCCTGTTTCGACCTTTAGCCTACAGCCTACAGCCTCTATTCGGCCTGTTGGCCGAATAGTTACGAAAGTACGTTACAAATTAATTTAACGAGCTGAAACTACTACGAACTACGAACTACGAACTACGAACTGCGAACTATGAACTGATCTCCCAATGGTAAGCGTTCAGCTCTCCTCCTTCGGAGGATGGACCTGAACCAAATAATTGAGCTGTGGAGGTGTAGTCTAAATGCATTGTCTAAAGATTTTCATCACCCCAGTTCAGAGCTCATCTCCGAAGAAGGGTGGACTGAACGATTACGATCTTTCCCAGGTATACATGCTTAATCACCGCTTAATTTGCGGTGAATATAAGGCTTATTCGCCGCATAGGTCAACTCTGGAGTAGTAAAAAAATTTACACTTTTCTAAATTCAATTTAAAAGATTTTACGAGAATTTTAACACACCTAGACAAATTTTACCGACTGGATTAGCCTAATATTTACAAAAAAAATCTGAAAAAAAATGACCCGCCTCAGCGCTACTCTTGACTCTTGACTCTTTACTTGCCCCATAAGTATTCGACAAACTCAGGGGATAAAATTTTCCACAACATGTTGGAATCCTCTCCTGAAGCGACTTCGAGAGTAAAAAGATTCCTTCTTCCCTTGTCACGAAGTAACCAAAAATCAACTTAAACTTAAACTTATAACTTAAACTAACTATTCGGCCTGTTGGCCGAATAGTTATCTTGCCCCCAATGGACCTTTTCATCCCCAGCAACTCTTCTTTTGACAAAGTCGCACCTACTATTACCCATCTTGGTATAGGAGCTCATCAAGATGACCTTGAGATCATGGCTCTTCCTGGGATCTTAGAATGTTATCAGAATCCAAAGAAACAATTTGGTGGAATCACTTGCACAGCTGGTGGCGGAAGCCCTCGAAGCGGGCCTTATACCTCGTACAGTGATGAGGAAATGAAGGTTTGCCGTCGCCAGGAACAACACCAAGCAGCTATCCTTGGGGAGTATGCCCTGATGATTCAACTTGATTATACCTCTTTAGAAATTCAAGAACCGACCAGCAATAGACTTCTTTCAAAACTCGCTTGTGCTGATGAAGTGCAAGGAGTCGACAGCGCGCAGAAGTTGAGTGTACAGAAGCTACTCGATGCTTCGAACACTGGCGCGACGAAGCAATTCGCAGCAGAAGTAGAGCTTGGGAAGAAGTCTAGCCCTCTTGTTGCTACGCTCCAAGAATTACTCTGTCAGATGCGTCCTCAAATAATTTACACCCATCATCTTGCTGACAAGCACCCTACTCATCGCGCCGTTTGCTTTGCTGTTATTGAGGCCCTACGCCAATTACCACGCGAACAACGTCCAACTCAACTTCTAGGAGGTGAGGTCTGGCGTGGTCTCGATTGGTTAAGTCATCATGATAAGATTGCTCTCGATGTCAGCGCTCATCCAGAGCTTTCCGAAAAACTGCTTACTGTTTTTGACTCTCAAATTGCTGGGGGAAAGCGTTACGATCTGGCAACCCTGGGCCGTCGTAGAGCTAATGCTACTTACTCAATACCTCATGAAATAGATCAAGCAGCTCTTGTTTCCTATGCAATGGATCTCTCTCCTCTCATTGAAAACGATCAACTTGATGTAGTGGAGTATACCTTGGAATTTATCGATCGCTTCCGCAGTGAAGTTGAATTCGAAAACAAGGATGAAAGAAAAAGAAATTAACAAGGATGGAAGCGATAAAAGGGATAAAAAGAGAAAAGAATACTGATTACTGAAAATATAATCAGACACTCAACATCCTTTTTCTATCTTCTTTCGTGTCCTTTTATGTTCTTTTGTGGTTAATTTCTTCAATCCTTCCTTGTCACGAAGTGACCAAAAATCAACTTAAACTTAAACTCTCAACTTAAACTTACTGCACCGCAGTAGATAAAGCACCTCTTCATAGCCTGGCCTAACGGCCAGGCTATGAAGAGGTGTTCTCCCAACATGCCTTCTCTTGTTCTTTTATCAATACTTCTTCTTGCAGCACTCGGCCTCGGCATGGCCTTAGGATGGCTTTTGCGAACAAACCGTTCCCATCAAGAGCTCAATACAGTAAAAACAGAAGCAGAACAACAAAGACAACAATTACTGGTCTCTTCAGAACGCCAGCAACAAGAACAGCTGAAGTTAGCAGAGATGATGACAGCCCAATTTCGTAATCTTGCAACAGAAATTTTAGAAGAAAAAACCCGCCAACTTGGCGAGAAAAGCAAAGAACAACTGGGTCATGTCCTTTCTCCTTTAAAAGAAAATCTCGAGATTTTTCGTAAGCGAGTCGAAGAGATTCATACCTCTCATATAGAAAGCAGTAGTAGTCTACGCCAACAACTTGAACAACTCTCTCAACTGAACCATCGACTTTCTACAGACGCCCAAAATCTAACCTCCGCCCTCCAGGGAAAATCACAACGTCGTGGAGCTTGGGGAGAACTCATCCTCGAACGAACCCTTGAACTCTCTGGCCTAGAACGTGGTCGTGAATTTGAACTTCAGGTTTCTACCGAAGGACGCTTACGTCCTGATGCCATCATCCATCTTCCTGAGGATCGTATCATTGTGGTTGATTCTAAAGTGTCTCTAATCGACTACGAGCGTGCTTGCAATGCCACGGAAGAAAAAGAACGCCTTCAAGCACTCACACGTCATGCAGCAGCTGTTCGCACCCATATCAAATCACTTGCTGAAAAAGGATATCCTGACCTCTTCGCAGGAAAGACCCCAGAAATGACCATGATGTTTCTTCCTATTGAAACTTCTTTTGGCGCAGCTCTATCGGCTGATCCTGATCTTTTTGAATTTGCCTTTGCTCATCGTATTATCTTAGTCACTCCCAGCACACTACTAGCAGCTCTCCGTACCATCAGCAACTTCTGGAAAGTTGAGAAACAGACTAAAAATGTTCTTGAAATTGCCAGACTAGGAGGCGTTCTTCATGATCGTTTTGTCGACTTTGCAGGAAATCTCCTAGGAGTACGCACACAACTTGCAAAAGCTCTTTCTACCCAAGATGAGGCTATTGCCCGCCTCTCCTCACAAAAAGGTAATCTCATTGCTACAGCCTTGCGCCTTCACAAACTAGGTGCCAAAGCCGAAAAACAGATGCCTCGTGAATTAATCGAAGACCTTTCGTAACCAACGTCACTTTATTTCTGCAAAATAAAGTGATGTTGATAAAATTGGCAATACTCGCAATCCAGCCATCATTTAGAGATTTCCTTGTCAGTCATGATTTCTTGGGGTGCCATGATTTTCTTTTCTATCGGTATGTTTACTTAATTGCAATAGTCTTATACTCGTGTATAAAATTGGTTCTTCGTTTACATGTTAGGCTAATTTTACCAACGTCACTTTATTTCGCAGAAATAAAGTGACGTTGGTAGTCACACTTATGTTTCGCACCGCACTTCTCTTCTCAGGTCAAGGAGCTCAAACCGTTGGTATGGGCAAAGACCTTGCACAAAACTTTGCCTCAGCTGCTGATCTTTTTCGACAGGCTGATACAATTTTAGGCAACAGGGTTCTTTCCAAACTCGCTTATGCTGATGAAGTGCAAGGAGCCTCGGAGCACAGACCCCGGAATGTATATGGCATACCTGAGGAGTCGAGCACCGGAGTGACGCAGCAATTCGCAGCAGAAGTAGAGTTTCGA
>DATEBV010000228.1:0-10652 GCA_035287205.1 Chthoniobacterales bacterium | reverse complement strand
GATTCTTGATATTGCGTAGCTACTTTACTCCAGAGCTCTGCAAACAATGAGTTTCCTTCGGCTGTCGCACTAGTTGCTTTCTCGAGGGCTTTGGTGCTTGAGGTTAACTGGCCAGCACTATCTCTAGCAGAGTCGGCTACTTTATTCAATCGGTTAGCCTCTGCTTTGTTTCCGCTTAAGCTTGCCTCTATGGCTTTTCGAAAATACTCAAATGATTCTTGATACTCTGCGGCTATTTTACTCCAGAGCTCTGCAAATAATGAGTTTCCTTCAGCTGTCGCAGCAGTCGCTCTGCCTAGGCAAGCTTCAGCGCCATTTAAACTCTTTCTACTATGATAAGTGAAGCTGAAAACACAGCCAGAATACCAAGAGTAATAAGTTCCTAAATTTAACTGCACATCTGCGGATCTTAGGTTATACTCAGCTAATTCTTGACTCTGTACTGCTTGTTTACTCCAGAGTTCTGTAAGTGATAGATTCCCTTTGATTGTCTCAGTAGTCACTTTTTCGAGAGCTTTAACAATATCATCGAGGTCGCAGCCGACAAAATAGAGTATTTTCCCGAATTGGCTGCTAGCATAACACCCATCTGCAGCTATTTTCTTCCAATGATCACTCTCTGGATCTTTTTCTCCCGAATACACTTCTGCGAGTTTTTGAAAATATATAGCTAATTCTCGACTCAGCTGGACTGTTTCACTGCTGAGCTTTGCAAATAATAGATTCCCTTTTGGTGTCTCTCGAGTTGCTTTGAGAGCTCTGAAGGCCCTATCATAACATTCTTCTACTTTATTCCAACAATACTTTCCCTTCTTATCTGTTGCTGCAACAGCTTTTTTTCTTGCAACTTCAGAATATTCTTGAAATTTCTCCATGCTTCCTTCCTCAGAAGTTAAATTTCCCCATCGACGCTTTCTCAATCGAATAGCAAGCTGTCTGTCTCTTTCGAGTGTTTTTAGGTTTTTTGCTTTTTCTTCAGCTGTTTTAGCAATTTCTTCTCGAGCCGTTTTAGTACTACTAATCCAAGCCTCTCCCACTTGGCGATGGGCTTTCTCAGCATCTTTCTCTGCCTCTTCAATTTCCTTTTGAATCGCTTCTGTTTTTTCCTTATTCTTAGCGACGGTTATCGCATTGTAGACATTCCGTTCTTCTTCGGTAAGCCCATTCCAAACTGTTGCATCGCCCTCCGCATGACTTCGTGCGGCCTCTTCTAATCGAGCCATCCAAACCATCTTAATCCCACTGAAGCGTTCTATTTCTTGATGAAAAGCATCAAAGGCTGCTTTATTCGCTTTGGTAATATTAATGGTTCGCTGAGCCAGACGTCTTGGCTCATCAGTTTTCCAATCGGGATGAGGAGGTCTTTGAGCAAGGAGTGTCGCTTGGCGAGCCGCCACTGCTGATTCCACGAGCTTCGAATGCCACAATGCTTTGACAGAAGATTCCTTGTCTTCTAATACTGCTGCGAGGGCTTGTTGTAACGCCTCTTGTTTGATGGCCCTGGCATACTGTTTTGTTGCCGCAGCTTCTTTTACTAAATTTTGAGTATCCTCAACTTCTTTAAAGTAGTCTTCTGAAAAAATTTCTTTTTTAGTTTTTTTAGCAGCCTCTGCAGTTACCGTCGTCACAAGATCAAATTTCACTTCAGATAAAGGGACCATGGATGTCCAAAGTTGATAAACAATGAGATCTCTCTTTTGAAGTTCTTTCAAGGCATCTTCTACAGGCATTGTATTTTTACTACGAGCTTCGACAATACTCTTTTCATGATAGGCAAGATCTGACCATCGCTTCTTGGCCCTTGCTTCATGAGTTCTAAGATCAGAAAGACGAGCCGAATTATTCAATGCAGCCTCATCAGCTTCCTTTTTTAGTTTTTCAATTTCTGCACAGACCATCCAACGTTCAGCATTAAGCGAACAATACTCTTTCATCTCTACTACTTCCCTCTTTGCTGCGCGTTTCTCAACAGCTGCCTTATCACTTTCCATCCATCGCTCCACCTTGGTCTGCGGATTAAGAGGTAGTTTAAGCGCTGCTCTCTTGGCCTCTTCCTGGACCTCCGCGCCATCAACTAACTTGTTCCACTTCTCTTCTTCTGTGTTACGCGCTTGTTCAAGTCGAACAATCTCTTCTTGCAAACGTTCTCTTTTTTGCTCAGCCGCCATTTCGGGATCCATGCTTTCTTCTATTTTACCCTCCTCTGAATCATCGATAGAACCGAGTGCGCTTTGTACAGAAGCTGTAGAATCTGCGCGTGATCGTGTCTCCATCGAAATGAGAGCTGATGAATTTTCTTGTGAAGTAGCATACTTCTTCTGCCATCGTTTCATGTGAGCTTTAGCGATAGCGACCTGTTTTGCCAACTGATCGGCTTTTTCTCTGGCATCCCAACGTGTTTCATCTTCGAGATTCGTAGAAAATTCCTGAGAATCTTTTTTTGAGATTTTTTTACCAAGCAGTTTGCTTCCAATCTCCTCAGCTATATCATCTGAAAGAATAGGCGGCTGAATTTCTCTTATTATTGGAGCCTCAGCAATAGATTCGACTTCTCCAGATGCCTTCATGTTTTCTGTTGATTCTGCCTCCTCATTCGTAGCACTCTTGGCCCCAGTAGAAAACCCCTGATGCCTTGCCACAGTGAGGGCCTCTTCAGCAGCGCTGAGAAGAGAAGCTTTTGTTTCAAAATCAACTTTTGCCTTTGTGAAAGCTTCTAAAACATCCGACTCGATTTTCTGACACTCCGCCAGCTCCACTTCTGCAGTACCACGAGAAGGATTGTTTTTAACCTCAATAGCGTAAAGAGTTGCATGAGCCGTCCCCACACGCGCCTCGGCAAGTTGTAACGCCAGTTTCTTAAACTCGTAATCACTCTCTGCATAAGCGGCTCGTGCAAGGACTACCTTAGCTTCTAACTGATCGAGTTCTTTTGCTTTCTTTGAAACTGTAAGTGCACCTTCTGCTTTTCTTTTGCACTCTTCAGCAATTTCTTTGGCTTTGTTTTCCTCCCTTCCACAGACCCTTGATTCTCTCTCATATTTTCTAATATAATATTCTGCAGCCGCCTTTGCTGCAGCCCACTCTGCGATTTCCTTTGAAGCATTTTCAGCTGTTACTCGACCTTCTAATGAGAATTTAGCTACCTCCGCAAGGCACTCTGTATAAATATTATTGATGATTTCGTTCTTGAGGTACTTATTTATCTGAGAGTTTATTATACCGTTATCTTCAGATTCTAAATCAGGATCTTTAAGCTCTTCGCTATTATCTGATTCTTCTTCTGATTTCAAAACTTGAGAAGATGCATTGGAAAATCTTTTCATTTCAACCTCATTACTTCCGCTGCTAACAGAAACTATCGGAGTCTCTCTTATTTCTGCCACAACTCCTACTGTTTGATGCTCCACTGCTGTTCCTTCTTCTATAGCAGCGCCTTGCGGTGAAATTCCCAAGACCTTTTCCATAGCTTTGATTCCCTCTTCCTCCGTTGATGGATTCATCATCAATTTGGGCGTAACGCCCAAATAGGAGATAGAAAAAGAGTCTCCTGGAATATTTTGCTCAATCGGAGTAGGTGTTACCAACGCCACTTGAGCAAGAACGCACTGAATGCTTGTTAAACTTAAAAATGCCGTAAGATTGATAATTTTTTTCATAGATTAGAGTAACTATCAACGCCTATAAAAACGTTGGTAGTTACTAGATTAGTAGAGAAAAAGGATTAATAATTTTTAGTCCACGAATGATCTGTCCATGTTGAAGATCCTCTGTTATAAGCTCATTACATTTAGCAAGCAGTGCAGCTGTAATAATGAGTGAATCCCAGAAAGATACTTGGTAAACAAGACTAATGTCCACCGCATCTTCAATCATAGAAGGGGTAATAGTAACAACTTCAAACCGTTGCCAAATTTTAAGAGACTGCTTAATCAGTAGCGGATCTCTTTTAAACTTTTTTACCTCAATAACATAATATTCTTGAAGAACTTGTGTTGAAATAACTCCGTTTCCTTGATGATCAGATTCCTTTAATATTTCACGAGCTTTATTTTGCTTGCTTGGATTTTGTGAATCTCCCGAATAGAGTAAAATATTGGTATCAAAAAAGGCTTTAGACATCGTACGCATCCTCTCTATTAAAATGATACCCAGTAACGGTTGCAGGATGGCGGTCCAATAAATCAAAAACTTCTTGGATACTTTCTTTTTGAGTACAAAGAACTTTTTGACTCAACAAATCTCTTATTAATTGATTGAGGGTCGTATTATGACTCTGAGCATAAGAACGTCCTTTCGAGATTAAATCTTCATCAGCAGAAAGCGTGATATTTTTCATTCTCACATAATAAGTGCGCACGTTCTATTGTCAAATATTATTTAATAACGCTGCCGCAGCCCCAGGGCTAATTCACCGAAATGCATAAACATGGATGAAAGAGGATGAAAGAAGAAGAATATTAACAGGGATGGAAGGGATGGAAGGGATAAATACAGAGAGGAGCTGATTAATGGAAAAAGTTTTTTGAAAGTGCTTTGCCGTCATCTATTATTTATTAAATTACAACCTATTATCCTGTTGGAAGAATTAGCCCTGCCGCAGCCCTTTCTTCAACTCTCTTTGCTATCGCATGGGCCTCGTTCCGTGTTGCTTCTCCCTCGTCGTATAATTTTCTACTCTCATCCCATTTTCTTCCGATCTCAGCTAAAACTGCTTGTTTAAACTGATCTGCGGCACGCTCTGATGTTGCTATAACCTCTCTATAACCAGCAGCAAGGAGTCCGTTTCCTACTTCTTGTGCATCACTTGCTTTTGCTTGATAGTCGGCACTTGCTTGGAGACATACCCCTATAGAGTGCCAAATGGTGGTCTCACCCTTTTTTCCTTCAGCATAGGTCTTGACTGATTGTTGATACTGATCTGTGACACGTTGATATGTTGTAGCGATCTCTCGATAGCTTGTTGCAAGAATTGTTTTTCCTGCTTCTTGGGCTTCACTTGCTTTTGCCTGGTGGTCGGCCTTGGCTTGGAGAGAGTTACCTGCTAAATTATAAAGACTACCTTCATTATTTTTTCTCTTACTATAAGCAATAACTGCTTGTTGATGCTCATCTACAGCATCTTGTAATGTTTTTGAGGCCTCTCTATAGCCAATAGCAAGGTTTGTTTTTCCGGCTTCTTCCGCTTCACTTGCGTTGGCTTCATAGCGTGCTTGTTTTTTAAAACACAGTCCCTCATGCCCTAAGCTATCACCTTCACCTTCTTTTTCTGACCCCTCAATTTTTGTTAAAACGGATAGTTTCCAATGATTTGCCGCACTTTTTGATAGTGAAGCAGCCTGTCGGTAACCAGCAGAAAGAGTTGTTTTCCCGGCTTCTTGGGCTTCATTTGCTTTTACTTCGTACTCTGCCTTATCTCGGAAAGACGAGCCTACCATACTCCAACGAAGACCTCTATCCTCTTCTCCTATAGCATGCTTCTCTGCTGATATTTTCCATTGATCTGCGGCATGTTGTGATGTTGCTACAGCCTCTCGGTAGCCAGCAGCAAGGATTGTTTTCCCAGCTTCCTGAGCTTCACTTGCTTTTACTTCGTAGTCAGCCTTAGCTTGGAGAGCAGAGCCTCTCTGCTCCCAGCTCATACCCTCATCTTCTTCTCCTGCAGCCATGGTTTCGGCTGCTAGTTTTCTCTGATCTGCAGCTTCTTGTGATATGGAAGCAGCTTCGATATAAGTAGAGGCAAGAGTAGCTTTTCCTACTTCTTTTGCCTCATATGCTTTTTCTCGATAATCTGCGCTGGCATGCAGAGACCTACCTACTAAAAACCAACTTCCCCCTTCGCTCTCTTTGCCTGCTAGGCTAATTTCTAAACTTTTTCCTTCATAATCAGTGGCAACTTTATGCTGATCTACTAAACCTTTCCAAAAATCTCTATCTTTACCTTGTAGGTAATTTGCCCACCTAACAGCTCTTTGCCTCTCTGCTTCGATGGTTTTCATTCCCTCTACTTTTTCTTTAGCTGTTTTAGCAATAACTGCTCGAGCTGCTCTAGTGCTACTCAACCACGCCTCTCCCATTCGACAATGAGCTTTCTCTGCCTCTTGCTCTGCCTCCTCAATTTCTTTTTGAATTGCTTCGCTTTGCGCTTTGTTTTTAGCAAGAGCTGCAGTGTTGTAAACGCTCCGCTCTTCCTCAGTTAACGCATTCCAAGCAAAATCATTACCTTCGGCGTGAGATTTCCCAGCATTCCAACGGACGTCACTACTACAAGAGTTATTCTCAAGGGGGTCTTGGAGAGCCTGCTCAACAACTATTTTACCGAGCAACCTTCTTCCTATATTTTCAGCCAAGTCATCTAAAAGAATAGGTGGCTCAATAGAGGTAGGAGGTGGAAGGTCAGAGGTGGGAGATACCGCTACCGCAGTAGGAGATGGAAGTTGAGGTATGCTGCTGCAGGCGCAATTCGAAGAATTCTGATCATTCGTTGTAGCACATTCTTCAGGTGGATTAAGAAAATATGTGCCTTCAGAGGCCCTTATTCTCTCTCCTTCAGCCGCAACAGCGCTTGGTTCTGAGGTTCCTAAGATCTTTTCTATAGCTTTAATGCCCTCTTCCTCCGTTGATGATGGATCCATCATCAATTTGGGCGTAACGCCAAAATAGGAGATAGAAGATGGAAGATGGAAGATAGGAACAGAGCTATATTCTAATAATGATGCTGTCTTTCTGCACTCTGCACCCTGTAACCTGTAACCTGTGTTCTGATTGGTGCCTGCAGTTCGATTTTCTCTATCCTCCAGCCTATTTTCAACCTGTGTGATCTGAGTGAATGTTGTCGGTATTACTTGCGCAAGAGAGCACTGAACGCTGATCAAACTTAAAAATGTCGTAAAATTAAATAGTTTTTTCATAGATTGTAATCATTTAGTCTCTCTTATATGAAACTTAATTAAAACTAACAGGTTAAAAAAGAAATCCTTTTTTCTTATTTGTCAATTTCTCTGCTTGGCTCTCTAGTGCTCTAGCTTTATGCCTCGCAGATATCCCCCTCTCATAAAAATGATTGAGATCAATTTCATTCTTATTTATCGCAGCATGTGCTGCTTGACATGCATATTCAGAAGATTCTTGCCATTGCTTGACGGTTTCGAGCCACAATGCGGCACCTTCCTCTTGACTTGCAGCCTTAGCTTGAATTGCTTGCTCTTGTGCGTCAGCAGCTTTTTCTAATCGCTCAGCACTATTTTTTACGGAGACATCTAGCGCTTCATCCCATTTATAATCAACACTATTTCCAATTATTACAGCTTGACGATAATACTCGACGGCCTCCTCATGTTGCTTAGCATTTTTAAGCCACAATGAGGCAAATCTTTCCTGATTTGCTTCTGTCGCTTGAACCGCTTTTTTCTGTGCAGTAATCGATAACTCTAATTGATCAGCACAAGCCTCAGAAGACCTAGCCATTTGTAGAAAGCGATTATAAAGGGCATCATTTCCACTCATCACATCGTTAATACTGTCAACTCCTTGCTCTTCATCAGCACAAGCCGGTTTTGAAAGAAGCCTGCTTGCTGCTTGACGGTAATAGTCGGTCGTTTTAAGCCATTGACTTGCAAGTTCTTTTTCATTTTCTTCCATAGCACAAACCGCTTTTTTTAGTGCATTGGAAGCTTCTGCTAATCGGCCAGCACTTCTCCAAATAATATCTTTTTCTTTATTAAAGCGATTATAGTCATCGTCATTTCTACTTGCAAAAGCACTTGTAGACAGAGTGCAATACTCAGAAAGCTGTTGATACTGCTCGACTGTTTTGTTGCACATTGCTGCAAGTTCTTTTTGATTTTCTTCTGCAGCTTGAGTGGCTTCCTTTAAGACACTGGAAGCTTCTTCTAATCGTTTGGCATCTCTCTCCATAGCGGCTGCTGCTCCCTCAAAACGATCAAAGTCTGTTTTATTTCCTTTTAAAGAAGCATTTGCTGCTTGGCTATAATACTTAGCTGATTCTTGGTATTGCTCTACTGCTTTTAACAATGAGGCTGCGAATTCGTTCTGGTTTATTTCCCTTGCTTGAATGGCTTTCTCTAATACCATGGAAGCTATTTGGAATCGTAACGCACTTTCTCCCAAAGCGAAACCTGCTCGTTCAAAACGATCATAATTAATTTCATTTCCACTTGAAATAGCTCTTGCTGCTTGAATATTATACTCAGAAGATTCTTGATTTAACTCGCTTATTTTGAGCCATAGGAGAGCAAGTTCTTCCTGGTTCGCATGCTTAGCTTGAGTGACTTTTTCGGAAGCGCTAAAGGCCTCTTCTAATAGGTGGGCACTCCATGAAGCAGTGTGACCTGCCTTACTAAAATGATCATAGTCGGTCTTATTTCCATTTGAAATATCTTTTGCTGCTTGTGTGTGATACTCGGCTGATTCTTGATACTGCTTGGAAGTTTTGGACCACAAGGTTGCTTCAAAATCGTTTCCTGAAGTTGTTGCTGAGGTTGCTTTCTGAAGAGCCTTAGCAGCCTCATCATAAGAAGAGGCTACATTACCCCAAGCATAGTATTCGCTACTATAAGGCTTCGCAGCTTGGGATTGCGCTTCTGCAACGTGAGCTCTATTTGTTAGCGTTTCATATTGAATTGCTTCTTGCCCTTCTGCTCCCGTGGTAACTATTCGGCTAACAGGCTGGATCAAGGTGAGAGGTGGGAGGTGAGAGGTGGAAGATCCCGCTGCTGCAGTAGGAGCTGGAAGATGGGAGATAGGAGAAGAGTCACCTCTTGAAATATCTTCCATGCTCTGAATTATTTTTTCCGGTATCATTTGAGCGAAAGCACATTGACCGCTCATCAATCCTAAACATGCTGTAAGGGTAAGTAGTTTTTTCATAGATTTTTAGTAAGCTCACATTGAACTGAAGTAACAAAAAGAAGAAAGAAAAAAATAGCCACAAAAAAACACAAAAAAACACAAAAAAGAATTTTTATAAAAATTCTTTAACTAGATTTTAGCCATTTTTCAAAATTTATAGTATCGTTAAAAAATGTTGCTGTGTTATTTCTAAATAAACACGTCGTTACTCCCTGCTGTCATTCCCGCGGAGGCGGGAATCCAGAACGCTGTCGATCTTCATTCCTGCTTTCGTAGAAGTATTTCTTTTACCTTCGTTGTTAATTTAAATTTAGGATCTTTTAACGCTATAACTCAAGTTAGAATTGACCGTGTTCTGGTTTCCCGCCTCCGCGGGAATGACAGAAATGACGATGCGTGATAATAATTTTCTAAAGTCTGCAAAAAATAATGACTTTTAAAAATGATTTTCAAAAATGTTTCTTCTCTAAAGAAACAACCCATGTCTACTAACAAATTGGCCCAAGTCCAGTTTAATACTCTAGCACTTAAGCCTCTTTACTTGCTTCTAGTTCCTCTGCTTGCTTTTCCAGTGCTTCTGCACTTTCTCCTGCCGACTGGGCTTCTTTTTCCAATTGCTCTGCCTCTGCATCGTTTCCGCTTAACTGCACCTCTATGGCCTTTCGATAATGCTCAGCTGATTCTTGATACTGCGCAGCTGTTTTACTCCAGAGCTCCCCAAAGGATAAGTTTCCTTTGGCTATTGCAGCAGTCGCTTTCTCGAGGGCTTCGGCAGCTGAGTCTAACCTCTGCGCACCACTTACCGCAAAGTCGGCTGCTTTCTTCCACCGCTTAACCTCTACATCGTTTCCGCTTGAGTAAGCTTTCGCAGCTCTTCGGCCATAATCAGCAGCTTCTTGATACTGCGCAGCTGACTTACTCCAGAGCTCTGCAACCCCTCTGGTTAAATTCCAATGACTCTCTCTAGTTGCTTTTTCAAGGGCCTCACCGGCTAATGTTAAATTCCAATGACTCTCTGCAGCAAAGTCGGCTACTTTCTTCCAACAGTCAGCTTCTACATCATTCCTGCTTGAGTAAGCTTCTGCGGCTTTTCGGTAATACTCAGCGCTTTCTTGATACTGCGCAGCTGATTTACTCCAGAGCTCTGCAAAACCTCTGGCTGTCTTAGCAGTTACGAGCTCGAAGTATTGGGCAGCTGCTTCTAACGCCGAAGCACTACTTTGGGCAGAGTCGGCTGCTTTCTTCCACCGCTCAACCTCTGCATCATTTCCGCTTAACTGCGCCTCTGCAACTTTTCGGTGATGCTCAGCTGATTCTTGATACTGCGCAGCTGTTTTACTCCAGAGCTCCGCAAACGATAAGTTTCCTTTGACTATCGCAGCAGTTGTTTTCTTGAGGGCTTTGGCAGCTGATTCTAACCTCTGCACACCACTTCTTGCAAAGTCGGCTGCTTTCTTCCACCGCTTAACCTCTACATCGTTTCCGCTTAACTGCGCCTCTGTGACTTTTCGGTAATGCTCAGCTGTTTCTTGATACTGCGCAGCTGTTTTACTCCAGAGCTCCGCAAACGATAAGTTTCCTTCGACTGTCGCAGCAGTCGCTTCCTCGAGGCCTTCAGCGGCTGATCTTAAACTCCAAGCACTATTTACGGCAGAGTCGGCTGCTTTCTTCCAATGCTCAACCTCTGCATCGTTTCCGCTTAGTTTTGCTTCTGCGGCTTTTCGGTAATACTCAGCTGTTTCTTGATGCTGCACAGCTGTTTTACTCCAGAGCTCTGCACACAA